>DATKBA010000042.1:0-3535 GCA_035514455.1 Gaiellaceae bacterium | reverse complement strand
CGGCCGCGGCCGCCGGGCTCGACAGCGGGCGCGGCGGCCGGCCCGCGGCCGCGAGCACGCCCGCGGCGAAGAGCGCCGGCCCGGTGACGGCGAGGAAGTCCCAGTCGTAGTCGACGAGCGCGTGCAGGAGCCAGAGCGCCGGCACGAGCGAAAGGGCCGCTGCGGCCTCGCGCTCGCGCCCCGCGAGCCGGCGGAGCGCGCCGAACGCCGCCGCGGCGACCGCCGCCGCAAGCGCCGCGAGGAGCGCCAACCCGACGAGCCCGGTCCCGGCGAGGAACTGGAGCGGCACGCTGTGCGGCTGCGTGACGGGGGAGGCGGTTTCGCGGTAGCGCTTCCGGGCGACCTCGAACGTGTTCGCGCCGGCGCCCGTGAGCGGGTCGGCGGCGAAGATGTCCCAGGCCTCGCCCCACCACTCGAGCCGGTTGTTCGCGCTCAGGCTGCCGAGCCGGCCGGGCTCGTTCGTGACCTCGCCGCCCCGGAGCTCGTCGGCGATCCGACCCGCGTTCGCGGCGGCGGCAACGCCGACGCCGATCGCAGCTACGAGCGCCAGTAGCGCGAGGCCGCGGCCGGCGGCTGCGCGGGCGCGCGCGGGCAGCGGCCGGCGGGCGAGCTCGAGCGACGCGAGCGCGGCGACGCCCATCGCAACGAGCAGCAGCACGCCGAACCAGGCGCCGTCGGCGACCCGGTCGGCGCGCGCGACGCCGTTCTCGACGAGCCCGTCGCGCGTGAACGCCCAGCCGGCGAGGGCGGCGCCGGGCAGCACCGCCGCGAGCGCGAGCAGCGCGGTCTCGACCCGGTCCCGCCGGAGCCAGAGCAGCAGCGCGACACCGGCGACGGCGGCGGCGACCCCGGCCCGGGAGGCGGCGAGGAGGACGGCGACGACGCCAGCCGCCGCGAGGGCGCCGCCGGCGGCGCGGACCACTCGCTGCCGCGTCCCGGCGGCGAGGGCGAGCGACAGCACGAGCAGGGCGTCCGCCGCCAGCGCCAGGGCGTTCCAGTACCCGATCGGGTCCCGCAGTCGCGCCGCCCGGTCGCCGTCCGGGAACAGGGCCGGGATCGCCTTCCCCGCGAGCGCCCAGGCGACCGCGGCGCCGAGCGCGCCCGCGAGGACGTAGGCCGCGCGCCGGCTTGCACCGGCTCCCGACGCGCCGAAGAGCAGGCCGGCGGCGAGCACGGCCGTGTAGACGAGCGTCCGGTTCAGCTCGTCCCAGGAGCGGTCGGGGGCGACCGACCAGAGCACGGAGAGGCCGCTCCACGCGGCGAGCGCGAGCAGGCAGGCGAGCAGCAGCGCGCCGCCTCGCGGGACCGGGGCGCGACCGGCGAGCGCGAGCGCCGCCCAGCCTCCGGCGACGGCGAGCGCGGCGATTCCCGTCCAGGCCGAGTCGCCCGCGAAGAGGCCTCCGAGCAGCAGCGCGGCCGTGACAGGCACCGCCACCCGGGGCATCCGCATCGCGCGGCAAGCTACCATGCCGCCCGGAAGGCCCCGGTCGCCGTACCCCCGCGGCCTTACAAACCATTTACCTGACGCACACCCGGGCCTCAATGCCGTCCGGGAGACTCTGCAAGCTTGGCCCTCTCGAGGGCCGATCCCCCGAGCCCGACCATCGTGACGATCCCCGTCAGCCCCCGTCAGCCGCGCCGGAGAGCTCTCCGCAGCCTCGGCCTGCTCGCGGCCCTCGCCGCGCTGCTCGTCGTGGCGGCCCCTGCGACCGCTGCCCAGTCGTGCGGCCGCCAGGTGATCGACGACTGGTACGACGACGGCCGGGTCGACGGCACCTACGCGCTCCACTGCTACGACGACGCGATCGAGATCCTGCCGCGCGACGTCCGCGACTACTCGAGCGCGAAGGAAGACATCCAGCGCGCGCTGCAGGCGCGGCTGCGCGGCGAGCCGGCGCCGCCGGCAACGACCGACCCGTCCCCCGGCGGTCCCGGCGACGACCCGGTCGAAACCCTCCCGACCGAGACGACGCCCGGTGGCAGCGCCGGCGGCGGCGGCAGCGGCGACCCCGGCGGGGGCGGCTCCGAAGCCGGGCCTCTCGTCGACACCGAGAGCGCGAGCTCCGTCCCGGTCCCGCTCCTGATCCTCGCGGGCCTCGCGCTGCTGCTCGTCGCGGGCGGCTCGGCCGGCTACGTCCTGCGCCGCCTCCAGGCGCGCCGGCTCCCGCCGTCGGCTGTCTAGCGCTCCCGTCGCCCCCACCGCTCCCGCTACAATGAGGAGCACGGTTTCCGCTGTTTCAAGCGGTTTTTTGCGTTCCGTCCGGCGCTGGGACTAACGTCCCCTCCCCGCTCAGAGGCCCGCAGAAAGCCGACCTGCGAGCGCCGTACACCGCCGAGGGAGAGGACGAGCATGGCGACCGCGAAAGAGATCAAGAACCCGACGAAGGAAGCAGCACCGGAGCCCGACGAGGTGGTGAACGTCGTCGTCGACGAGACGGCGTCCGTCGTCCCGAGCCGCTTCTTCACGATTCCGGGCCGCGACCCCTTCGACGAGATCGAGTGGGAGGTCCGCGACGCGGTCATCCCGGGCAAGGACGGGCCGGCCTTCGAGCAGCGGAACGTCGAGTTCCCGCGCTTCTGGTCGCAGACCGCGACGAACATCGTCGCGCAGAAGTACTTCCGCGGGCGGCTCAGCTCTCCCGAGCGCGAGCGCAGCGTCAAGCAGATGGTCGGCCGCGTCGTCGACACGATCGGTGGCTGGGGCCGTGCCGGCGGCTACTTCGCGACGGACGAGGAGGCCGACACGTTCGAGGCCGAGCTGAAGGCGATCCTCGTCAACCAGTACGCCTCGTTCAACTCGCCCGTCTGGTTCAACGTCGGCTTCGAGGAGAAGCCGCAGTGCTCGGCCTGCTTCATCCTCTCGATCGAGGACTCGATGGAGTCGATCCTCGACTGGATCCGGCGGGAGGGCGTGATCTTCCGCGGCGGCTCCGGCTCGGGCCTCAACCTCTCGAAGCTGCGCAGCTCGAAGGAGCAGCTCTCGAAGGGCGGTTACGCGTCCGGGCCGGTCAGCTTCATGCGCGGCGCCGACGCTTCGGCGGGGACGATCAAGTCGGGCGGGAAGACGCGGCGCGCGGCCAAGATGGTCGTGCTCGACGTCGACCACCCCGACATCGAGGAGTTCATCTGGTGCAAGGCCAAAGAGGAGCGGAAGGCGCGCGTCCTCGAGCAGGCCGGCTACGACATGTCGCTCGACTCGCCGGACTGGGGCTCGATCCAGTACCAAAACGCGAACAACTCGGTCCGCGTCACCGACGCCTTCATGGAGGCGGCGGTCGAGGGCAAGGAGTGGAACCTGACCGCACGCACCGACGGGTCCGTGGTCGAGTCGACCGACGCGCGAGCCCTGCTCCGGCAGATCTCCGAGGCGGCCTGGCAGTGCGCCGATCCGGGCGTCCAGTACGACACGACGATCAACGCCTGGCACACGCTCCCGAACACGGGCCGGATCAACGCCTCCAACCCGTGCTCGGAGTACATGTCGATCGACGACTCGGCGTGCAACCTCTCCTCACTCAACCTGATGAAGTTCCGG
>DATKBA010000041.1:0-2802 GCA_035514455.1 Gaiellaceae bacterium | reverse complement strand
AGCGAGAAGATGAAGAGGACGAGCGCGCCGACGAGCGGCGAGGCCGTCGTGACGACGTACGTGAACATCCCGAGCACCACGGCCGCGCCGAAGCAGGTCATGCAGCCGGTCGCGAAGGCGAGACCGAGGACGACGGTGCGCGCCGCGCTCGCGCGGGTCGGCGCGGCTATCGGCATCGCACAGGCGAGCGGGCGCCGGGCGCGCAGCGCGATGCGCGCGGCCATCCCGACGATGACGAGGCCGGCGGCGAAAGTGAGCGGGGCGCGTGACGCCTCGAATGCCGCCGACGCGGAGAGCGAGCGGGCGGCGAGACCGGCGACGAGGCCGGCTGCCGTGTACACGACGACGATCCCCGAGACGAAGAGGACCGCGGTCCGGACGACCGAAGCCCGTGCCGTCCCGGCGCGGGCATCGTCTAGCGAGAGGCCGGCCACCGCCGGGAGGAAGTACGCCGTGAGCTGGAAGAGGCACGGCCACATCGACGCGAGCATCCCGCCGAGGAGCGCGAGCACGAGCGGGACGGAGAGGCCGGCGCCCTCGCCGGCCCCGCCGAACGGACGCTCCCAACGCAGCGCGCCGGACGCGCCGGCGACCGCGAGCTCGGCGACGCCCACGCGTGGGTCGACCAGGGGCGCGGCACCGGCGTAGACGAGCGCCGTCACACGATGGTGCGGCGCGCGCACGAGAACGTCGGTGCGCGCCGGGGAGTATGAGACGCCGTCCACGACGAGCGCGGGCGCGAGCGGCGCCGGGAGCTCGCCGCGGTGGACGTCCTCGGCGGCGATGACGACGACGTCCCGGTCGGCGCGGTACCGCTCCGCGAGCTCGAGCTGTCCGGTCGCGCGCAGGTACGCGGGCGTCGCCAGGATCGCGCTCAGCTCGATGCGACCGCCCTCGAGGAACGCGCGCCGCTCCGCGTCGAGCGCGGCGCGGCCCGCCGGAGCGGGCGCCGCCGGCGCGTCCGCGATCGTCCGCAGCGGGAGGAACGCACCGGCGAGCGCGAGGCCGAGGGCGGCGACGCCGAGGACGGCGAGCGGTCGCCGGTCCCGGGGGGCGGCGGCGAGGACCGACATCAGGACCGCTCCCGCCGGCCGATGGCCGCGGCGGCGATCGCGACCGGCACGACGGTCCAGGCGGCGATCACGAGAACGAGGAGCGACATCGCGCGGCCGGAGCCGAGGGTGAGCGAGACATACGTGCCGAGGGATCCGAGGACATGACTGTCGGCGCCGAGGGCGATGAGCCCGGCGAGCCGCGCGGCCGCGATCGGATCGAGCGCCGCCGCGGCAACGAGGAGCGGGCCGGCGGCGCCGAGGGCGGACCCTGCAAGGAGCACGACGACGTCGATGCCGACCGCGAGCAGCGCCCATACGGCGATCGCGGCGACGATCGCCTGCACCCGGTCGCGCGCGAGCGCGGAGATGAGAACGCCGATCGATGCCGACGCCGTGGTCGCGAGGAGCGTCACCAGGACGATGAACCCGAACGGCGCGAGGTCCCCGGCCTGCACGGAGCTCGCGAGGAGCAGCGCCGCCACCCCCGAGCCGGTGGCGACGACGACCGCCCCGACCGCGACGACGGCGAGTAGCTTGGCGAGGACGATGTCGCGCAAGTCGGCCCCGGAGAGGAGAAGCGCCGCGCGGACGCCGTCCTCGTCCTCCCCGTGCAGCGCGGCCGCGCCGAGCACAAGGGCGACGAGGGTCGGGACGATCAGCCCGATCTCGAGCAAGCCGAGGGCCGCGGGCGTGACCGCGCCGAGGCCGACCTGACGGAACGTGCCCAGGCCCACGATCGCGACGAGACCCATGGCGACACCGTGGACGGCGGCCGCCAGCACGACGCCGGGGCCGCGGAGCGCGAGTCCGACCTCGAACGCGGTCAGCTCGTCGAGCGCACGGCTCCGGACGAGCGGAGCGGACCGCATCACCCGAGAGCCCCGCGGAGGCGTGGCCGCACCACGGTCCCGATGGCGGCGGCGAGGAGGATCAGGCCGGCGGCGGCCACCGGCACGTCCAGCGGTCGCGAAGGTGCCACGCGCTCCAAGACGGGCGCAACGAGCGGTGACCGGTCGACGATCACCGCCCCCGCCGCGGTCGCGCTCCAGCGGGCGGCCCGCTCGAAGACCCGGAACGCGATCGTGCCGCGCAGGGCCTTGAGCTCGGGAACCGCGGCCGTGAGCCCGTCTCCGGCCGTGACCGCGACGTGGTCGGCCTCCGAGCGGCCGTCGCCGTCCACGTCGACGGCGGCGTGTCCGCTCCAGTGATTCCCCACCCCGTGCTTCGTCCACCTGATACCGGCGAGCGAACCGTTCCCGGAAACGTCCAAGACGTTCCCGGCGAAGCTGTTGGCGGAGAACGTGAGCGTCGAGCGTGGCGAGAGCTCGACGCCGACCGCGTTGTACGCGATCGCGTTCCGCAGGACCTCGGATGCGCTGCCCTCAACGCCCTCGACCTTCAGCCCGACAGCGTTCCCGACGATCTCGTTCTCGACGACGCGCGGGTCGCGCACGTCCTTCAGGAGCACGGCGTAGCCGGTCGCCGCGGCGCGGTGGTCCGCGATGGTGTTGCGGGCGACCGTGAGCCCCGCGGGGTACATGAGGACCAGCCCCGACGCGTTCCCGCGGATCTCGTTCTCGAAGACCATGAGGTCGGAGCCGAACATGGCGTGGACCGCATAGCGGCTCCCGGCGATGCGGTTGCCGTCGATGAGGACCTCGGACGCGTACGAGAGGTAGATCCCGTCGCGGACGGCCTCGATCATGTTGCCGCGTATGAGCGCGCCGGTCACGTCCCAGAGCGCGAT
>DATKBA010000040.1:0-2190 GCA_035514455.1 Gaiellaceae bacterium | reverse complement strand
TCCCGCTCTGCGCGCGCGCACCTCGCCAGTGCGCGCGACCCGGTAGAGATCCGGGACGACCAGACCCTGGACGATCGCCTCGCCCAGGCCCCAGCTCGCCTCGATGACCAGCTCGTCGGCGCCGGTGACCGGGTTGCACGTAAAGAGCACCCCGGCGACGTCGGCGGCGACCAGCGTCTGGACGACCACACCCATGCGCACCTGTCCTTCCGCGCCGACGCGTTGGCGGTAGGCGAGCGCGGACTGCGACGACGCCGAGCGCCAGACCGCCCCCACCGCCTGCACGACGGCCGCCACGCCGCACACGTTGAGAAACGTCGCGTGCTGGCCGGCGAAGCTCGCGGCGGCCGAGTCCTCCCCGACGGCAGACGAGCGCACCGCAAAGGGGCCGGTCAGCCGGCTGCAGACCGCGCCGACGTCGGCCAGCGCCGCCTGGTCGCCCCGAGCGACCGCCTCGACGAGCTCGGTGGCGAGCGCGTAGCCCTCAGGGACGTGCAGCTCGGCGCGGATTGCCGCGCCGAGCTGCACTGCCTTGCCGCCGAACGCCCGCTCGTCGCGGGCGTCCACGAGCGGAATCGCGGTCATGACGTGAGCACGAAGACTTCGCCCGTGGTTCCGTCCACGCGCACCCGCGTGCCGTCGGCTATGAGTGCGGTCGCGTCCCGGCACCCGACGACGCCGGGGATCCCGTACTCACGGCTGACGATGGCGGCGTGCGAGAGCAGCCCTCCGGAGTCGGTGACGATCGCGCCGAGCAGCGGAAGCACGATGTTGAACGACTCGGTGGTCGTCGCCGTAACGAGGACGTCTCCGCGCCTCAGACGGCCGAACTCGGCCGGGCCGGCGACCAGCCTGGCGGTTCCCGTGTAGTCGCCCGGGCTCGCGCCCATCCCGCGCACGACCGTCGCCTCGCTCTCGGTCTCCGAGCTTGCGAAGAGCGCGTCGATCGCGGAGCCGATCGCGCGCATCGCCCGGGCCGCGGCGGGCGGCAACCCGTCGAGGGGCGGAGGCGGCTCGGGCGGCGGCCCGAGGAATGGCGGAGCGTCACTCGCACGGCAGGTGGCGCGGTAGCGCGCCCGCTCGGCCAGCTCGTCAGGCGAAGGCCCGTCGACGCCGCGGATGATCGAACGCATCTCCTCGTAGCCCGCCTCGACGAGGTGCGCCGGCTCGTGGAGACGCCCTTCGGCGGCGAGCCGGGCTCCCACGGCCAGGATCGCCCGGCGAGTGATCCCGCCGGCCCAGACCTCACTGTAGAGGCCGCGCTCGTCGCGCAGTCTCGAGGTGAGCCGCGCCTCGGCGAGTAGCTCGTCGAAGGCATCGCGCTTCGACGCCGGAACGAGATCCCTGACCCTCGCGACCTCCTCCTCGGAAGCGTAGCTCGACGCCGGAGGGCCGGCGTCGACGGCGAGGCGGATACCCTCGACGAGCACCTCGGGCACCTCCAGCGCGTAGGGATCGCCGGTGTCGAGGCTATCGAGCAGCCGGTAGCCCACCGTGTCGAGGTAGGCACCGGCCGCGCCACCGACCTCGCCCGGCTCGGAGCGCAGCCGCTCGAGAACGTCGGCAGCATAGGCGTCCGAATCGAGCAGCGCCGCCGCACTCGCGCTCTCGTGGATCGCCTCGGCAAGCCGGTCGAGCTCCGGGAACGACCCTGCCGACTCCGGGGCGGAGCCGCGCATGAGGGCGAGGAACTCCCCGAGCGGACGGCCGGTCCACTCGGCCACGTGTGCGATGAAGTCGCCGACGGGAACCATCGCGGCGCCGTTGAACCAGTGGTGCTGGCGGATCATGCGCTTCTGGTGCTCCCGGCAGCGGTCGAGGTGCTCGAGGAGCTCGTCCTGGCCAAGCGCCGCCGGGTCAATGGCTTGGAGGGCGAGGTGCGCTCGGATCGAGTCCGGCTTGGCCTCGCGCTCCCAGTGCGCCATGTCCTCGCGCCACAGCTTGCGCTCGAAGGCCTCCTTCGCCGCCGCGAAGCGCGCGGGCACTTCCGCCTCTGGCGCCGGAGGGACCGCGAAGTAGGCGAAGCCGTTCACGATCCGCCAGTCGAGAGTGTCGATCAGGAGCCCGTAGCGACGGGCGCTCTCGCGAAATCCCTCCGCCAGGTTCGGCGGGTGGATCTCCGCCTGAAACCGCGACCACGGACGGGGAACGTGGACGTTGTCGAGGATCCAGGAGCCCGGCCCGGGCGGG
>DATKBA010000039.1:0-2794 GCA_035514455.1 Gaiellaceae bacterium | reverse complement strand
GGTCGTCCCGCTCGAGACGCTTCTGTCGGCGCGCGTCCCGTCCGTGACCGACGAGGGCTTCGGCTTCGACCCGCAGCGCGGCGAGCTCTGGTTCGCGGGCGAGGCCGCCGAGGCGGTGCTGCTGGAGCTCGAGACGCGCCGTCGCTCGCTCGCGGACGAGGTCACGGCGCTCTCGGCGCGAGCCGCCGAGGCGGCGCAGGAGGCCGAGACTGCCGCCGCGACGGCCGAGGCGGCCGAGGCCGCCTATGCCCAGGTCGCGCACCTCCGGAGCGCCGGTGCGGCTGACTCCTCGCTGCTGCGGCGGATCTCCACCGGCGCCGACCGGCTCGACGAGGCGCTGATCGCTGCGATCGCCGTCGCCGCCAGGCTGGAGCAGCCGCTGCGCATGCGGGCCGATGCCGGGTCGGAGCGCGCCGCGGAGCTGGCCGCCGAGCTCGCGCGTGTCGGTGCGCTCGAGCACGAGGCCCGGCAGCAGTCCACCCGCGCCAACGAAGCAGCCGCGGCCGCCGAGTTGATGCGCGTCCGGCTGGGCGGCGAGGGCCAGATCCGGCTGCTGCAGGTGGACGAGGCCGAGCGCGCGCAGGTCGAGCGCGAGGCACGGGAGCTGACCGAGGAGGCGGAGCGGCTCGCCGTGCGCGCGGTCGAGGCCGCCGCTGCCGCCGGAGCACGGGCCGCAACCGGTCCGCGCGCCGCCGCCGCGGACGCCGACCTGCTCCGCCGCATCCTCAGCGGGGCCGAGCGCCTCGACGAGACGCTGGCCGCCGCGGCCGCCGCCGCCGCGCGCTTCGACGCGCCGCTCCGAGCCCGGGTCGACGCGGGCGCCACTCGCACCGGCGAGCTCGGCGCGTCGCTGCGCGAGCTCGGCGCCGCGGAGGTCGCGCTGCGCCAGGGCGCCGAGGACGCGGCGCAGCGCTCGACCGAGATCGAGATCGAGCTGACCCGGATCGAGGCGGAGGCGACCGACGCCCGCCGCCGGCTCGAGGAGGCGGGCGGCGAGCCGGCGGCGGGCGACGACCGCGACGAGCTCGCCGCGCGCGCCGAGCGCCTCGAGCAGCGCCGGATCCAGCTCGGCCAGGTGAACCCGCTCGCGAAGGAGGAGTACGACGCGGAGAAGGAGCGGCTCACCGAGCTGGAGGTGCAGCGGGAGGATCTCGAGCGAAGCCTGAAGGAGCTCGCCGACCTGCGCGACGAGCTGGCGGAGACGGTCGAGCGCCGCTTCGCCGACACCTTCCACGCCGTCGCGGAGCACTTCGAGGACGTCGCGGCGACGCTCTTCCCGGGCGGCGAGGGCCGGCTAGGGCTCGTCGAGCCGGAGGAAGAGGGCGGCGAGAGCGGGGTGGAGGTGGAGCTGCGGCCCGCCGGCAAGAAGATCACCCGCCTCGGGATGCTGTCCGGCGGCGAGAAGGCGCTCGGCGCGATCTCGTTCCTGTTCGCGCTCTTCCTCGCGAAGCCGTGCCCGTTCTATCTCCTCGATGAGGTCGAGGCGGCGCTCGATGACGCCAACATCGGCCGCTTCGTCGAGCTGCTGCGCCGCTACTCCGACCGCGCCCAGTTCGTCGTGATCACGCACCAGAAGCGAACGATGGAGGCCGCGGACGTCCTCTACGGCGTCACCATGGGCGGTGACGGCATCTCGCAGGTCGTCTCGCGGCGCCTCCCGCGCGAGGAGGCGGCGGCGCTCGGCGCGTAGGCTCGCCGGCATGGCCGCGCCGACCCGGTACCCGGAGCTGAACTTCGTGCTGCGGGAACTGCTCGACGGGGCTCGGGCGGTCCTCTCCTCGAACCTCGTCGGCGCGTACCTGCAGGGATCGTTCGCGGTCGGCGGCGCAGACGAACACAGCGACGTCGACTTCGTCATCGTGACGAACAGCGAGCTGGAACCGGCTGAAGAGTGCTCGCTCCAGGAGTTGCACGCGCGGCTCTACGGCCTCGACGTTCCTTGGGCTCAGCACCTGGAGGGGTCGTACATTCCGAGAGAGCGGCTTCGGCACGTCGATCCGTCGCGCTCGCCCTTCCTCTACCTCGACAACGGCGCGAGCGAGCTCGTCCGGGATCCTCACTGCAACACCGCGGTTGCCCGCTGGTCGTTACGAGAGTGCGGGATCGTCCTCGCGGGCCCCGATCCGAAGCAGCTGATCGACCCGATCTCTCCTGTGGAGCTGAGGCGGGAGGCTCTGGACGGCATCGCCGAGTACGCGGCGTGGGCGCCGCTTCCCACAGAGGCGGGCGGAATGAGCCGCTGGAAGCAGACGTACCTCGTGGTCACGCTCTGCCGCCTGCTGCACACGCTCGACTGCGGGCGTGTCGCCTCCAAGCGGACGGCTGCAGAGTGGGCGCTCGAAGCGCTGCCGGGGGAGTGGACCCCGCTGATCCAGGCAGCGATCGCGGATCGGCCTGATCCCTGGATCCGGGTTCACCAGCCCGCCGATCCGATGGTGGTGGCCCGTACCCTCGCGTTCGCCGAATACGCAGTCGCTCAGTCGAAGTCGAGCTGAGCGGCGAGCCGCTTCGGCGCCTGGATCAGCCACGCATCGATCAGGCGCTCGCGCACCTCGTCCTCGTCCACGTGCTCGAGCCAGATCAGCAGGTAGGCGGGCGAGCGTTCGAAGTGCGGGGTGAGGCGGTAGCCCTCCGGGTTCGACGCGACGAGCAACGGGCGCTCGTCCCGGTCGCAGCGAGCCCAGACCGCGCCCTCGTGGCGCGTCGAGAGGCCGGCGAACGTCTTGCCGCGCACCTTGAACGACGGCTTGCCCCACGAGGTCGTCTCCTCGATCTCGGGCAGCTCGCGCGCGAG
>DATKBA010000038.1:0-2882 GCA_035514455.1 Gaiellaceae bacterium | reverse complement strand
GGCAGGCGCCGTCGCGCTCGCGGCGATCGTGTCGGTCGCGACGCCGTGGGCCGCCGAGCGGAGCGTGCGCGAGGTCGGCGCCGCGCTCGACCGAGGCGACACCGCGGCCGCAGTCGACGCGGCGGAGCGGGCCCGCTCGCTCGACCCGCTCTCGCTCGAGCCGCTCCTCGCCCGCGCGCGCGCCGAGGAGGCGCGGCGAGACTTCGACGCCGCGCGCGCGGCCTACCGCGAGGCCGTGCGTCTCCAGCCCGAGAACCCGGAGGCGCTGCTCGCGTTGGGGCTCTACGAATTCGACCGGGGCGACCGGTGCGCCGCCTACGTCCACCTGAACGACGCCTACACGCTCGACCGGGCCGGGCGCCAGTGGGTCGAGGGGGCCGAGCTCGACCAGGCCCGTGACTGGGTGAACGACGGGAACTGCGGCTAAACGGTCAGTCGCCGAGGACGAGCGCCACGTGCGCGCCGAGCAGGTCGGCCGGCTTCAGCCCGTCGAGCGGGCCGACGATCTTCACGTCGAGGTCGGCGGCGAGGCGCGCGGCCTCGGCCCGGTGTCCCTCGCGGTACATCACGACCGTCCGGGAGACGTCGCCGGCCGGCGCGTTGCCGACGGTGCCGATCGTGTAGCCGAAGCGGCGCACGGCGGCCGCGCTCTGGGCAGCGGCGCCCGCGCGCCCGTTCCCGTTCAGGACGATCACGGACGTCTCGGCGCGGGTCAGCGTCGGCTCGCCGGCGGCCGGCGCCCGGCTCGGCTTCGGCGCCACCGGCGCCAGCACCTGGGCCTCAGCCGCCTGGCGGACGTGCTCGGAGACCGGCTTCGCGAGCACCACTACGCCGAGCCCGACGAGCGCGACGAGCTCGACCGCCGCGACGGCGGAGGCGACGAGGGTCGCGGTTCGCCAGGGCGAGCGGATCTGGGAGAGCGAGTGCTCCACGGCCGCCTAGATTCGCCCGCGCCGCCGAGGCTCCTCCTAGGACTCCCAGGTCAGGCGGAGACCTTCCTCGAGCGAGGACTGCGGGCGCCAGCCGAGCTCGCGCGCCGCGCGTGAGACGTCGACCACGCTGCGGAGCGCCTCTCCCGCCCGGGCCGGGGCGTACTCGACGTCGGCGTCGACGCCGGCGATCCGCCGGCACGTCTCGAAGAGCTCGTTGACGGAGGTCTCCTCGCCGGTGCCGACGTTGAAGGTGCCGCCGTCGTGCCCGATCGCGGCCAGCACCGCGGCGACGACGTCGCCGACGTAGACGAAGTCGCGGGTCTGCTCGCCGTCGCCGAAGATCGTCACGCCCTCCCCGGCGCGCAGGCGGTCGGTGAAGATCGCGACGACGCCGCCCTCCAGCTTCGCGAGCTGGCGGGGCCCGTAGACGTTCGCGAACCGGAGCACGACGTGGCTCGTGCCGTGCAGGCGGTTCCAGGTGGCCAGGTACTCCTCGGCCGCGAGCTTCGCCGTCCCGTACGGCGAGACCGGACGGCGCGAGTCGTCCTCGCTGGCGGGGCGCTCGCACTCGCCGTAGATCGCGCCGCCGGTGGAGCTGAAGACGAGTTGCGCCCCGTGCGGCCGCGCCGCCTCGAGCACGTTCACCGTCCCGAGCACGTTGACCTCGGCGTCGAACCGGGGCTGCTCGACCGAGGTGCCGACGTCCGCCTGCGCGGCGAGATGGACCACGAGCTCGGGGCGGACGGCCGCAAAGACGTCGTCGAGCGACTCGCGGATGTCGCGCTCGTGCAGCGTCGCGCCGGTCGCGAGGTTCTCGCGCCTGCCGGTCGCGAGGTTGTCGACGACGTGCACCTCGTCGCCGCGCGCGACGAGCGCCTCGACGACATGAGACCCGATGAACCCCGCTCCCCCGGTGACGACCGCCCGCACCCCCCGTATCCTACGAGCACATGCTCGTGAGCTTCGAGGGACTCGACGGCTCGGGGAAGACGACCCAGGTGGAACGACTGCGGGCCGCCCTCGAAGCGGAGGGCCGTGAGGTCGTCACCGCCCGCGAGCCGGGCGGCACCGCCCTCGGCGAGCAGATCCGCGGACTGGTCCTGCACGGCGCCGAGATGTCACCCTGGGCCGAGGCGCTGCTCTACGCGGCCGCCCGGGCGGAGCTCGTCGCCGAGGTGATCGAGCCCGCGCTCGCCCGCGGCGCCGACGTGCTGCTCGACCGCTACCTGGACAGCTCGGTCGTCTACCAGGGGATCGCGCGCGGCCTCGGCGCCGAGGAGGTGCTCGAGCTGAACCTGCTCGCGGTCGGCGGGCTCGTCCCCGACCGGACGTTCGTGCTCGCGATCGACCCCGGCCGCTCGCTCGGCCGGGTCGGCTCCAGCCCGGACCGGATCGAGCGCGAGGCGGGCTCCTTCCACGAGCGGGTCGCCGCCGGCTACGAGCAGCTCGCCTCCCTGTTTCCCGACCGCGTCGTCCTCCTCGACGGCGCCGGCGACCCCGACGCGCTCGCGGCGCGGATCCTCGATGAGCTTCGCCGACCTGCCTGAGCAGCCGGAGGCGCGGCGGCTGCTCGCCGCTGCCGTCCACGAGGGGCCGGCGCACGCCTACCTCCTGCACGGTCCCCGCGGCGTCGGCAAGCGCGCCGCCGCCCGCGCGTTCGCCGCCGCCCTCCTCGGCGACGAGCGCCGGGTCGAGGCCGGGACGCACCCCGACCTGTTCTCGCTGGAGGCGCTCGGCGAGATGATCCGGATCGACGAGATCCGCGCGCTCCACCGCGACCTGCACATGCGGCCCTACGAGGCGGAGCGGCGCGTCTACGTGATCGCCGACGCGCACCTGCTGAACGAGGACGCCGCCGACGCGCTCCTGAAGGACCTCGAGGAGCCGCCCGCCTACGCGGTGCTCGTGCTCGTCGCCGACGAGCTCGGGCCGATCCCGCCGACGATCCGC
>DATKBA010000037.1:0-8897 GCA_035514455.1 Gaiellaceae bacterium | reverse complement strand
CGAGACCGACCCGCTCTCCGACCGCGAGCGCGAGGTCCTGCACCTGCTCGCGCTCGGGCACACGAACCAGGAGATCGCGGACATGCTCTTCATCTCGGTGCGCACGGCCGAGACCCACCGCGCCCACATCATGCGCAAGCTTGGGCTCACGACCCGCGCCGAGCTCGTCCGCTACGCGATCGCCGAAGGCCTGCTCGAGCCCTAGACTCGTTGCGCCGCGGCTCGTCGGCTAGGCGTTCGCGCCCGGCTGGACGAGCCCCGTTTCGTACGCGAACACGACCGCCTGGACGCGGTCGCGGAGGTCGAGCTTCATCAGGATCCGCGCCACGTGGGTCTTGACGGTCGTCTCGCTGACGAAGAGGTCCTTCGCGATCTCCGCGTTCGAGAGACCTCTCGCCATGAAGCCGAGCACCTCGAGCTCCCGCGCGGTCAGCTCGGCGACGCGCGGCGAGGGCTTGACCGCGACCGTGCTCGGCGGCCGGCGGATGAACTCCTCGATCACGCGCTTCGTGATCGCCGGCGAGAGGAGCGCCTCGCCGGACGCGACGACGCGGATCGCCGAGACGAGCTGCTCCGGCGGCGTGTCCTTGAGCATGAACCCGCTGGCGCCCGCCCGGAGCGCCTCGTAGACGTACTCGTCGAGGTCGAAGGTCGTCAGCATCAGCACCCGCGGGCGCTCGCCGGGCCCGTCGAGGATCCGCCGTGTCGCCTCGAGCCCGTCGAGGTTCGGCATCCGGATGTCCATCAGGACGACGTCGGGATCGAGCTCCCGCGCGGCCTCGACCGCCTGGAGCCCATCCTCGGCCTCGCCGACGATCTCGATCCCCTCCTCCGACTCGAGGATCATGCGGAACCCCGCGCGCACGAGCGCCTGGTCGTCGACGATCAGCACCCTCAGGCTCACGCGTCTTCCCCGGTCACGGGCAGGCGCGCGGAGATGCAGAAGCCGCCGCCGGGGCGGGGACCGGTGTGGAGCTCGCCGCCGCAGAGCGCGACGCGCTCGCGCATCCCGGCGAGGCCGTGGCCGCCGCCGTTGCCTCCCGCGTCCGCTCGCCCGTCGTTCGCCACCTCGATCTCGACATCGTCGCTGCCGTAGCGGACGGCGACCCAGGCCTGCGCGGGCCCCGCGTGCCTGAGCGTGTTCGTGAGCGCCTCCTGGACGATCCGGTAGGCGGAGAGGTCGACCCCTGCGGGCAGCGGCACGGGCGTGCCCTCGACGGTGAGCTCGACGGGCAGCCCGGAGCGGCGCACCTGGTCGACGAGCTCGGGCAGCGTGCCGATCCCCGGCTGCGGCGCGAGCGCCGCGATCTCGCGCCGGTCGCGCATGATCCCGAGCAGGCGGCGCATCTCGGCGAGCGCCTGGCGCCCCGTCTCCTCCACGGCCAGCAGCGCTTCGCGCTCGCGCTCCTGCTCGGGCCTGAGCAGGCGCCGGACCGCGCTCGCCTGGACGGTCATCACGCTGACCGAGTGGGCGAGGACGTCGTGCAGCTCGCGCGTGATCCGGGCGCGCTCCTCCTCGACGGCGCGCCGCGCCTCCTCGGCTGCACGGGTCCGGGCGGAGTGGCCCGCGAGGCCGTCGAAGAGACGCTCCTTCGCCCGCGTAAGGGTGTGGCGGATCACGCTCGAACGGTACTCCCCGCGCATCCTCGAGCGCGTCGTCCGGCGCGATGAACGCAGGTCATCCTCGAGGATGACGAGCCCGCGTCAGCCCGCGGGCCAGCCCCGTGGCACGGCGAACGGCCGCCGCCAGAGGTCGTGGAACGCAGGCCCGCGCGGGCCGGCGCCGTAGGCGAAGGTCGCCTGCGGGAAGTGCATGTACTGGCTCTCGCCGAAGCTGCCCGGGAAGCGCATCCAGGCCGGGCGGGCCGCCGTCACGCGCACGACCTTCGGCGAGACCGCGCGGCCGGCGGCGGCGTGGTCGAGCACCGGGACGCCGTAGGCCGCGAAGACGGCGAGCGCCTCCTTCGGCCAGCAGCGCTTCTCCTGAAGGTACCGCCCGGGCTTGAAGTAGAGGGCGTGCGAGCCGAGCGCGGAGTAGACGACCGGCCGGGCGCCGCGCCGCTCGACCTTCGCCCAGGCCCGCCGGGCACCGCCACAGTGGCGGCTCGCGCCGACCTCGGCGGGACGGCCGCGGGCGTCGAGCAGCACGGTCACCGCCTCCCAGTCGCCCTCGTGCAGCTTCCAGTAGTCGGGGCTCTGCGGCACGAGCGGGCTCCAGAGGTCGAACGCGTGGAAGAGCCAGTACTGGAGCGCGGTGCGGCCGCCGCTCCGGAAGACGGCGCCGTAGGCGACCGGCGGGGCAGGTGCGTCGGCGTCGTCGTAGCACTGGAGCGCGGCGAGCCCGTCCCGCGCCGAGCAGGCGCGCAGGTCGTAGCGGCCGCCGACCAGGTCGGCTCCCGCGAGGAAGCCCTCGACGTTCGTCGGCGCGGACCGCTCGGCCGGGTGGAGGACGACGACCGGCGCGTGCCGGGCGAGGAGCGCAGCGTCCGACGGGACTTTGTGTTCCCCGCCGGGTTGCCGTTCCACTAAACCTGCGTATGATCGTGATCGTGCCGAGAGCGACGCCCCTCGCCGCCCGCAGCGACACGCCTAGGGTCGGCGCCCGTGTCCGCTCGCTCCGGCGCGAGCGCGGCCTCACGATCGAGCAGCTCGCGGCGGCCACGGGGCTGACGAAGGGCTTCATCAGCCAGCTCGAGCGCGACCGCACCGCGCCCTCGCTGTCCTCGATCGCCCGCATCTGCGACGCGCTGGGCGTGCGGCTGAGCCACATCTTCGAGCGCGAGCCCGCCCCGGCTCTCGTGCGGCGCCACGAGCGCCCCCGGCTCGACGCGACGCTCACGACCGAGAACCACCTGCTCTCCTCCCGCGACGAGGAGCGCTTCCAGGCGATCGAGTCGGAGGTCGCGCCGGGCGCGGGCGCCGGCGACGACCTCAACTCGCTCCCGGGCGAGATGGAGTTCGTCTACGTGCTCGAGGGCTCGCTCGAGCTGCGCGTCGGCGACGAGACGCACGTGCTCGACCAGGGCGACGCGCTCACCTACCCGCTCTCGAAGCCGCACACGTGGAAGAACGCCTCCGACACCAAGCCGGCGCGCGTGCTCTGGGTTTCGGTTCCAAACCCGTATTAGCCGGCGCAAGGTGAGCATCCGCGAAAGCGGATGCTCACCGCGCGAAGATCCCTAAAGGGGGCCGCCCGCGGCCCCAAAAGCCCGCCGCGGTCCCTCAAGTGCGCGAGGCACAGGCCGAACACGGGGCGGAGATGCCGGTACGCCTCCGCCTTCCGCTCGCCCTGCTCGCCTGCGTCCTGGCGACGGCGCTCGTCGCGCTGTCGCTCTGGCGCCAGGAGAACGCCGACGTTCGCAGCGAGGCGCGCGAGCGCGCCGTCGCGACCGCGGCGGGGATCGAGGAGCGCGCCGGCGCGGCCGTGCTCGCGCTCCAGGGCGTCCGCGCCGCCTACGACGCCGCCGGTGCGGTCGACGCGCAGGCGTTCGCCACGCACGCGCGCGTCCCGCTCGCCCGGGCCGAGATCGTCGCCGTCGGCTGGGCCCCGCGCGTGGCCGCCGCGGACCGCGGCGAGCTCGAGTCGAGCGAGCAGGTCCGGATCGGCGCCCCCGCCGAGGCGCTCGTCACCTACCCCCTTCTGCGCCAGGAGCCGGCCGACGGCTCCCCCGACGTGCTCGACCTCGGCTCGGATCCCTCGCTCGGCCAGGCGCTGCGGCTCGCACGCACCGCCGGACAGGCCCGCTTCTCCGCCCCGGTCCGGCTCGCCCGCGACGGCGGCCTCGGCGTCTTCGCCTTCGTTCCCGTCTTCGCCCGCGGCCTCCCGCTCGACACGCCCGGGCAGCGGCGCGACGCGCTCCTCGGCGTCGTCGCCGGCGCGATCAGCGCCGACGGCCTCGTCCGCGCCGGGCTCGAAGGGCTGCCGGACGGGCTCGACGTTCGCGTCACCGACGGCCGCGCCGTCCTCGCCCACGGCCCGGTCGGCACGACGGTCGCGCAGGCCCGGCTCGGCGACCGGACCTGGCGCGTCTCGCTCGACCCGGCCCCCGCCTCCCCCGTCGTGCCCTTCGGGGCCGTCGGCGCCGGCGCGCTCGTCTTCCTGCTCCTCCTCGGCGCTTCTCTGCGGCTGCGCCGGCGCGCCGCCGCCGAGGCCGCTCTGGAACGCTCGCTCGCACACGAGCGGCATGCGCTCGCGAAGACCGAGGTACAGCTCGGCGAGGAGCAAGTCGCACGCCGGCTCGTCGCGGACGCGAGCGACGCGCTCGTGCTCGAGCTCGACCGGGACGGGATCGTCCGCTCGTGCTCGGCCGCGGTCACGCACCTGCTCGGCTGGACGCCGGAAGAGCTCGTCGGCAGCGACATCTACTCCCTGCTCCACCCGGACGACCTGCTCTCGCCCCCGAACGGCCCCCAGCGCTACGCGCGCAAGGACGGCGCGTACGTCGTGCTCGAGGGCCGCAGGATCTCGCGCCGCGACGCGCTCGGCTTCGTCGCCGGCGTCGTCGCCGTCCTCCGCGGCCCGTCCTCGCCCGTCCCCCGCACCGCGGAGCAGCGGATCCAGGACGCCGTCGCGCTCGAGCCGGATCCCGTCGAGCTCTTCAACGTCGTCGCCGAGGAGGTCGCGCTCGACCTCGGCGTCGCCGCAGCCGCCGTCGTCCGCTTCGAGACCGGCGGCTTCGCGACGATCGTCGGCGCCTGCGAGCCGCACGGCGCGACGAGGCTCATCCCCGGCACGTCCGTCTCGCTCGACGGCGAGGAGCCGGCTGCGCTCGTCTTCCGGACCGGCGCGCCCGCACCCGGCGCCGTGCCTGTTCGCGCCGGCGCCCGTCTCTGGGGCGCGGTCGTCGCCCCCGGCGGCGACACCGAGCGGCTGACCACGCTCGCAGCGGCCGCCCAGCCCGCGATCGCCTTCGCCGACGCGAGCGCCCAGCTCGGAGCGCTCGCCACGCGCGACCCGCTCACGAACCTGCCCGACCACCGCGCCTTCCACGAGCAGCTCCGAGCCGAGACGCGCCGCGCCGAACGCCACGAGCGCGCGCTCTCGCTCGTTCTGATCGACGTCGACGGCTTCAGGCGCATCAACGCCGAGCACGGCCGCCTCGCAGGCGACCGCGCCCTCGCCGAGATCGGCCGCCGCCTCGCCGCCACCGTCCGCAACGGCGAGCTCGTCTCCCGCCTCTCCGCCGACCACTTCGGCTGGATCCTCCCCGAGACCGCCGGCCTGAACGGCTGGATCGCAGCCGAGCGCGCCCGCCGCGCCCTCGCAGCCTCGCCGATCGAGGGCGTCGGCCCGCTGACGGTCTCCGCCGGCGTCTGCGACTTCGAGGACGTGGCCGGCGCTGAGGAGCTGCTCGCGCTGACCGAGATCGCGCTCGTGCACGCCCAGGGCTCCGGCGGCGACGCCACCTTCCGCTACAGCGCCGAGCTCGACGGCACCGCCGGGGAGGCGGGCGTCGAGGACGACCGCGGCCTGGCGCGGCTACGCGCGCTCGCACGAGAGCTCGACGCCGGGGATCCCGGTACCGAGGGCCACTCCGAGCGCGTCGCGCGGCTCACCGAGAAGCTGGCGCTCTCGAGCGGCTGGCCCGCCGACCTGGCGATCAAGCTCTCCCAGGCCGCCCTGCTTCACGACGTCGGCAAGCTCGGCATCGACGAGGACGTCCTGCTCAAGCCCGGGCCGCTCTCCGACCAGGAGCTCGAACAGATGCGCAACCACCCGGACACCGGAGCCGAGCTCGCCGTCAAGGCGCTCGACGAGGAACAACTCGTCTGGATCCGCAACCACCACGAGCGCTGGGACGGCGCCGGCTACCCGAACGGCGCTGCCGGCGAGGCGATCCCGCCCGGCGCGCGGCTGCTCGCGCTCGCGGAGGCCTGGGACGCGATGACCTCGCGCCGCGCCTACGGCGAGGCGCTCGCCCCCGCGGACGCGCTCGCGGAGTGCAGGCGGGAGCGCGGCACCCAGTTCGCGCCCGAGGCCGTCGACGCGCTCGAGCGGCTCTGGGCGCTCGGCGCGCTCGAGTCAGCCGACCGATCTGAATCTGTGCAGCGCGGCGAGTGAGATCCGACCGGCGAAGTCGTCGGCGCCCGGAGTCCGCCAGGTCATGACGCTCGCGACGTAGGCGCCGCCCGGGAACACGACGATCCCGTTGTCGTGCCGCGCCTGCGGGAGCCAGCCGGCCTTGTGCAGCACGACGGCCGCTCCCCCGAGGTGGCGGTCGAGCTTGCCGCGGTCCTCCACCTGCGCCAGCAGCCAGAGCAGGTAGCGCGCCTCCGGGGCCGTCACCCCGAGCGGGACGAGCGGCCCCTTCCCCGCCGCGGCGAGATAGACGGCGCGGGCCAGCCGCCCGAGGTCCCAGGCGGTCGTGTACTTGCCGGGCTCGAAGACGGGCTGCGCCTCGACGCGGATCGGGATCGGCGCACGCGCCGCGGCGGCCGAGCGCGTCGTCTCGTAGCCGCCGTACATCAGCGAGTCGCGCAGGCCGAGCGCACGCATCGTCTCGTCGACCCGGGCGGAGCCGGCGCCGGTCGAGCCGCCGAGCCAGACCTCGAGCGCGTTCGCGGACGCGTTGTCGGAGCGGACGAGCATCGCGCGCAGCAGGGCGGCGACACGGCTGTCGGCGGACGGCTTGCCGTCGAGCGCGCGCAGCACCGTGACCGCGACCGCCAGCTTCAGCGTCGAGGCGGCGGGGAAGCGGGCGCGCGCGTTCCAGGCCGCGCCGCGGCCGGTGCGCAGGTCCTGGACGTAGACGCCGGTGGTCCCGCCCGCCGAGCGGGTGAGCGAGCGGACGGTGCGGCCGAGCACCGCATCGAGGCTCGTGGCGACGTGCCGCGGCTGCGCCGTCGGGGGCAGCCCAAAGACGGGGCGCACCGTCGTGGTGGAGCGGCGGCCGCTCCCGTCGACCGCGGTCACGTGCAGCGGGAAGCTCGTCGAGGGCATCGGGATCCGCACCGAGAAGCGGCGGCCGCGCAGCGGCTCGTCGCGGATCACCTGGTACGAGATGCGGACGATCACGCGCCGGGTGCCCACCGGCGCGAGCCCGGCGACGAGGCCGAACGAGACCTCCCGCGGCGCGGGCGTCACGATCGCAGGCGGAGGGAGAGCCGGGGCGTCGATCATGCTTGCATGATGGCGATTCTCGGACACCTCGACCTGGACGCCTTCTTCGCCGCGGTGGAGGAGCTCGAGCGGCCGGAGCTGCGGCGGCAGCCGCTCGTCGTCGGCGGCGATCCGAAAGGGCGGGGCGTGGTCGCGACCGCGAACTACGCGGCGCGCCGCTTCGGGATCCACTCGGCGATGAGCTGCGCCGAGGCGCTGCGGCGCTGCCCGGAAGCCGTCTTCGTGCGGCCGCGCCACACGCTCTACCGCGAGTACTCGCAGGCGGTGTGGACGGCCGTTCGCGAGGTCGTCCCGCTCGTCGAGCGCACGGGGCTCGACGAGGGCTACCTCGACTTCGCCGGAGTCGCGGCCGGCTACGGGCGGGCCCGAGCGGTCGCGGAGGCCGTGCAGACGTCGGTGCATGCGGCGACGAGCCTCTCCTGCTCGCTCGGCGTCGCGCCCGCGAAGGTCGTCGCGAAGGTCGCGTCCGACCGGCGCAAGCCGGGCGGGATCACCGTCGTGCCCGCGGGCACCGAGGCGGCGTTCCTCGCTCCCTTCGCGGTGCGGGCGCTCCCCGGCGTCGGCCCGCGGGCCGAGCAGCGGCTCGCAGCCGCGGGAGTGATGACGATCGGGCAGCTCGCCGCCCTCACCGACCTCGAGCTACGCGCCGTCCTCCCCGGCCAGGTCGGGCGGATGCTGCGCGACCGCGCGAACGGGATCGACCCGCGCGGCCTCGAGCAGACATCCGAGCGGATCTCGATCTCGGTCGAGGAGACGTTCGAGCGCGACCTGCACGACCGCGCGCTCCTGCACGCCGAGCTGAGGCGGATGGCGGAGCGGCTCGGCGGCCACCTGCACCGCGAGGGGCTCTCCGCACGCACGGTCACCGCCAAGCTCCGCTACGGCGACTTCTCGATCCGCAGCCGCTCGACGAGCCTCGAGGTCGGGATCGACGATCCCGACCGCATCGGCGAGCTCGCCTGCGCCCTCCTCGACCGCGGCCTCCGCGACCGCCCCGGCGCTCTCCGCCTCGTCGGCGTCGGCCTCTCGGGCCTCTCCGACTACCGGCAGCTGAGCCTGGATGAGGGCGACTTAGTTGCTGACAGCAACTAAGTCCTCTGACTAAGTCAGGTCGTTCGCGTCGAGGAACTCGCGGGCGACCTGGGCGGCGGGGCGCTTGTCGATCGCGACCGCGGAGTTCATCGCGATGATCGCCTCTTCGGTCAGCTTCTCGCTGACAGCGTCGATCGTCTCGCGGAAGTCGTCGCCAAGCTCGTCCGCGAGCTCCCGGCTGACGACGGGGGCGACGTTCTGGAAGCCGAAGTTGGCCTCGGGATCCTCGAGCACGACGTAGCGGCCGGAGGCGAGCGGCGGGTCGGTCGAGAAGATCGCGGCCACGTCGACGGCGCCCTGGTCGAGCGCCTCGTACGGGCTGATCCCGGCGAACGGGACGAACTCGACGTCCGTGATCCCGTATTTCTCCTGCACGCCGACGAGGCCCTGGAGGCGCGTCTCGAACTCCGGCTGGCCGCCGAGCTTGAACCGGCCGAGCTTGGTCAGGTCGCCGATCGAGGAGAGGCCCTCCTCGTCCGCGGTCTCCTTCGTCACGGCGAGCGCGTCCGAGTCGGAGAAGGGCGTCATCTCGAAGAGCGTGTAACCCCTCTCCTCGTACAGCTCGTTGGCGCGGTCGTAGGTCGACTCGGCGCTCTCCTGCGGCTCGTCGTCGCCGAAGACGACGGTCAGCATCGTGCCCGTGTACTCGGGGTACATGTCGATCTCGCCGCTCGTCAGCGCGCGG
>DATKBA010000036.1:0-6402 GCA_035514455.1 Gaiellaceae bacterium | reverse complement strand
CGCCCGCCTCAGGGCAGCCTGCAGCTCGCCGGCGGCGGGGCCGGGCGCGACCGGGGACTCGTCGAGCTCGGTCACCGGCATCACCTCGCGCACCGACGACGACGTGAACGCCTCGTCGGCGGAGGCGAGCTCGGCGAGCGGGTAGTGGCCCTCCTCGACGGCGTAGCCGAGCGCTGCCGCGAGCTCGATCACGGTCGCGCGCGTGACTCCCGCGAGGATGCCGAGGTCGAGCGCCGGCGTGTGCAGGGTCGTGCCGCGCCGCCACCAGACGTTCGTCGTCGGCCCCTCGAGCACGATCCCGCCGGCGTCGACGAAGACGGCGTCGTCCGCGCCCCGGCGCTTCGCCTCCGCCTCGGCCGCCATGTTGACGGCGTAGCTCGTGGACTTCACGCCGGGCAGTAGCCACGGCTCGTCCGCACGCACGCCGCGCAGGGAGATCAGCCGCTGGCCGCGCTCGCGCAGCGCGTCGTAGTGGTCGTCGAGACCGCTGACGAGCGCGAGCGCAGCGGGGGTCGGCGTCCAGACGAGGCGCAGGACGGCGTCGGGAACGCCGGCCGAGTCGAGCGCGGCGCGGGCGAGCTGTTCGAGCTCGAGGCGGTTGACGTCGGGAAGGCCGATCCGCCCGGCCGAGGCTGCAAGCCGCTCCAGGTGCTCCGCGAGCTTGAAGGGCTCGCCCCCGTAGACGCGGATCGTCTCGAACGCGGCGCGGCCGCGGAGGAGCGCCTCGTCGTCGGCGCGGAGCACCGGCTCGGCCGGGTCGACGACGCCGCGCCCTCCGACCGCGACCGCCAGGAGGCCGCTCATCGCGCCGCCGCCTCGACCGGCGCGCCGAGCGCAGCCAGCAGCGGCCGTGCTTTCGTCCACGATTCCTCCACCTCGTCCTCCGGGTCGGAGTCCCAGACGATCCCGCCGCCGACCCAGAGATGGACGCGGCCGCCGGCGACGGCGAAGGTGCGGATCGTCAGCGCGAGGTCGAGGTCGCCGTTGCCGCGGACCGTCCCGAGCGCACCCATCGAGGCGCCGCGGCCCACCGGCTCGAGCGCCGCGATGAGGTCGAGGGCGGCGATCTTGGGCGCCCCCGTGACCGAGCCGCCCGGGAAGGTCGCGGCGAGCAGCTCCGCGAGGCCAACCTCCTTCCGCAGCGTCCCCTCGACGGTCGAGACGAGGTGCGTCACCCCCGCGAGCTCGCGCTCGGCCATCAGCTCGGGCCAGCGCACGGAGCCCGGCTCGCAGACGCGGGAGAGGTCGTTCCGCTCGAGGTCGACGATCATCACGTGCTCGGCCGCGTCCTTCTCCCCTTCGACGTGCTCGCCGAGCGGGCGCGTCCCCTTGATCGGGCACGTGCGGAGACGCCGGCCCCGGCGGGAGAGGAAGAGCTCGGGCGAGGCCGAGACGATCGTCCAACCGTCCCCCGCGAGCGTCCTCGGCGCGAACTCCGACAGCGGCGGCGTGAGGCCGGCCGGGTCGCCCTCGAACGGCGCCGAGAGGTGCTGGACGAGGTTGACCTGGTAGACGTCCCCGCGCCCGATCGCCGCCCGCACCGCCTCGACCGCTCCGGCGTAGTCCGAATCGGACCACGTGCGCTGCCACAAGCCGATCGAGGGGAGATTGTGTCTATCAGACACAAGGTCTTGCTCGTCCCGGACGGCCACGGCCGCGAGCGGCAGCGGGCACGGCTCCGGCGGGGACGGCGCGGCCGTCCGGCGCAGCGGCTCCGAGAGCCCGTAGCCGAGATAGAGGTCCGCCTCGAGGTGCTCGCCGCCGGGCGCGAAGAACCCGCGCTCGCGGAGCCAGGACTCGATCCGCTCGAACGCGCCCGCGGGCTCGCGCAGCTCGAGCACGGTCAGAGCGAGCGGGCGGCGGCGCGCAGGAAGTCGACGCCGAGCCCGAGGTCGTCGACGTGCGTCCGCTCGTCCGCGGAGTGGATCAGCCGCGTCATCAGCTCGAGGTCCATGACCTTGGCCGGGAAGAAGCCGTACGCGACCGTCCCGAACGCGTCGCGGAGCCAGTGCGAGTCGGTGAAGCCCGTGCAGCAGAGCGGCGCCAGCTTCGCACCCGGCTCGGTCTGCTCCACCCACATGCCGATCGCCTCCCACAGCGGCGTCTCGAGCGACGAGCGCGTCCCGCCCCACTGCTCGATCGTCTCCAGCTCGTAGTCGCCCTCCCCGAGCACCTCCCGCAGGATCGGCTCGACGTCCGCCGGCGACTGGCCCGGGAGCAGGCGGCGGTCGACGACGACCTCGCACGTGCCGGGGATGACGTTCCGGCGCTCCGACGCCTCGATCATGGTCGGCGAGAGCGTGAAGGAGAGCAGCGGCTCGATCGTCTCGACGGCGATCCGGTCGACCTCGCCGAGCCGCGCCAGCACCTCGTCCGGCGGCGGCTGCTCGCCGAGCACGGCGTCGAGGAAGCCGGCCACCTCGGGCCCGACCGACGGCTCCGGCCGGTAGGCGGCGAGCTTCTGGATCAGCGCGGCGGCCTTGACGAGCGCGTTGTCCGCGATCCCGGGGATCGACGCGTGCCCGCTGCGGCCCTTGACGGTCAGCCTGAACGGAGCCGACATCTTCTCCGCCGTCGCGCAGAGGTAGTACGCGTTCCCGCCGAGCTCGACGCGCTCGCCGCCGCCCTCGTTGATCGCGTAGTCCACCCGGACCGCGTCGGGGTGCTCCTCGCACAGCCACTGCAGCCCGAAGTTCTTGCCCACCTCCTCATCCGCCGCAGCAACGAAGACGAGGTCGCCCGGCGGCCGGAAGCCCTCGCGCGCGAGCGACGCGATCGCAACCGCGCTCGCCGCGACTTGGTTCTTCATGTCGAGCGCGCCGCGGCCCCAGACGTGGTCGTCGGCGAGGTCGCCGCTCCAGGGATCGCGCGTCCACTCGGCCGGGTCGGCGACGACGGTGTCGGTGTGCGAGAGGAAGCAGAGCGACGGCCCGTCGCCGCCGCGCAGCCGCGCGACGAGGTTCGCGCGCTCCGGGCTGCGCGCGTAGAGCTCGACCTCGACGCCGCTCGCCTCGAGGTAGTCGCGCAGCAACTTGGCCGCGAGCGTTTCGTTCCCCGGCGGGTTGACGGTGTTCAGGCGCAGGAGCCGTTGCAGCAGCCCGACTGCCTCGTCGCGGAGCTCCGTGGGCATCACTGCTCCTTCGACAGCGCCGTCAGCTCGTTCCGCACCCGCCAGAGCTCCGGGAAGAAGACGTGGTGGACGAGGCGGCCGAGCACTTCGACCGGGGTGCCCTGGGTGCCGACGACCGAGTCGCCGATCACGCGCGCGACCACCTTGTAATGGCGGATCCGCCAGAAGTTGATCCGCTCGTCCCACTCGATCAGGGCCTCGGCGAGCTGGTACAGCTCCTCGTGCTCGCGCCCGTCCACGTAGACGTCCGTCAGCGAGAGCCCCGCCTGCTCGCGCAGCGTGTGGAACGCCTGGCCGAGCGCGGGCGTCACGCGCCGCATCTCCCTCCAGCCGGGCGAGTCGAAGCCGCTGCCGTGTCCGAGCACCTTGCGGATCTCCTGGTACTCCCAGGGGGACATCTGCTCGAGCATGTCGAGCTGGGTCGTCGCGTAGACGAGGCAGAGCGTGCTCCGCCGGAGCAGCCGCAGCGCCGCGGCGATCTCGCCCGCGCGCAGGTGCTCGGTCGCGGCCTCGACGTCGTTCCAGGCCAGCTTCAGCCACAGCTCCGAGGACTGGTGGACGGTCTGGAAGAGCAGCTCGTCGCGGTGCACCCATTCGTCGGCCGTCTTCTGGAGCGCCAGCAGCTCGTCCGTGTTCAGGTAGCGCTCGTAGTCGCTGGCGCCGCCGCCTTCGAGGATCGGCTCCGAGAAGTCCTCGTGGGTCGTCACGCGCGGAGCATACTGGCCGGGTGAGCGACCTCTTCGCAGACGCCGCCCGGGAGCGCTCGGCCGCGCACGCGCCGCTGCCGCAGCGGTTGCGGCCGCGCTCGCTCGCCGAGCTCGTCGGCCAAACGCACGTGCTGGGCGAGGGCTCGGCGCTCCGGCGCGCGATCGAGCAGGACCGGCTGCGCTCGCTGATCCTCTACGGGCCTCCCGGGGTCGGGAAGACGACGCTCGCCCGGATCGTGGCGGCGGAGACCGGCGCGGCCTTCGAGGAGCTCTCGGCCGTGTCGGCTCGGGTCGACGACGTGCGCGCCGTGATGCAGCGGGCGCGCGACCGGCTCGGCGGGCACGGGCAGCGGACGATCCTCTTCCTCGACGAGATCCACCGCTTCAACAAGGCCCAGCAGGACGCGCTCCTGCCGGCGGTCGAGGAGGGGCTGCTGACGCTGATCGGCGCGACCACGGAGAACCCGTACTTCGAGGTCAACTCGGCCCTGCTCTCGCGCTGCCAGGTCGTCGAGCTGCACTCACTCTCCGAGGAGGAGCTGGCCGAGGTCACGCGTCGCGGCGCCGCCGCGCTGGGGGCGGAGGTGCCGCCGGAGCTCGTGGAGCTGATCGCCCGCCGCGCCGGCGGCGACGCACGCACGGCGCTCAGCACCGTCGAGCTCGCCTGGGAGACCGCCGAGGCCGAGGGTGCCCCGCTGGAGGAACGCCACGTCGACGACGCGGCCCGCAAGCGCCCGCTCCGCTACGACAAGGGCGCGGACCAGCACTACGACTTCGTCTCCGCCTTCATCAAGTCGATGCGCGGCTCCGACCCGGACGCCGCGGTCTACTACCTCGCCGCCATGCTCGAGGGCGGGGAGGATCCGCGCTTCATCGCCCGGCGGATGACGATCTTCGCGTCGGAGGACGTCGGCAACGCGGACCCCCGCGCGCTCCAGGTCGCCGTCGCCGCTGCGCACGCGCTGGAGCACGTCGGCCTGCCCGAGGCGCAGCTCAACCTCGCGCAGGCAGCGCTCTACCTTGCGCGCGCCCCCAAGTCGAAGGCGAGCGCGAACGCGATCTGGGGCGCGCGCGAGGACGTGCGGAAGGGCGGCAACCTGCGCCCGCCGGCGATGCTGCGCGACGCCCACTACGCGGGAGCGAAGAAGCTCGGGCACGGCGAGGGCTACATCGATCCCCACCGCGACCCGCGCGGCTTCGAGGTGGACTACCTCCCGAATGAGCTGAAGGGGCGGCGCTACTATCGCCCCTCGGGCAACGGCGAGGAGGAACGGGATGATCGGGACGGGGAGTGAGGCGCCGGACTTCGACCTCGAGGTGGACGGGAGCACGCGGGTCCGCCTCGCCGACTTCCGTGGCCGCTGCAACGTCCTCCTCGTCTTCCATCCCTTCGCGTTCACGCCCCTGTGCGCCGAGGAGGCGCTCGACCTGCAGGAGAACCTGCCCGCCTTCGAGAGCGCGGACACGGAAGTCGTGCTCGTCTCCTGCGACTCCTCCGCCGCCCGCCGGGCGTGGAAGGAGCAGCTCGGGCTCACCTACACGCTCGCCTCCGACTTCTGGCCGCACGGCGCCGCGGCGAAGGCGTACGGCGTCTTCGACGAGGAGCGCGGCGCGGCCGTGCGGGGCACGTTCCTGATCGACAAGGACGGCGTCGTCGTCTGGAGCCTCGTCAAGGACGCCGACACGCGCCGGACCGAGCTCGTGTCGGGACCGCTCGGCGCCGCCACCGGGTGAGCCTCGCCGTCCACCGCTTCGGCGACGAGCGGTTGCCGCCGCTCGTCTGCCTGCACGGCGTCACGAGCCATGGGCGGCACTTCGCCCAGCTGGCGGAGCGGCTCGCCGGGAGTCATCACGTCGTCGCGCTCGACCTGCGCGGCCACGGCGACTCGCCTTGGGAGCCGCCCTGGCACGTCGAGCAGCACGTCGCGGACGTGCTCGCGGCGGCTCCCGGCGGGCCGTGTGCGTGGTTGGGGCACTCCTTCGGCGGCCGCGTCGCCTACGAGGCGGCCGCGGCCGCGCCCGGGCGCGTCGACCGGCTCGTCCTGCTCGACCCGGCGATCCGGATTCCCGCGCACGTGGGGCTCGCGGCCGCGGAGAACGCGCGCCGCGACCGCTCCTACGTCACCTTCGCGGAGGGAATCGACCGCCGCTACGAGGAGAGTGTGCTCACGACGGCGCCGCGCGGCCTCGTCGAGGAGGAGCTGCGGACGCACCTCCTCGCCGACGGCGAGGGCCGCTTCCGCTACCGCTATCTCCAGAGCGCCGTCGTCGCGGCCTACGGCGAGATGACCCGCGAGCCGCCGCCGTTCGAGCGCGTGCGCGTGCCGACCCTGCTCGTGCTCGGCGAGACGTCGTACCTGCCCTACGACGACCTGCTCGAGGCGCACGCGGCCGCGCTCGGCGACCTGCTGCGCGTCTGCCGCATCGCGGCCGGCCACACCGTCCTCTGGGATGCGCTCGAGGAGACCGCCGCAGCGATCGCGGCGTTCCTCGAGCCAGGCTAGGCAGCCTGGAGGGACGCCTCGCGCGTGGCGACGGCCGCCGCCAGCGCGTCGACGACCGCGC
>DATKBA010000035.1:0-8444 GCA_035514455.1 Gaiellaceae bacterium | reverse complement strand
GTGAAGCGCTCGACCCCGGCCGCGCCCACCGCCGCGGCGGCCGCCAGCACCGACTCCTCCTGCCGGCGGGCGGTCGGCACCTTCGCCGTCCGCAGCCCGTCCCCGTCGAGCAGCACCGCGTCGGTGAAGGTGCCGCCGACGTCGACGCCCAGGATCGCCACGGACCGCACTCTACGGCTTTGGGAAACGTTGCGAAAATACAGGAGTAAACGCCACGTGCGGTGTATGATCTCGGGTGCATGTCTCGTGGCGCGCGAATCGGAAGTTCACTGCGTGACGTGGTCGACCTCCGCGTGGCGCTGCGAGCGCGCACACCGTGGCTGGAGCGCGTCGAGTCGGTGGCGCGTCGGCGCCGGGCCGAGCTCGATCAAACGGTGCCGAAGAGGCGTGCGGCCGAGCAGTTGGGGGTCAGCGTGCCGACGCTCGACCGTTGGATCAAGCGGGGCAGGATTCCGACCAGGCAGCGCCCGGAGACGGGTCGGGAAGAGCTCGTGACGGCCCCGCTGCTCGAGTTGGCGGTCGAGGTCGAGCTCCTGCGAATCTCCGGCGTCAGGCATCCGCTTCAGCAGGCCATCGAGCGTGTCGAGGAACGAGACCGCACGCGGGGCGTCACGCGCGGTCTGCCCATGGGCGTCCCCGGCTTCTATCCCGACCAGCGTCTCGACCGGCGCCGGGACTTCGAGACGCTGACCGAGGCCGAGCGCGTGACCCAGGCAATCGAACTGAGCAAGGTCGCAACGAGGCTGGCCGTTGCCGGAGCGAAGGTCAGGGCTCGTCAGTGAGCGCGAGCAAGCCTCTCGAGCTCGATGCGGACGCCCTCCTTCGTGTGTTGGTAGAGCATCAGGTCGAGTTCGTCGTGATCGGTGGGCTCGCACTTGCCGCGCACGGATACATCCGTGGCACGAAGGACATTGACATCGTCCCGAACCCGGCTCGGGAGAACCTCGCCCATCTGTACGTTGCTCTGGTCGCTCTCGCCGCCGAGCCGATCGAGACCGGGGACTTCCGACCGGAGGAGATGCCGGCTGCTCTCGACGTCGAGGGCCTGGCGCATGGGGGGAACTGGGCGCTCCGCACATTGCGAGGGCGGCTGGACATCCTGCAGTGGGCGACCGGCATCGAAAGCTATGACGCGCTTCACTCCCGCGCCGTCGAGCTCGAGCTCCCCGGTGTCGGTCGTGTCCTCTTCGCCGGCTACGGCGACCTCGTCGCAATGAAGGAAGCCGCTGGACGACCTCAGGACCACGAGGACCTTCGGCGGTTGCGCGAAGCGCGCGGGCTCGAGGAGTAGCCGGAGTAGCATCGGCCGCGTGAAGCTGCTGCTCGTCACGCTCTACTGGCCGCCCGCGGGCGGGGGCGGCGTCCAGCGCCCGCTCAAGTTCGCGCAGTACCTGCCGGCGCTCGGGATCGAGACGCACGTGCTCGCGCCGGACGACCCGAAGTGGATCCATGAGGACGCCGACCTCCGTGCGCCCACGCAGGCCTGGGTGCACCGCGCCCGTTACATCGGGCCGAAGGGGCGCAAGCCGGCCGAGGAGCTGCACGGCAAGGAGGGGCTTGGGCGGGCGCTCGTGTACGCGCGGCTCGCCTCGCGCCGCCTGCTCGTCCCGGACGAGAACGTGAGCTGGAACCTGACGGCGATCCCCGCTGCGATCCGGATCGCGCGCAAGGAGAAGATCGACGTCGTCCTCACGACCTCGCCGCCGAACTCCGTCCACCTCGTCGGCGCCGCCGTGAAGCGGGCCACGGGCGCGGCCTGGGTCGCCGACCTGCGCGACTCGCTCGTCGCGCACCCGCACCGCCGCGCCGAGAGCATCGCGGTGCGCGCGAAGGGCAAGGTCGACGAGGGCGTCGCGCGGCTCGTCGCCCACTCCGCCGACGCGATCGCGTGCGTCTCGGAGGCGATCGCGGACGAGGCGCGCGGTTTCTCGCCCAAGGGGAAGGTCGTCACGATCTCGAACGGCTGCGACTTCGACGACTTCGCCGGGCTCGACTACACGCCCGGCCCGCGCTTCCGCATCACCCACACGGGCAGCTTCTTCGGCAGGCGCGACCCGCGCCCGTTCCTGACCGCGCTCGACGATTCCGGCCTCGACGTCGTCGCGCGCTTCCTCGGCGACTTCCGCTCGTCCGACCGGGAGTGGGCCGAGGCGCGCGGGCTCGCCGACCGGCTCGAGCTGATCCCGTACGCGCCGCGCCGGCAGGCGCTCGAGCTGCAGCGCGACTCGGAGGCGCTGCTGCTGCTGATCCCCAACGCGGGTGGCCGCGGCAAGGGCGTCCTCTCCGGGAAGGTGTTCGAGTACCTGGCGGCCGAGCGGCCGATCCTCGCCGCCGTCCCTCCGGACGGGGCCGCGGCCGCGCTGATCAGGGAGACCGGCGCCGGCGTCGTCGCCCCGCCCGACGACGTCCAGGCGCTCAAGGCCGCGCTCGCGGAGCTGCACGAGCGCTTCGCGAACGGCGGCCTGCCCGGGACGGACATCCCCGCGGCGACGCGCCACGGCCTCTCGCGCCGCGCCCGGGCCGAGGAGCTCGCGGAGCTGCTCCGCTCGCTGTGACCCGCTCCCGGCCAGGCCCGGTCGTCGACGTGCTCTTCCTGGCGACGATCTTCACGGTCTCGTTCGCGAAGCTCCAGTGGGAGGTCGCGGGAACGCTCAGCCTGTCGGACGTCCTGACGGCGGTGTTCCTCGTCGCGTGGGTGGGGACGCGCTACGGGACCGGCGACCGCCGGATCGCCTGGGGGGCCGCGGCGGCGGGGCTGTTCTTCCTCGCCTTCCTGCTCGTCTACCTGATCGGCTTCTTCAACCTCGACACCGAGCAGGCGCTCGAACAGTGGGCGAAGGGGATGGTCAAGTTCCTGCTCCACTTCCTCTTCCTCGTCACCGGGATCGCGTACCTCGCCCGGCGGAGCGAGCGGTTCTTCTGGACGACGCTGGGCGTCTTCCTCGCCGGCTTCGTCGCGAACGCTGTCTACGGGATCGTCCAGCTCGGTACGGCCGAGCTGCTCGGGATCAACCTCGACCAGTCCGTGCTCTCCCCGCTCACGGGCGGCGCGAGCCAGATCAACGTCTACGGGGCGATCGAGGGCGCGAGCGTCTACCGGCCGAACGCGCTCACCGGCGACCCGAACCACCTCGGAATCGAGCTCGTCGTGCCGCTGCTCGTGCTGACGCCGCTCTACCTGCGGCTCGAGCGCGGGCACCGGCTGAAGGTGCCGCTCGCGGCCGTGCTCGCCTTCCTGCTCGTCGTCGAGCTCGCGACGCTCTCGCGCTCGGGGCTGCTCGGGCTCGGCGCGGGCGCGCTCGTGCTCGCGCTGCCGTACCGGCACCGGCTGCTCTCGCGCGACCTGCTGCTGCCGCTCGGCGCCGTCGCCGGCGTGCTCGCCGTCGTGCTGGCGGCGCGCTGGGACTTCTTCCTCCAGGTGCTGCGCTCGCGCGTCGACACGTCCGGCCGCGGCACGTCGACGCACTTCGACGTCTACACCTTCATCCCGGACGTGCTCTCCGCGCACCCGCTGTTCGGGCTCGGGCTGAACAACTTCTCCGTCTACTACGAGTTCGTCACCGGCCGGACGAACTTCGGCCCGCACTCGTTCTACGTCGCGATGCTGGTCGAGACCGGCCTCGTCGGCACGCTGCTCTTCGTCGCGTTCCTCGTCTACGTCTTCCGCCGGCTCGGCCGGCTGCGGGAGCTCGGCCGCACGCTCGGCTCGCGCCGGATCCGCCCGCTCGCGTGGGGTCTGACGGCTGCCCTCGTCGGCACGATCGCGTCGAACGCCTTCTACCTGACGATGAGCTTCTACTACTTCTTCGCGTTCGCGCTCGTGGCGCTCGCGGCGCCGATCGTGTTCGAGCGGCGGCTCGCGTGAAGGTCGTCGTCCTGACGACGTCGTACCCGCGGAACGAGCGGGACGTCGCCGGCCTGTTCGTGCGCGACGCGGTCGAGGCCGTGCGGGCGGAGGGGGTCGAGGTGGAGGTGGTCTCGCCCGCGTCGTTCCGGCACTTCGGGATCGCCTACGGGCACGGGATCGCCGGGAACCTGCGCCGGCGGCCGTGGCTCGCGCTGCTCCTGCCGGCCTTCCTCGCCGCGTACGCGCGGGCAGCTCGGCGGGCGGCCCGGGACGCCGACCTCGTCCACGCGCACTGGCTGCCGTCGGGCCTGGCGGCGCTCGCGACCGGGAAGCCGTTCGTCGTCCAGCTCTGGGGGACGGACGTCGAGCTGGCGCGGAAGGCGCCGTGGGCGTTCCGGTGGCTCGTGCGGCGTGCGCGGCTTGCGCTCGTCGCCTCCGAGTACCTCGCGGGCGCGGCGCGGGAGCTCGGCGCCCGCGAGGTGCGCGTCGTCCCCAGCCCGGTCGCGATTCCGGAGTCGGTTGGCGAGCCGGCCGAGCCGCCCCACGTCCTCTTCGTCGGCCGCCTCTCGCCGGAGAAGGGGATCCACGAGTTCCTGGCGGCGACCGAGGGCCTGCCGCGCGTGATCGTCGGCGCCGGGCCCGTCGACGTCCCCGAGGCGGTCGGCTTCGTCCCGCACGCCGAGCTCGGCCCGTACTACGAGCGCGCCGCGGTCGTCTGCGTCCCCTCGCGCCGCGAGGGCTACGGCGTGGTCGCGCGCGAGGCGATGGCGTACGGGCGGCCGGTGGTCGCGACGCGCGTCGGTGGGCTCGTGGACGCCGTCGAGGACGGGGTGAGTGGGCTGCTGGTCGAGGCGACCGGCCTGTGCGAGGCGCTCGAGCGGCTGCTGGGCGACGCGGAGCTGCGCGCCCGGCTCGGAGCCGCGGCCCGCGACGCGGCCCGCGGGCGCTTCTCCGCCGCGCAGGGCGCCGCCGCGACGGTCGCCGCCTACCTCGGTCGTTAAGCTCGGCTCCATGTGCGGCATCGCCGGCTACCTCGGCCAGCTCCAGCCCGAGCTCGGCGCCCGCATGGCGGCGACCCTCGCACACCGGGGGCCCGACGACGCGGGCGAGACCGTGCTCGACGCCGCGGACGGGTCGGTCGCGGTGCTCGCGCACCGCCGTCTTTCGATCATCGACGTCGAGGGAGGCCACCAGCCGATCGCGAACGAGGACGGCGCGGTGCAGCTCGTCTTCAACGGCGAGATCTACAACTTCGCGGAGCTCCGGCGAGAGCTGGAGCAGCGCGGGCACCGCTTCCGGACCCGGGCCGACACCGAGGTTATCGTCCACCTGTACGAGGACGAGGGGCCTGAGCTCGTCCACCGGCTGCGCGGCATGTTCGCGTTCGCCCTGTGGGACGCGCGCCGGCAGCGGCTCGTGGTCGCGCGCGACCGGATCGGGGTCAAGCCGCTGTACTACGCACAGCCGGGCTCGGGCGTGAGCCTTGCGTTCGCGTCGGAGCTGCCGGCGCTGCTCGAGGTCCCCGGTGTCTCGTGCGAGCTCGATCTCGAGAGCCTCGCCTCGTACCTCGCGTTCCTCTACGTCCCCCACCCGCGCAGCGCGATCCGGGGGATCGGCAAGCTCGCGCCGGGGCACATGCTGGTCGCCGAGGGCGGCGGCGTCGAGGTCCGGCGCTGGTGGAAGCTCGATCCCGACACCTCCGGTACGGGCGAAGGCGACGCCGACCGGATGTGGGAGCTGCTGGCCGACTCCGTCGAGCTGCGGCTCGTCGCCGACGTCCCGGTTGGTGCGTTCCTTTCGGGCGGGATCGACTCGAGCTCGATCGTCGCCGCCGCCGCCGAGCGGGGATCGCGGCTCGACACGTTCACGGTCACCTTCTCGCGTCCCGAGGAGCGGCGCTACGACGAGACCGAAGACGCACGGGCAATCGCCGCCGCGATCGGGAACCGCCATCACGAGCTGCCCGCGGCGGCGGACGCGGCGGAGCTGCTCCCGAGCGTCGTCCGCCACTTCGGCGAGCCGTTCGGGAACCCGACCGCGCTCCTCGTGCACGAGCTCTCGCGCCTGACGCGAGAGCACGTCAAGGTTGCCCTCGCCGGGGACGGCGCGGACGAGCTGCTCGCCGGGTACCCGCGTTACCGAGGGCTCGCGGCGGCGGCGTGGTACCGGCGCGTGCCGAGGCCGATGCGCGCCCTGGCGGCCGCCGGTGCCCGTGCGCTGCCGGAGTCGACGAGCGGGCGTCACGGCCTGCGACGCGCACGCGAGTTCGCGCTCGCTCCGGTCGACGATCTCGACGCCTCCTACGTGGACTGGATCACGTACTTCGACCCCGAGGACCGGGCCGCCCTGCTGCGGCCTGACGTGGCCGAGCGGCTGCGGGAGTCGCCCCCGCCGGAGCGGTTCCTCGGCGACCTGCTCGACGAGGCCCCGCGCGACGACCTCGTCAACCGCTTCAGCTTCGTAGAGCTGCAGTCGTTCCTGCCGTGCAACGTCCTCGAGTACGGCGACCGCATGAGCATGGCGCACGGGCTCGAGGTGCGCGCGCCTTACACCGACCACCGGCTCGTCGAGCACGTGTTCGCGCTGCCCGGAACCGACAAGCTCCGGCGCGGGCGCTCCAAGGCGATCCTCCGCGACGCGGCCGCCGGGAGGATCCCGGGCCGCTCGCTCACGAAGCGGAAGATCGGGTTCAATCCCCCGATGGGACTCTGGCTGCGCCGCGACCTCGCGCCTCTCGTCGACTCGCACCTCTCCCCCGAGGTCGTCTCGGCGCGCGGGCTGTTCCGCCCCGAGGCCGTATCGTCCCTCGTCGAGACGCTCCGCAGCGGCCGGCGCGACACGTCCCTCCACGTCTGGAGCCTGATCGTGCTCGAGCAGTGGTTCCGCGAGCTCGGGGTAGCGGCGTGAAGCAGGTCCTGCAGGACCTCCGCTCCGGCTCCGTGAGCGTGCGCGACGTCCCCGAGCCGATAGCGGAGCCGGGCCGGGTGCTGGTTGCCGTCGAGCGCTCGCTGATCAGCGCCGGCACCGAGAGGGCCTCCGCGACGCTCGGCGCGAAGTCGCTCCTCCAGAAGGCGCGCGCGCGCCCGGATCTGGTGCGGAAGACGATCGACGTCGCTCGCGCGGAGGGCGTGGGCGCCGCCGCGACCAAGGTGCACAGTCGGCTCGACCAGTACAGCGCGTTCGGGTACAGCCTCACCGGCCGCGTCCTCGACACGGGCGGCGATCCCAGGCTCGTGCCCGGAGCGCGGGTCGCCTGCGTCGGAGCCGGCTATGCCTCGCACGCGGAGGTCGTCTCGGTTCCGTCCAACCTCGTCGTGCCCGTACCGCCCGGCGTGGCAGCCGACGCGGCTGCGTTTGCGGCGCCCGCGGCGATCGCACTGCACGCGATCAGGCTTTCGAAGGCGGGTCCTGGGGCGGTCGCCGTCGTCGTCGGGCTCGGCCTGATCGGACAGCTCGCGGGACGGCTGCTGCGCGCTTCCGGGATCAGGGCGATCGGCACCGACCCGCGGGACGACCGGCGCGCCCTCTTCGGGGACGCAGCCGACGCCGGAACGGTGCGCGAGCTGCTCGACGACGCGAGCCGGGGCCGGGGTGCGGACGCCGTCCTCGTGTGCGCGGCGACGCCCTCGAGCGAGCCGGTCACCCTGGCCGCCGAGCTCGCCCGCGACCGCGGCACGCTCGTCGTCGTCGGGGACGTCGGGCTCGAGCTCGACCGCCGCGTGATGTACGAGAAGGAGCTCGACCTCGTCGTCGCGCGGTCGTACGGCCCGGGCAGGTACGAGCGCTCCTACGAGGAGCAGGGCCTGGACTTCCCCGCGGGCCACGTCCGCTGGACTGAGGGACGGAACGTCGAGGCGGTGCTCGACCTCGCCGCAGCGGGGAGCCTCGAGCTCGACGATCTCGTCACCCATCGCTTCCCGATCGACGACGGGGAGCAGGCGTACGCCGCGCTCCTGGACGATCCGGCCGCGCTGGGGATCCTGCTCGAGTACGACGCTCCCGCCGAGCGGCAGCACGTCGTTCGCACGGCCCGCGCGCCGGTGCCCGCGGGGACGGTCCGGGTCGCGCTCGTCGGGACGGGCTCGTTCGCCCGCGGCACGCTCGTGCCGGCGCTGCGGGAGGAGCAGGGGCTCGCGCTCGCGGCGGTGTGTGCACGCTCCGGCGCGAGCGCCACCTCGCTCGCCGACAAGCTCGGCGTCTCCCTCATCTCAACCGACTGGCGGGAGCTCGTCGGGTCGGACGAGGTCGACGCCGTCGTGATCGCGACGCCGCACAGCGAGCACGCGCCGATTGCGGCCGCCGCGCTCGCCGCGGGGAAGGGCGTCTGGGTCGAGAAGCCCCTCGCGATCGACTGGGACGGGCTCGCCGAGGTCGCGGCCGCCGCACGCGGCGGCCTTCTGCTCGTCGGCCACAACCGCCGGTTCGCCCCGCTCGCGGTCCAGTTGAAGAGCGCGGTTCGCGGCCCGCTCCTGATCCAGATCCGCGTCGCTGCCGGACCGCTCGCGGCCGGTCACTGGCTGGAGGACCCGCAGGAGGGCGGCCGCGTCCTCGGCGAGATCTCGCACTTCGTCGACCTCGCCGCGTTCCTCGCGGGCGG
>DATKBA010000034.1:0-5848 GCA_035514455.1 Gaiellaceae bacterium | reverse complement strand
CGAGTTCCGCGAGTTCTTCCCGGCGAACGCGGTCGAGTACTTCGTCTCCTACTACGACTACTACCAGCCCGAGGCGTACGTCCCGCAGGCCGACCTCTACATCGAGAAGGACAGCTCCCGGAACGACGACATCGACCGGCTTCGGCACGCGGCGACGTCGAACCTGCTCACGCGCCGCGACACGGTGATCGTCGCCTCCGTCAGCTGCATCTACGGCCTCGGCTCGCCGGAGGAGTACGAGAAGCGCGTCGTCTTCCTCACCGTCGGCGAGGAGACCGACCGCGACGTGATGCTCCGAAAGCTGATCGACATCCAGTACGTCCGCAACGACACGCTGCTCGGCCGCGGCCGCTTCCGGGTCAAGGGCGACGTGATCGAGATCCAGCCGGCGTACACGGAGACCGCCTACCGCGTCTCGATGTTCGGCGACGAGGTCGAGCAGATCACGCACTTCGACCCGCTCACGGGCGAGGTGTTCGCGAAGCTCGACACGATCACCGTCTTCCCGGCGACCCAGTACGTCACCTCGAAGCCGACGATCGAGCGCGCCCAGGACGAGATCAAGCACGAGCTCGAGCAGCAGGTGACGCTGTTCGAGAGCCAGGGACGGATGCTCGAGGCGCACCGGATCCGCCAGCGCACGGAGTACGACCTGGAGATGATGCGCGAGCTCGGCTTCTGCAACGGGATCGAGAACTACTCGCGGATCCTCGACGGGCGCCCGCCCGGCTCGGCGCCGCACACGCTGCTCGACTACTTCCCCTCCGACTTCGTCGTCTTCGTGGACGAGTCGCACCAGACGATCCCGCAGATCGGCGGCATGTACGAGGGCGACCGCTCGCGCAAGCAGACGCTCGTCGACCACGGCTTCCGGCTGCCGTCGGCGCTCGACAACCGGCCGCTCCGCTTCGACGAGTTCCTCGACAAGGTGCAGCAGCTCGTCTTCGTCTCGGCGACGCCGGGAGCGTTCGAGCTGCGCCACTCGAAGGTCGTCGCCGAGCAGCTGATCCGGCCGACCTACCTCGTTGACCCCGAGGTGGAGCTGCGCCCGACGAAGAACCAGATCGACAACCTGCTCAGCGAGATCCGCAAGCGCGAGGAGGCGGGAGAGCGGGTGCTGATCACGACGCTGACGAAGAAGATGTCCGAGGACCTGACCGACTACCTGCTCGAGGCCGGCGTCCGGGCGCGCTACCTGCACTCGGAGATCGACACGCTCGAGCGGATCCAGATCATCCGCGAGCTGCGCCTGGGCGAGTACGACGTGCTCGTCGGGATCAACCTGCTCCGCGAGGGGCTCGATCTGCCGGAGGTGTCGCTCGTCGCGATCCTCGACGCCGACAAGGAGGGCTTCCTCCGCGGCAAGACGGCGCTCGTGCAGACGATCGGCCGCGCCGCGCGGAACGTGAACGGGCGCGTGCTCCTGTATGCGGACAAGCTGACGGAGGCGATCAAGGGCGCGATGGAGGAGACCGAGCGCCGCCGCGCGATCCAGCTCGCCTACAACGAGGAGCACGGGACGACGCCGGTCACGATCCTGAAGGGTGTCTCCGACATCGCCGAGTTCCTGCAGCTGGAGAACCCGAACGTGCCCGGGCGGCGGCGCCGGGGCGCGCGGGCCGAGGTCGAGGGGCTCTCCCGCGAGGAGCTGGAGAAGCTCGCGATCACGCTCGAGGAGGAGATGTTCGTCGCCGCCGAGGAGCTCCGCTTCGAGTACGCGGCGAAGCTGCGCGACGAGATCAAGGAGCTGCGGCGCGAGCTGGCCGCGCTCGCCGAGACGGCCGCCTAGCCGATTCGGACGACCGCGCTGCGGCGGTCACCGGCGACGACGCGGTAGGTGCCGGCGCCGCGGGCGCGGAGCGAGTAGGTGCCCGTCGCCGTCGTCTTCCCGCCGGCCACGCGCGTCCAGCGAGCGCCGCTCTGCCGCTCGAGCGACACCGCCTGGCCCGCGAGCGGTTTGCGGTTGCAGTCCCTCGCCGCACCGGCGATCGTCCTGCCGCGGCGCGCGGCGGTCACGCGTGCGGCGGGCAGGTTCCCCTCCAGCCGCATACCCTTGAAGGTCTCGAGCACCTGGATCCGGTTCCACTCGGTCGGCTTCATCCCCTCGATCACGTACTCGCCGAAGCCCATCGAGCCGCCGGCCGAGTCGCCCGAGGGGCTGAGCGCGCTGACGTTGACAAGCAGCGTCCGCCCGCAGATCGGGATCAGGAGCCCGGCCTCGTAGCGGGCCTCCCCCGCCATTACCGAGCCCTGGGTGAGCACCCAGCGCGAGGCGATCGCGCCCGCGTCACGACCGCCGACGCGCCGCTCGACGGGCTCGACGCCCTGGGCGACGACCGCCCAGCTCTGCGCGCGGTTCGCGAGGAACGTCGCGGGAGCCGCCGGCGCGCGGTAGACGCCCGCCGACCAGCCCAGTGTAGCCTCGCCGCCCAGGGACGGGCGCAGCGTCGCCTGCGCGCGCGGCCCCTTCCAGTGGCCGTCGTTGCCGAGCCGCCCGGCGTAGTCGAGGACGTATTTGGGGGGAGACGTGATCGAGAGGACGAGCGACGCTGGATATCCCTTCGCCTCCGGCTCGCTCGCGACGCGAAAGCGGTCGGTCACCGTCGCGTGTGCGGCAGCAGCGCACAGGAGCGCCAGGACAGCCGCACAAGCCAACGCTCTCCGCATTGTGCGGGATGATACGGCCCCGGGCTGCGTTCTCCAAGCCCGCTAGTCTGACGACATGTGCAGGAACATCAGGACGCTCCACAACTTCGAGCCGGCCGCGACGCCCGAGGAGGTCGAGGCCGCCGCGCTCCAGTACGTGCGCAAGCTCAGCGGCGCGACGAAGCCGTCGAAGGCGAACGAGGCCGCGTTCGCGCGTGCCGTCGAAGAGGTGGCGGCCGCCTCGCAGCGCCTGCTCGCCTCGCTCGTCACGCACGCGCCGCCCAAAGACCGCGAGGTCGAGGCGGCGAAGGCGAGGGCGCGCACAGCCGCGCGCTTCGCCTAGTGCTCGGCCAGCTCGTCGCGCTCGCGCTCGGTGGCCTGATCGTCGGCGCGCTGGCGCGCTTCGCGCTCCCGGGGCGCGACCCGCTGCCGCTGTGGGGGACGATCGCGCTCGGGATCGCCGGCTCGTTCCTCGGCGGCCTCGTCGTGCTCGCGCTCGACGCGGAGCCGGCGCCGGGCTCGTTCTTCGTCGCGGCCGTCGTCACCGCGACCGCGCTGCTCTACCTCTATCGCCGCTTCGTGCAGAAGCGGCCGCTCACCGGGCCACGCGCCCGTTAGGGGAGCTCGCCGAAGACGAGCAGCCGCATCAGGCCGCCCGCGAGGACCGCCCCGGTGAGGCTCAGGAGGCTTCCGATCAGGAAGTACTCCGCGAACGTCTCGTTCTTGAGCTCGGGCAGCCGGGCGACGGACTTCACCGCCACGACGACGGCAAGCAGCTCCGGGCGCCCGGCCGCGAGGCCGGCGACGATCAGGGTTCGCTCGAGCCAGCCGATCACCCGTCCCGCGTGGCGGACGCCGTCGGCGGGCAGTCCCTCCTCGATCGTCTCCAGGCGGGCGGAGAAGAGCGCGATCGCCGCCTCGACGACGACGCCCCACGCCAGCGTGGCCGCCAGCACCGCGACCCCGATCAGCATGATCGAGGAGGACGGCGCCGTCAGCTCGTCCCAGGCACGTGCCGGTAGCCCGGGGCGGGCCAGGAGCGCCGCAGCCGTACCGGCGGTGAGCGCCGTCGCGACCGCGAGCTCGCGCCAGCGGCCGGCGGCCCAGATCCGGATGTCCCCGCGGGCGCCCGGACGGCGCGGGAGCGGCAGCGCGCCGGGACCGAGCCAGAGCTGCGCGGCGCCCAGCGCCAGCACGAAGAGCCAGCCGCCGGCCGTGTCGAGCGCCGGCGCCAGCCCGAGAAGCGCGACCACGGCCGCGATCGAGGCCCGGCTGAAGCGCCGCGCCCTCAGCTCCGCGACGGCGAACGGCGCGAGCGTCGCCGAGAAGGCGGTGAGCCCGAACCGCCAGATCTCGATCGTCATCGCCGCACCGGCCGGTCGACGGACGGGAGCTCGGACTCCAGCACCGCGAGGGAGGCGAGCCCGGCGACCAGGTCGCGTCCCTTCAGCCCGGCGCGGTACTGCGCGGCCCGCAGCCGCTTCGTCACCGCCTGGGGTGTGACGTCGAGCGACTCCGCGACGTCGACCGCCCGCCGGTTGCTGTCGCGGAGATCGACGGCCGCCCAGCCCTCTGCCGTGCGCTGGCGGAGGAGCGTCCCGTAGAGCGCGAGGCTCTGGTCGAGGATCGCGCACCACTCGCTGACGCCGCTCGCCGTGCAGCCCCACGGCACCTTCTTCGCGGCGTCCACGGCCTGCCGGGCATGGAGGAACGCGGACCCCGTCGACTCGAGCACGCTGCGGCCGCGCTCCTCGACCTCGCCGATCCCGATCCCGATCCAGGCGTCGTGGCGGATCGCGGCCTCGATCACGAACGGCAGCACGCGCGGCCGCTGCAGCAGGGCCTGCAGCTCGTCCCCCATCGTGCGCTCCCAGGCGATCTCCAGCCGCCGGTCGCCGTCGAGGCTCTCGAGCAGCCGCTGGATCGGCACCGTGGTCCGGTCCCGGCTGCGTTTCTGGTCGATCACGACGACGATCTCGTTCATGGGCAGAACAACCTTACCGGGTTGTCTTCAATCCAACAACCCAAAAAGGTTGTTTTCTGCTGAACAACCCTAGAGGGTTGTCAGGCCGCGGCGAGTGCGCCGAGCTTCTCCTTCAGGTAGTGCACGTACGGCCCCGACTCGATCGGGCCGCCGACGACGCGCTCGAGCGTCTCCTGCGGCGTGAACTTGCGCCCGAGCGAGTAGAGCCGGTCGCGCAGCCACTCGTGCAGCTCGCCGAACTCGCCGCGCTCGAACTGCTCGGGCAGGTCCGGGAGCTCCGAGAGCACCTTCTCCCAGATCTGCACCGAGACGATGTTGCCGAGCGAGTAGGTGGGGAAGTAGCCGAAGCCGCCGCCCGACCAGTGCACGTCCTGGAGCACGCCGAGCGTGTCGCTCGGGACGGGGATGCCGAGGTACTCCTCGAAGCGGCGGTTCCACTCCTCGGGCAGGTCCTTGAGGTCGATCGTGCCGGCCATGATCTCCTGCTCGAGCTCGAAGCGGAGGATGATGTGGAGGTTGTACGTCGCCTCGTCCGCGTCGACGCGGATGTAGGACGGCTTGACCCGGTTGAGCGCGCGGTACCAGCGCTCCTGGTCGACGTCGCCGAGCGCCCCCGGGAAGGCCGCCTGGAAGGACGGGTAGAAGTAGTTCCAGAAGGGGCGGCTGCGGCCGACGATGTTCTCCCACAGCCGGCTCTGCGACTCGTGCAGCGCCGAGGAGACGCCATGGCAGAGCGGTGTGCGCTCGAGCGACTGCGAGACGCCGTGCTCGTACAGCCCGTGCCCGCACTCGTGCATCGCCGTGTGGATCGACGTGATGTCGTCCTGCTTGTAGCGCGTCGTCAGCCGGATGTCCTGCGTGCCCGAGCTGGCGGCGAACGGGTGCACGGTCAGGTCGAGCCGGGCGAACGACTCGTCGAAGCCGAAGCGCCGGATGATCTCGAGCGAGTACGCGTGCTGCGCCTCGACCGGCCACGGGCCCGCCATGAAGGCGTCGTCGCCCTCGACCGAGCCGACCTCGGCGATCAGCGGCACGAGCTCCGCCTTCAGCTCGTCGAAGAGCACGCGCACCTCGGCCGTCTTCATCCCCGGCTCGTAGTCGTCGAGGAGGGCGTCGTACGGCTCGTCGTAGCCGTCGAAGCAGTCGACGTAGCGGCGCTTCAGCTCGACCGCGCGCTCGAGCACGGGCAGGAAGAGCTCGTAGTCGTTCTCGGCCCGG
>DATKBA010000033.1:0-14653 GCA_035514455.1 Gaiellaceae bacterium | reverse complement strand
CACAAGGCGCGCAAGGCCCCGCAGTTCAGCAAGCGCTGACCGGCTCTTGCGGGTCTACTTCGGCACGGACGGCGTCCGCGGGGTCGTCGGCCAGGACCTGACCGTCGAGCTCGTCGAGCAGCTCGGCAAGGCGGCGACGCTCTGGTCCGGCCGCGGCCGCGTCTTCGTCGGCCGCGACACGCGCGCCTCCGGCCCGGAGCTCGAGGAAGCCTTCGCGCGCGGCGTCGTCGCCGCCGGCGGCAGCGCCGTGCTCGCCGGGGTGCTGCCGACCCCCGCCGTCGCCCTGCTCGCGCTCGACCTCGGCGTCGTCATCTCCGCGTCGCACAACCCGCCGGAGTACAACGGCATCAAGATCTTCGACAAGGACGGGAGCAAGCTCACCGACGCCTCCGAGGAGGAGATCGAGGCGCTCCTCGACGCGCCCGAGCGCGGCGGCGGCACGATCGACCGCGTCGACGTCTACACCGACAGCTACCTCGAGCACGTTCTCGAGCGCTTCGGCACCGACCTGCAGGGAATGCGCATCGCGGTCGACTGCGCGAACGGCGCCTACAGCGGGCTCGCGCCCGCCGCGTTCGAGCGGCTCGGCGCGGACGTGACTGCGATCGGGGACGATCCGGACGGTGAGAACATCAACCAGGGATGCGGCGCCACCGACCTCGCGCTCCTGCAGGAGACCGTCCGTGCCGGCGGCCTCGACCTTGGGATCGCGTTCGACGGCGACGGCGACCGGATGCTCGCGGTCGACGGCGACGGGGAGGTCGTCGACGGCGACCAGATCCTGGCGGTCCTCGCGCTCCACCTCGGGGTCGAGGTCGTCGCGGTGACCGTGATGACGAACCTCGGCTTCCACCGGCTGATGGAGGAGCGCGGCGTGCGCGTCGTCACGACGCCCGTGGGCGACCGCTACGTGCTCGAGGCGCTGCGTCGCGAGCAGGGGATCCTCGGCGGCGAGCAGTCGGGTCACGTGATCTGCCTGCGCGATCACGTCACCGGCGACGGGCTCGCCGCCGCGCTGCTCCTCTGCGCCGCGCTCGAGGGCCGGACGCTCGCGGCGGCGGCGGCGGTGATGCCGCGCTTCGCGCAGGCGAAGGAGAACGTCCGGGTCGCGCGGCGCGACGTGCCGGCCGCCGCGCTCGCCGAGGCGGAGCGGCTGAACGCGGAGCTGATCGGCTCCGGGCGCGTCCTCGTCCGCGCTTCCGGCACGGAGCCGCTGATCCGGGTGCTCGGGGAGGCCGAGACGGAGGAGGAGGCGCGAGACCTCTGTGGTAGGATCGCGGCGCTCGTTCAGAGAGAGCTCGGCTAGCCCGCGACGCCGCGGGAGACGCGCCGGGCTCTCGTGCGTTCTCGGGACGTTCCGGCCCGGGTGACAGTCCGGAAGAGGAGGCGTGAATGTGCGGGATCATCGGATACGTCGGGCCGCGCGAGTGCAAGGAGCTCCTTCTCAACGGCCTCGAGCGCCTCGAGTACCGCGGCTACGACTCGGCCGGGATCGCCCTCCGCGAGGAGCACGGCCTCGAGTACGTCCGCGCCGTCGGCAACCTGCAGAACCTCAAGGCCGAGGCGGGCCCGAACGGCTCCACCTCCACGCACGGGCTCGGCCACACGCGCTGGGCCACCCACGGCTCCGTCACCGAGGCGAACGCGCACCCCCTGACCGGCTGCGACGGCGCGAAGCTCTCGATCGTCCTCAACGGGATCATCGAGAACTACCGCGAGCTGCGCGACAGCCTGCTCGCCGAGGGCCACACGTTCACCTCCGAGACCGACGCCGAGACCGTCGTCCACCTGGTCGAGCGCCACTACGAGGGCGAGCTCGCCGAGGCCGTGCGGCGCACCTTCTCCGAGCTCGAGGGCCACTTCACGTTCGTCGTCATCCACCACGACCACCCCGACCTGCTCGTCGCCGCGCGCCACCAGACGCCGCTCGTCGTCGGGATCGGCAAGGGCGAGATGTTCCTCGCCTCGAACGCCGCCGCCTTCCTGAAGGAGACGCGGCAGGTGCAGTTCCCGGACGACGGCGACGTCGTCGAGCTGACCCCGGCAGGCGCCGTCTTCACGCGCGCCGACGGCACCCCCGTCCAGCACGAGCCGGTCGAGCTCGACTGGGACGACGAGGGCGCCGAGAAGGGCGGCTACGAGACGTTCATGCTCAAGGAGATCTACGAGCAGGCGGAGGCCGTCGCCGAGACGATCGGCGACCGCGTGCGCCACGGCACGCTCGTGCTCGAGGGGCTCGGCATGAGCGAGGAGGAGCTGCGCGCGCTGCGGCGGATCGTGATCCTCGCCTGCGGCACCGCCTACCACGCGGGTGTCGTCGGGCGGTACGTGATCGAGGAGTGGGCGCGCGTCCCGGTCGAGCCGGACATCGCGTCGGAGTGGATCTACCGCAACCCCGTGATCGACGAGAACACGCTCGTGATCGGGATCTCGCAGTCCGGCGAGACGCGCGACACGATCGAGGCGATGAAGCTCGCCCGCGAGAAGGGCGCGCGCACCGTCGCGATCACGAACATGATGGGCTCGCAGATCACGCGCGAGGTCGACTCGGTGCTCTACACGCGCTGCGGGCTCGAGGTCGGCGTCGCCGCCTCGAAGACCTTCACCGCGCAGGTCTCGCTCCTCTACCTCGTGGCGCTCAAGCTGGCGCAGATCCGCGAGACGATGCCGCCCGGCGAGATCTCCTTCATCCTCGACAAGGTCTACGAGCTGCCGAAGAAGATCGACCGCTTCCTCGACGGCGACCACCCGATCGAGGAGATCGCGCAGCGCTTCGCCGACAAGCCGTTCTTCCTCTACCTCGGCCGCCACATCGGCCTGCCGGTCGCGCTCGAGGGCGCGCTGAAGCTGAAGGAGATCAGCTACATCCCGACCGAGGCGTACTCCGCCGGCGAGATGAAGCACGGCCCGATCGCGCTCCTCGACGACGACACCCCGGTCGTCGTCGTCGCGACCGACATCCACGTCTACGACAAGCTCGTCTCCAACATCCAGGAGGTGCGGGCGCGCGGCGCGCACGTGATCGCGATCGCGACCGACGGGAACGAGGACATCCAGCACCACGCGGACGACGTCATCTACGTGCCGAAGACCCCGAACTTCCTCCAGGCGGTGCTCGCGATCATCCCGCTGCAGCTGCTCGCCTACCGGATCGCGCGGATCCGCGGCCTCAACGTCGACCAGCCCCGCAACCTGGCCAAGACCGTCACGGTCGAATAGGCGCTAGAAGAAGTCGGGCTCGTCCTCGGGCTCGTGCCGGTCGACGATCCCGTACGCCATCGCCTGGCGGAGCGTGAGCCAGATCAGCGGCGGGACGAGCAGCAGGAACGGGTTGAAGAGGGCGAGCGCGAGCCAGAGGTAGGGAGCCGCGGCGTAGGCGCTCCAGCGCAGCAGGCGGTCGTCCCGCAGGCGCGCGAGCATGCGCGCGTCAGGCCACGCTCTTCCGCCGCCGCAGGCGGGCGAGCTCGTCGTCGTCCGGCGAGGGCCTGCCGCCGAGGACCTCGTCGTAGAGGGCCTGCGCGGCCGCGAGCAGGCTGCCGGCGCGCCCGGCGAGGCTCGCCTCGCGGAGCGCCAGGATGCGCTCGCGCTCGAGCAGCTCGGCCTCGAGGGCGGCGAGCGCTTCGAGCACGGCGCTCTCCGGCGCGGCGTCGGCGGCGGCGGCGGCGGCGATCTCGGCGGCGAGCTCGTTCGGGACGGTGGCGGGCTCGGCGAGCAGGTCGAGCTCCGCCCGCTCGAGGCCGAGGTGGGCGCGGAGCCCCGTCCCGAAGTCTGCGGCCGGTTCGCTCATGTACCACTGAGATGCCGGAATCGGCGCAAACCTGCGTTGTACGCTTGGCCGGTGGAGGCGCCGACCCACACGACCGCGCGCGTGCGGGTGACCCGGATCCCCGGCGGCGAGGCGGACGACCTCGTCGCGGTCGAGGAGCCCCTCGAGCTGCTGATCGGCGGCGAGCCCGTCGCGGTGACGATGCGCACCCCGGGCCACGACGAGGAGCTCGCGCTCGGGTTCGCGCTCTCCGAAGGACTCCGTCCGCGCGGCGCCCGCGTCCCCGACGACCTCGCCGCGAACGCGATCGAGCTGGACGCGCCCGGCTTCGACCCCGCCCGCCTCCGGCGGAGCTTCTACACGTCCTCCTCGTGCGGCGTCTGCGGGAAGGGCGCGCTCGAGGCCGTCGCCGTCGAGGCGCCACGGGTGGAGAGCGACCTGCGCGTGCCGGCGGCGCTCGTCGCGGAGCTGCCGGGCCGGCTGCGCGAGGCGCAGGCCGCGTTCGAAGCGACCGGCGGCCTGCATGCGAGCGGGCTCTTCTCGGCGGCGGGCGAGCTCGTGTGCGTCCGCGAGGACGTCGGCCGTCACAACGCGCTCGACAAGGTGCTCGGGCGGGCGTTCCTCGACGGCCTGCTGCCGCTCGCGAGCTCGCTGCTCTGCCTGAGCGGCCGGATCTCGTTCGAGCTCGTCCAGAAGGCGGCCGTCGCGGGGTGCCCGGTCGTGGTCGCGGTCGGCGCGCCCTCCTCGCTCGCGGTCGAGCTGGCCGCGGACCGGGGCGTCACCCTCTGCGGCTTCGTGCGCGGCGGCTCCCTGAACGTCTACACCGAGCCGTGGCGCGTCCATGCCTGAGGACCACTTCGGCGAGAGCGTGGCCGCGCGGTTCGACGACAGGTACGCCCGCCAGGCCGATCCCGCCGTCGTCGGCCCGATCGTCGCCTTCCTGGAGGACCTCGCCGCCGGCGGAGCCGCGCTCGAGCTCGGCATCGGCACAGGGCGAATCGCGCTCCCGCTCGCCGAGCGCGGCGTGCCCGTGCACGGGATCGACCTGTCGGAGGCGATGGTCGCGCGGCTGCGCGCGAAGCCCGGCGCGGAGCGGATCGGCGTCACGGTCGGCGACTTCGCCACTGCGACCGTCGACGTCACGTTCACGGTCGCCTACCTCGTCGCCAACACGATCATGAACCTGACGACGCAGGACGAGCAGGTCGCGTGCTTCCAGAACGCCGCGGCGCACCTCGAGCCGGGCGGCTGCTTCGTGATCGAGGTACTCGTGCCGGGGCTGAGGCGGCTTCCCCCGGGCGAGCGGTTCCAGCCCTTCGACGTGAGCCCGACCCACCTCGGCTTCGACGAGTACGACGTCGCGCGCCAGGGTCTCGTCTCGCATCACTACTGGCTCGCCGAGGGCGAGGTGGAGGTGCTCTCGCCGCCGTTTCGCTACGTGTGGCCGTCGGAGCTCGACCTGATGGCCCGCCTGGCGGGGATGAGCCTGCGCGAGCGCTGGAGCGACTGGAGCCGCGCGCCGTTCACGAGCGAGAGCACGGAGCACGTCTCGGTCTGGGAGAAGACCTCATCGACGAGGTGACCGGCGTCCTGCTCGTCGGCGGCGCGTCGGAGCGGTTCGGGTCGCCGAAGGCGCTGGCGCGGCTGCGGGGCGAGACGCTGGCCGAGCGCGGCTGGCGCATCCTCGGGGAGGCGTTCGGCGGGCGGATCGCCGTCGGCAAGGGCGAGCTCGAGCTTCCGTTCGACGTCGTCGTCGAGCCGGCCGAGCCGCAGGCGCCGATCGCCGGTGTCGTCGCGGGCCTTCGGGCCGTCGGGGGGCCCGCGGTGTTCCTTCCCGTCGACTGCCCGCTCGTCACGCCCGCGCTGCTGCGCTCGCTCGGCGAGGCCGGAGCCGTGCCGCGGACCGGGCCGCTCCCCGGCGCCTACGCGCAGGCGCACCTGCCCGAGCTCGAGCGCCGCCTCGCCGCCGGCGAGCTTTCGCTGCGCGGCGTCAACGAGCGTGAGCTCGACGTCGATCCTGCACTGCTGCTCGACGTCGACGTCCCTCGCGACCTCGCGCTCGCGGCCGTGACCGCCTGGGCGCGGGAACGCGAAGACGTGCGCGGGCTCGTGCTCGTCGGCTCGCTCGCGCGCACCGACGCGCCCGCGGACGAGTGGTCGGACGTGGACGTGATCGCGTTCGTGGACGATCCCACGCCGTACCTCGACGCTTCCGGCTGGCTCGAGGAGCTGGGCCGGCCCGTGCTCACGTTCGTCGAGGACACGATCCGGCCGGGACTCTACGAGCGGCGCGTCCTGCTCGAGGGCGGCGTCGACGTGGATGTCGTGCTCGTGCCGGCGGCGGAGGCGATCGGCCTCCTCCCCGACGTCACGGTCGTGCTGGGCCGCGGCCACCTCCTCCTGCACGACGAGCTCGGGCTGGCGCCCCACCTGGCCGCGCTCGGCTGACCCTGCTCCGCTGGCGGGCGGCGGCGGCGGGCAGGCCGACGTGGCACGGCTCGTCGAGCAGGTTCAGCCGCGGTAGTCGACCTCGCCGCTCTCGACGAGCAACGGCTCCCCCTCTGTCTCGACGAGGAGCAGGCCCTCGCGCGTGATCCGTTGCGCCGTGCCCTCGACGCCGTCGACCGTGACGCGCCGGCCGCGCAGGAAGTCGCGCGCGCCCAGGTCGTCGTACACGGCGTCGAGCCCCCCTTCCCGCCAGGCCTCGTACCGGCGCTCGAGCTCGAGCAGGAGGTCGACGAGGAGGGCGGCGCGGTCGTACTCGCGACCCGTCACGCTGCGAAGCGACCCCGCCGGAGCCTTCGTCCCCTCCGGCAGCTGGCCCGGCCCCTGGTTGACGTTGACGCCGATCCCGAGCACGACGGCGCCGTCCTTCAGCTCCGCGATCCCGCCCGCCACCTTGCGCCGATCGAGCATCACGTCGTTCGGCCACTTCAGCTGCACGGCGAGCCCGGTCGCGCGCTCGATCGCGAGCGCGGCCGCGAGCCCACCCACCAGCGTCAGCTCGGCCGGCTTCCGCTCGCGCGGCGGCCGCAGCACCGTCGAGACGAGGATCGAGGTCCCCGCCGGCGCCTCCCAGCGGCGGCCCTGCCGTCCCCGCCCGGCCGTCTGCTCCTCGCAGAGCGCGACGGCGCCCTCGGGCTGCGCGGCGTCCAGCAGCCGTTGCGTCGTCTCGCAGCGGTCGAGGTAGAGATAGGGGCGCCCGAAGCGTCCCTGCAGCAGCGGCTGCACGCGTTCGGGCGTCAGCGGCGTCAGACGCGCTCCAGCCGGACCGCCGAGACCTTGTACTCGGGCGTTCCGATCAGCGGATCACCGACGTCGTGCGTGAGCCAGTTCACGCGCGCCTCGGCGAAGTGGAGCGCCATCCAGACGAGCCCCGGGTAGACGCGGTCGGAGACCTTCGCCCGGGCGGTCAGGTCGCCGCGGCGCGAGACCAGCCGGACCCAGTCGCCCTCCGCCACGCCGAGCGCCGACGCGTCCTCGGGCGCGAGCTCGAAGAACGGCTCGACCTGCTTGTCGGTGATCCCTCCCTCGCGCATCGTCATCCCGGCCGAGTTGTAGTGGTAGAGCGTGCGGCCGGTCGAGAGCACGAACGGGTACTCCGAGTCGGGCTCCTCGATCGGCGGCTGGTACTCGACCGGGTGGAACTTGCCCTTGCCCGACGGCAGCGACGGGTGCCCTTCGTGGAGGAACGGCGTCCCCGGGTGGTCGAGCGAGGGGCACGGCCACTGCATCCCCTGCTCCTCGAGCCGCGGATAGCGGATCCCGTACCAGTTGGGCGAGAGGTCGGCGAGCTCGTTCCAGACCGATTCCGCGTCGGGGTACTCCGGCCAGTCGCAGCCGAGCGCGCGCGCCAGCGCGATCACGATCTCGCGGTCGCCGCGCGCGTTCCCGGGCAGCGGCACGGCGGCGCGGACGCGGTTGATCCGCCGCTCGGTGTTCGTGAAGGTGCCGTCCTTCTCGGCGAAGCTCGACGCGGGGAGGACGACGTCGGCGTGCCGGCGCGAGGTCTCGTTCAGGAAGAGGTCCTGCGCGACCAGGAACTCGAGGTTCGACAGGCCCTCCTCGACGTGGTTGAGGTTCGGCTCGGTCTGGGCCGGGTTCTCGCCGATCAGGTAGAGCGCCCTCACGCGGCCGTCGTGGAGCCCGGACATCATCTGGTCGAGCCGGTAGCCCGCGCGCTCCGGGAGGTCGGCGCCCCAGGCGGCGGCGAACTTCGCGCGCACCTCCGGATCGTCCCAGGGCTGGTAGCCGGGGAGGTAGTGCGGGTTCGCGCCGGAGTCGTTCAGGCCCTGGACGTTGTTCTGGCCGCGGAGCGCGTTCAGGCCCGTCGACTCGTAGCCGAGGTGGCCGGTCATGAGGACGAGGTTCGCGAGCGACCAGATGTTGTCGACGCCGCAGGCGTGCTCGGTGATCCCGAGCGTGTAGAAGATCGCCGCGTGCCGCTCGGTGGCGTACTCGCGCGCGGTCGCGCGGATCGCCTCCGCCGGGACGCCCGTCACGCGCTCGGCGTCCTCGGGCGTGTAGCGCGACACGACCTCGCGCACCGACTCGAAGTCCTCGCAGTGGGCGGCGATGTAGGCGTCGTCCTGGAGCCCCTCCTCGAGGATCACGTGCATGATCGCGTTGAGCAGCCAGACGTCCGAGCCGGGGCGCAGCTGCAGGTGGCGCTTCGCGAGCTTCGTCAGCCAGATCGCGCGCGGGTCGGCGACGACGAGCGTGGCACCGTTCCGCACGGCTTTCTTGATCCGGAGCGCCAGCACCGGGTGCGCCTCGGTCGTGTTCGAGCCGATCACGAGCAGGAAGCGGCAGTTCTCGATCTCCGGGATCGAGTTCGTGGTTGCACCTCTGCCGAGCGACCTGACCAGGCCGTAGAGGGTGGGAGCGTGTCAGGTGGCCTCGCACGAGTGGACGGAGTGGGTCTGCAGGCCCGTCCGGGCGAGCTTCTGGATCAGGTAGTTCTCCTCGTTCGTCAGCCGCGCCGAGGCGAGCACACCGACGGCCTGCGGCGAGTGGCGCTCCATCACCCCCTTCAGCCCGCCGGCGGCGACCTGGAGCGCGTGCTCCCAGCTCGTCGGGTGGAGCTCGCCGTCCTCGCCGCGGACAAGCGGCTCGGTCAGGCGGTCCGGGTGGTGGACGAAGTTGAAGGCGAAGCGGCCCTTGACGCAGAGGTTGCCGTCGTTCGAGACGTACTCCGGCTTCGAGGTCACCTTCACGATCCGCTTCGTCTGCGGATCGACGTTGAGGTCGACCTGGCAGCCGACGCCGCAGAAGGTGCAGGTCGTCTTCACCTGCTCGAGCGCGCGCTCTTCGACTCCGGCTCCCTCGAGGAACTTCTCGTAGATCGCCCCCGTCGGGCAGGTGGCGAGGCAGCCGCCGCAGAGCTCGCACTCGGTGTCGAGCCAGCTCTTGCCCCAGGTCGGCACGATCCGCGCCTCGGGGCCGCGGCCCTCGAGGGAGAGCGCCGAGCACTGCATCACCTCCTGCGTGTAGCGGACGCAGCGGTTGCAGAGGATGCACGTGTCGGGCTCGTAGCCCATCAGCCGGTTGCGGTCGGCGTACGGCTCGCGCTTCGCGTCGGGAAGGACGAGCGGCGCCTCGACGCCGAGCTCCTCGGCCAGGTCGGCGAGCTCGTTCGGCCGCCCGCCGGGGTTCGCGTTCAGGTGCTCGGCGAGGAGCATCTCCGTCAGCGTCCGCCGGAGCTGCGGCACGTCGGCGTTCGTCGAGACGACCATCCCCTCGGCGACGCGGGTGGCGCAGGCGGGCAGCGGGCGCGGCGCGCCCTCGACGCCGACGACGCACATGCGGCAGCCGCCGTAGGGAACGAGCTTGTCGTCGTGGCAGAGCGTGGGGACGAAGACGCCGTTCCGCGCCAGCGCGTGGACGAGCAGCTCGCCCTCGGCCGCGGACGCGCTGCCGCCGTCGAGCGTGAACTCGATCATGCGTGCATCCTCTCGAACAGCTCGGGCCAGTGCGCCGCGGCGTTGCGGACGGGCGTCGGCGCGGCCTGGCCGAGGCCGCAGATCGAGGTCAGCGCCATCGCCTCCAGCCACTCGTCGAGCTTCTCGCGCTCCAGCGTCCGCTCGCCCGCGAAGACGGCGTGCAGGGCGCGGTTGCCGATCCGGCAGGGGGTGCACTTCTGGCACGACTCCTCGGCGAAGAAGCGCATCGTCTCGGCGAGCAGGCGCTGGACCGGGTACGTGACCGGGAAGACCTGGAGCGCCGCCGAGCCCACGGCGCAGCCCCACTCGGCGAGCGCGTCGCCGGTGAGCGGCGTGTCGAGCGCGGCCGGCGGCAGGATCCCGCTCGCCGCGCCGCCGGGCACGAGCGCGCCCGGCTCGGCGGTGAGCCCGCCCGCGTAGCCGTCGATCAGCGTCCGCGGCGTCACGTCGAGCGGCGCCTCGTAGCAGCCCGGCCTGGCGACGGCGCCCGTCACCGACCACAGCCGCGTCGGCTTCCGCGCGCCGCGGAGGACGAGCGCCACGTGCGCGAAGGTCTCGACGTTGTTGATCAGAGTCGGCCGGCCGAGGTAGCCCGACTGCGTCGGGAACGGCGGCTTCAGCCGCGGCATCCCGCGCCGGCCCTCCATCGACTCGAGCATCGCCGTCTCCTCGCCGCAGATGTAGGCGCCCGCGCCGACGACGACCTCGACGCGCAGCCCGCGGGCGGCGATCGCCTCGCGCAGGCGCTGGCGCGCGGTCGCGTACTCCTCGCGGAGATAGACGTAGGCCTCGTCGGTCTCGCAGAAGCGCATCGCCGCCTCGAGCCCCTCGAGCAGGAGCTGAGGCCGCAGCTCCATCACGTAGCGGTCCTTGATCGTGCCCGGCTCTCCCTCGTCGGCGTTCACGATCACGACCCGCGGCCCCGGCTCGCGCCGGACGGCGTCCCACTTTCGCCAGGTGGGGAAGCCGGCGCCGCCCATCCCGGTCAGGCCGGACGCCTCGAGCCGCGCGAGCACCTCGTCCGGCGACAGCTCGGGCGGGCGGAGCAGCTCGTCGGGCTCGAGCAGGAAGCCGTTCGTCGAGTGCGTGACGCCGCCCTGAACGTCGTCGCCGTGCAGGACGACCGGCGCGAGGTCGCAGTGGCCGAGGCAGGGCACCTCGATCGCGCCGCCGGCGAGCAGCGCGCGCGAGCCGGCGCAATCGCAGACCGGCCCCGTGCAGACGCGCACGGCGTCGACGGGCACCTGGAGGAAGGAGTAGAAGGAGACGACCTCGTGGACGTCGCCGCGGCGCAGGTTCATCCGGTCCGCGAGCGCGTCCGCGAGCTCCGGCGTGATCGGCCCCACCTCGCGGCGGAGCCGGCCGAGGTTGTCGAGCAGCCGCGTCCGCTCCTGCGGCAGCTCGTCGAGCAGGCTCGCGAGCCTGAGCACGTCCACGGAACGAGTCTAGTCCGGTGGGCGGCGCAGCCTCTTCGTCTGCGCGCGGCGCTTCTTCTGCTCGAGCCGGCGCTCCCGAGAGGCCGCGGTGGGCTTCGTCGCCACGCGCCGACGCTCGACCTTCAGCGCGGCGCGGAGCTGCTCGACGAGGCGCTCGACGGCGAGCTCGCGGTTCCGCCACTGGCTGCGCTCGTCCTGCGCGACCGCGCGCAGCGTCGGCCCGGCCTTCGCGAGCACGCGCCGGCGCTGCGCCTCGGTGAGCGCCGAGGTGGTCTCGATGTCGAGCAGCGCCTCGACCCGCGTCTCGGCCGTGTTCGCGTGCTGGCCGCCCGGGCCGCTCGAGCGGGAGAAGCGCAGCTCGACCTCGGCGAGGGGCAGGACGACCGACCGCGTGACCCGGATAGCATCCGCCTCCATGGCCGCCATTCTGCTGGACGTCGACGGCGTCCTCCACGTCTCCGGCGAGCCGATCCCGGGAGCCGTCGAGGCCGTCTCCCGCCTCCGCCGCGACGGCCACCGCCTCCGCTTCGTCACGAACAACTCCACCCGCGCCCGCGCGATCCTGGCCGAGGAGCTGCGCGGCCTCGGTTTCGAGCTCGAGGACGAGGAGCTGCAGACGACGCCGGTCGCGGCCGCGCGCGAGCTCGGCGGCCGTCGCGTCTACGCGCTCGTGATGTCCGCGATCGTCCCCGACCTGAACGGGGTCGAGCTCGTCGGCGAGGGAGCCGACGCGGTCCTGCTTGGCGGCTGCGACGAGACGATCGAGCCGAACCAGGTCTTCAGCCACATGAACCTCGCGCGCGCGTTCTCGGAGATCCAGGGCGGCGCCGACCTCTTCTGCCTGCACAAGAACCCGTGGTGGCAGACGGCCCGTGGCCCGATGCTCGACGGCGGCGCCTACGTCGCCGCGCTCGAGTTCGCGACCGGGGTGGACGCGACCCTGATCGGCAAGCCCAGCGCCTCGTGCTTCGCGGCCGCGCTCGCCGCCCTCGACGCCGAGCCGGAGCTGACGTGGATGGTCACCGACGACCTCGAGCAGGACGTCCGCGGCGCGCAGCTCTTCGGGATGAAGACGCTGCTCCTGCGAACGGGCAAGTTCCGCCCCGAGGACCTGGAGCGCTCGCCGATCGTGCCCGACGCGGTGCTCAGCTCGATGGCGCACGTCCCCGACTGGATCGACCGCTCGCTGTGACGCGGGTCGGCGTCGACCTGATCGAGATCGAGCGCGTGCGCCGCTCGCTCGAGCGGTACGCCGGCTTCCGCGACCGCTGCTTCACCGCCGCGGAGCAGGCCTACTGCGACTCGCGCAAGAACCCCGCCGAGAGCTACGCGGGCCGCTTCGCCGGCAAGGAGGCGGTGGGGAAGGCGCTCGGCTTCGGCGTCGCGCGGGCCTTCGCGTGGAAGGAGATCGAGATCGTCGGCCGCCCGAAGCCGTCGGTCCGGCTCTCGAGCCGCGTGGCGGCCTGGGCGCAGCGCGTGGAGGCCGGCGCGGTCGACCTCTCGATGACGCACTCGCGCGAGCTCGCCTCCGCGGTCGCCGTCGTCAGCGATGCGTGAGCCCCTCTACACCGCCGAGGAGATGCGCGCCGCCGAGGCGGGCCACGACGTCTCCGAGCTGATGGAGCGCGCCGGCGCCGCGGTCGCGCAGGAGGTGCTGAGCCGCTTCCCGGACGCGCACCGGATCGCCGTCGTCTGCGGCGGCGGCGCGAACGGCGGCGACGGGCGGATCGCCGCGCGGATCCTGCGCGCGGAGGGGCGCGACGCCGTGGAGACGACCGCGGTCGAGCAGGCGGACGTGATCGTCGACGCGCTCTTCGGCACCGGCTTCCACGGCGAGCCGCGCCCGGACGCCGCCGCGGCGATCGACCGCATCAACGCAGCCGGCGCCGCGGTCGTCGCGGTCGACGTGCCGTCGGGGGTCGATGCGTCCACGGGGGAGGTGGCGGCGCGTGCCGTGCGCGCGGACGTGACCGTCACGTTCCACGGGCGCAAGGTCGGCCTCGCGGTCGCGCCCGGCCTCTTCCACGCGGGCGAGGTGGTCGTCGCCGACATCGGCCTCGACGCCGGCGAGACCGGCGCGGGGCTGGTGACGCCCGGCGTGCTCGCGCTCGTGCCGCGCCGCGGGGCGGAGGACAACAAGTACAGCGCCGGCTCCGTGCTCGTCGCCGGCGGCGCGCCCGGCCTGACGGGGGCGGCATGCCTCGCCGCCCAGGCTGCGCTTCGCGCGGACGCGGGCTACGTGGCCGTGGCCGTGCCGGCGGCGTCGCTGGCGGTGGTCGAGGCGCGCTTGCTCGAGCCGGTCAAGCTCACGTGGGAGCACGCGCTGGAGGCCGCCGGGAAGGCGAGCGCGCTCGCGATCGGGCCCGGCCTCGGCCGCGGAGGCGAGGCGCGGTCGCTCCGCGAGGCCCTGCTCGCAGCCGGCGACCAGGCGCTCGTGCTCGACGCCGACGCGCTGGACGGGCTCGAGCCGGGAGACTGGGGCGGAAGGGCTGTGCTGACGCCGCACGCGGGCGAGCTCGCACGGCTGCTGGGCGAGGGCTCGGCCTGGGTGAGCGCGCACCGGCTGGAGGCCGCGCAGCGGGCCGCAGAGCGCTTCGGCGCCGTCTGCCTGCTCAAGGGCGCCGACACGATCGTGGCCGCGCCGGGCGAAGGCCCGCTCGTCTGCCTCGCCGGCGCCCCCGGCCTCGCGACCGCCGGCACGGGCGACGTGCTCACCGGCGTCGTCGCCGCGTTCCTGGCGAAGGGCCTCGAGCCGCGGCTGGCGGCCGCCGCGGCGGCGACCGCGCACGGGCTCGCGGCGCTCACCCTGCCCCAGCCCGGCCTCGTCGCGAGCGACGTCGTCGCGGCGCTGCCCGCCGTGCTCGCCTGATGGCGCGCTCGGAGATCACCGTCGACCTGGGCGCGATCCGCCGGAACACGCGGACGCTCCTGCACGCGCTCGAAGGCGCGGAGCTGTGGGTGGTGGTGAAGGCCGACGGCTACGGGCACGGCGCCGCCGACGTCGGCTCCGCCGTGCTCGGCGCGGGCGCCGCCGCCCTCTGCGTCGCGACGGTGCCGGAGGGGCTCGCGCTGCGGCGCGACCTCGGCGCGGTGCGCGTGCTCGTGCTCGGGCCGGCGACGAACCGCGAGGTCGCCGAGGCGCGGCAGGCCGGCCTCGAGCTGGCGATCGCCGGCGCCGAGATCCCGGAGGGCGTCCGCGTCCACCTGAAGCTCGACACGGGGATGGGCCGCTGGGGGCTCTCCGAGCTGACGACGCCGACGCTCGACGTCGTCGGCGTGATGAGCCACTTCGCCTCGGCGGACTGCGACGCGGCCTTCACCGAGCTGCAGGTGGAGCGGTTCCGCGCGGCGACCGCCGAGCACTCCTACCTGACCAGGCACATCGCGAACAGCGCCGGCGCGCTCCGCTACCCCTCCGCCCGCTTCGACGCGGCGCGCTGCGGGATCGCGGTCTACGGGATCTCGCCGTTCGGCACCGACCCGGCCGAGGACGGGCTCGAGCCGGCGCT
>DATKBA010000032.1:0-4127 GCA_035514455.1 Gaiellaceae bacterium | reverse complement strand
CGCGCGCGCTCGCCCGCATCTCGGGGCTGAACCAGTTCACGCGTTTCACGTAGAGGTCCTCGGCCGTCCGGCCGTCGGGGGTCGGCGTCGGCACATGGAAGAGCACCCACATGACGTGGTCGACCCTACAAGGCGTACAGTCCCGGTCGTGGCAGCGCGGGGGCGGAACGGCCCGTGATCGACCGCGACGAGGCGCTCCGCCGCCGGGCGCGGGAGGGGCTCGTCGGCGACGCCGCGCGGGCACCGGCCCGGGCGCACTTCCGGGCGATGGGCATCGACCCGGCGCGGCTCGGCGGGCCGATCGTCGGCGTCGCCTCGACCTGGACCGGGAGGGGCGCCGTCCTCCTCCCGCACGCGACGTGACGCGGGCGGCGTCAGCCGGCGAACGGCCGGGCCGGCGGCCCGGCGACGCCCGCATCGGTCACGAAGACGCTGCCGGCGAGCGGCTGCTCGCGCCTCTGCTCCGGGTCGAGCTCGACGGACGCCGTCGTGACGTACAGCGAGCGGCCGTCGTCGCCGCCGAAGCAGCAGGCGGTCACGTGCTTCGCCGGCACGTCCACGACCCGGGCGAGCGCGCCGTCCGGGCCGTAGCGCCGGACGGACCAGCCGCCCCAGAGCGCCACCCACACGCCGCCCTCCTCGTCCACCGCGAGCCCGTCGGGCAGGCCGCTCCCGCGCTCGAGGGCCACGAAGGGCCGGCGGCCCGAGATCTCGCCCGACGCGACGTCGAAGTCGAAGACGTCCACCCGCCGCGTCGGCGTGTCGACGTAGTACATGAGGCCGCCGTCGGGCGACCAGCCGATGCCGTTCGAGACCGTCACGCCGTCGAGGACGCGCTCGAGCGCGCCGCCGGCCGCGTAGCGGTAGAGCGATCCGGCGCCGGGGGCGAAGTCGAGGGCCATGCTCCCCACCCAGAACCGGCCGGCGGGGTCGCACGCGCCGTCGTTGAGGCGCATGCCCTCTCCGTGGGGCACGCGGACGAGGTCGCTCACCGAACCGTCCCCGAGGTCGACGAGCGCCAGGCGGTCCTCCAGGCCGGCGAGGACGGGACCGCTCTCGGTCGGCGCCGCCACGCCGACCCGGGTTGGGAGCTCGACGGCGCGGTCGCCGCCGCTGTCAGGATCGAACACGTGCAGGAGGCGCGCCTCGATGTCCACCCACAGCAGGCGCCGCGCCGCGGCGTCCCACCGCGGTCCCTCCCCGAGCAGCGCCTGCGCGCGGATCGCGACCTCCACGCCCGGAGTCTATGAACGGCGGCACACGCTTCTCCGGCGAACGGGCGCTCGTCACCGGAGCGGGGTCGGGCATCGGCGCCGCGGTCGCGCGGCGGCTCGTCGCCGAGGGCGCCGCGGTCGTGCTCGCCGACGTGGCGCTCGACGCGGTCGAGGCGCTCGCCGCCGAGCTGGGCCCGCCGGCGCGCGCGCTCCGGCTGGACGTGCGCGACGAGGAGCAGGTCGCCCCCGCCATGGCGGACCTGGACGTGCTCGTCAACGTCGCCGGGATCGGCTCCGCCACGCCCGCGCCCGAGACCTCGCTCGAGGTCTGGGAGGACGTCTTCGCCGTCAACGCGCGCGGCACGTTCCTCTGCTGCAAGCACGCGATTCCCGGCATGGCCGCGCGCGGGCGCGGCTCGATCGTCAACGTCGCCTCCGTCGCCGCGCTCGTCGGCCTGCGCAACCGCGCCGCCTACTGCGCGTCGAAGGGTGCCGTGGTCGCGCTGACCCGGGCGCTCGCCGTCGACCACGTCTCGGAGGGCATCCGCGTCAACACCGTCTGCCCGGGCACCGTGGACTCGCCGTGGGTGCGGCGCCTCGTCGAGGAGGCGGGCGAGTCGCTCGACGCGCTGCGCGCCCGCCAGCCGCTCGGCCGGCTGGGGACGCCGGACGAGATCGCCGAGGCGGTGGCATACCTCGCCTCCGCCGGCGCCGGGTTCGTCACGGGCACGGTCTTCGTCATCGACGGGGGCCTGACGGCGGCCTGATGCTGGCACTGGTGACCGAGCCCGGGAAGGAGGGGACGACGCGGGTCGCGGAGGTGCCGGACGCGCCCGTCGCCGAGGGAGAGGTCCCGGTGCGGACGCTCGAGGTGGGCGTCTGCGGGACCGACCGCGAGATCTCCGAGGGGCTGTTCGGGGCGCCGCCCGAGGAGGAGCCGGCGCTCGTCCTCGGCCACGAGCTGCTCGGCGTGGTCGAGCGGGACGGGGCCGGGTTCTCGCGCGGCGACCTCGTCACGGCGATGGTCCGACGCTCGTGCCGCCGCTGCCGCGCCTGCGAGGAGGAGGGGTCGCCCGACTCCTGCCTCACGGGCGACTACCGCGAGCGCGGGATCACGCGGCTGCACGGGTTCGCCCGGGAGGTCGTGCCCGAGGACCCCGCGCAGCTGATCGCCGTGCCGCGCTCGCTCGGCCGCCTCGGCGTGCTCGCGGAGCCGGCTTCCATCTGCGCCCGGGGCATCCGGCACGCGCAGACGATCGGCGGCCGGCAGCCCTGGCAGCTCGAGCGGGCGCTCGTGGTCGGCGCCGGGGCGATCGGGATGCTCTCGACGTACCTGCTCCGGCTGGACGGCCTCGAGGTCTGGGCGGCCTCCCTCGAGCCCGGCACGGACCCGCGCGCCGAGCTCGCCGCCGCTTCGGGGGCGCGCTACGTCTCCACCGCGGAGACGCCGGTCGCGGCGCTGCGCGGCGAGGTCGGCGGCTTCGACCTCGTGGTGGAGGCGACGGGCAACGCCCAGGTGATGGCCGACTGCCTCGGCCTGCTGCGGCGGAACGGCGTCGCCTGCCTGCTCGGGATCGACCCGCGTGAGCAGACGGTCGAGCTCGACGGCCGCGTCCTCGCCCACGACACGATCCTCGAGAACCGGGCCGTTTTCGGCAGCGTGAACGCGCACCGGCAGGACTGCGTGGCGGCCGTCGAGGCGCTCGACCGTGCGCGCGAGCGGTGGCCGGAGGCCCTCGAGGCCTTCGTCGGGCTCCGCGTCCCGCTCGACCGCTTCGGCGAGGCATTCGAGCACCGCGGCGTCAAGGCGACGCTCGTGCTGGCCGAGCGCTGAGCGATCCCGCTTGAAGTCGGGAAGCGGACAGGCACAGGCTTGCCGCCTGAGCGCGATCGGGCCTCCCAGAGGAGGACAACGTGACAAAGCTTTCGCATCGCAGCCGCCGCCGGTGGCTGCTCCTGGCGGCGCTCGCCCTGCTCGTGTCGGCGCTCGCCCTGGCCGCGGCCGGCTGCGGCGGAAACGGCGAGGACGCCGCCGAGCCCGGCGCGACCGAGCCCGGGGACGGCGCCGCGGCCGAGGGCAGCATCTGGGTGCTGCTGCCGGACAGCGCCAGCTCACCGCGCTGGCAGTCGGACGACCGCAGGTTCTTCTCGGAGGCGTTCACCGAGGCGGGCGTCGAGCACACGATCGTCAACGCCGAGGGCGACGCCGCCCAGCAGCAGGCGCAGGCCGATTCCTGTTCAAGCAGGGGTACGAGGCCACGGTCAAGGAGCATGTGGACGCGGGCGACTGGGAGCTGGTCGGCGACCAGTTCACCCCCGGCTGGGACAACCAGGAGGCCCAGCGGATCATGGAGCAGATGCTCGTCGCGGCAGACGACGACGTCGACGCAGTGTTCGCGGCGAACGACGGGCCGGCGAACTCGGCGATCAACGCGCTCGACGCCGCCGGAATCGACGCGACCGGGGTGCCCGTGAGCGGCCAGGACGCGACCGTCGCCGGGATCCAGAACATCCTGCTCGGCAGGCAGACGATGACGGTCTACAAGCCGATCGAGGCCGAGGCGAAGGTCGCCGCCGCCGTGGCGCTGCGAGCGCTTTCGCGCGCGCCCGCTCCGGCGACGAGCCGACGGCGCCGGCGACCTCTACGCCGAGCCGCCGCAGCGCGTCCACGGGATCGCGGCCACGAAGCCGGTGCCGGCGACGCCGGCCCGGATGCCTGGGAGCTCGGGTCGCCCGGGGCGAACCTACCGCACCGCGAGCGCCTCCCGGGCCGCCTCGTCGAAGGGCGTGAGCGGGAAGGGCACGAGCTCGCGGATCCGGTCGTCGCGGACGACGGTCGGGCTCCGCAGCCCCTCGATCAGCGGGCGCGCGACCCCGGCCTTGACCGGCGTGACGAGGTGGAGCCACCAGGAG
>DATKBA010000031.1:0-3511 GCA_035514455.1 Gaiellaceae bacterium | reverse complement strand
CCGGCGGAGCTCCAGAACTTCGTGCTGTGCCGCCACCGCGCGATCGACGACTGGCTCGCGGCGGCGCTCACCAGGGGAATCGACCAGGTCGTCGTCCTCGGCGCGGGCTACGACACCCGCGCGTGGCGCTTCGCCGAGGCGCTCGCGGAGCGGCCGATCTGGGAGCTCGACTTCCCGGCGACGGCGAGGCGCAAGGCGCGCCTCGCGCGCCGCCGCTCGCGGGAGCTTCCGCGGTCGACCCTGCGCACCATCGAGGTCGATTTCGAGCGGCAGTCGTTCGCCGATCGGCTGCGCGCCGAGGGATTCGCGACCGGCATCCGCACCTTCTTCATCTGGGAGGGCGTCTCCATGTACCTGACCCGCCGGGCGGTGAAGGAGAGCCTCGCCGCGATGCGCGAGCTCGGCGGCCGGGGCTCGGAGCTCGCCGCCGACTTCTGGCACCTGGTCGACGCGCCCGACGCCGCGTCGACCATGCGCCGGATATCGCCGAGCCTGCTCGCGCTCCTCGGCGAGCCGATCCTGTTCGGCATCCATCCGGAGGACGTCGGCCCGTTCCTCGAGCGCGAGGGGATCACGGCTCGTGAGGTGGTGGACGCGGCCGGGCTCGAGGAGCGCTACCTGAGCGGCGACTCGCGCCGCTGCGATCCGGCGTTCTACGTGGTGAATGCGGGATGGTAGCCCGAGGCTCACCGCCGCTTCGTCGCGTCGACTTCCCGCCCAAGGACGATCCGCTGCGCGAGGACGTCCGCGTCCTGGGCGCGCTGGTGGGCGATCTCCTGCGCGAGCAGGGGGGAGAGCGGCTGTTCGAGCGCGTGGAGACGGTGCGGGTCGCATCGATCCGGACCCGCGAGGGCGACGGCGGCGCCGCGCGCCGGTTACGCACGCTGCTCGCCGGCCTCAGCGCCGCCGAGGCCGAGGAGCTCACGCGCGCGTTCTCCACCTACTTCCAGGTGGTGAACCTGGCCGAGAAGATCCATCGCATCCGGCGCCGGCGCGAGTATCTGCGCGAGCCCGGCGCGGTCCAGCGCGAGAGCCTGCTCGACGCCTTCCTCGAGCTGCGGCGTCGGCGCGGCCCGCTCCGTGGCGCGGAGCTACAGGCGATCCTCGACGGCCTGCTGATCGAGCCGGTCTTCACCGCGCATCCGACCGAGGCCACCCGCCGCGCGATCCTCGAGAAGCAGCAGTGGATCGCCCGCCTCCTGGTCGAGCGGCTCGACGGACGGCTGACGCCGCCCGAGGAGGCGGGCGTGCTGGCGCGCGTGCGCACGCACCTCACCGCCGCCTGGCAGACCGAGGAGCAGCCGAGCGAGCGGCCCGCGGTCGCGGACGAGCGCGAGCACGTGCTCTTCTTTCTGGCGGACGTCCTCTACCGGGTGGTTCCGCCCCTGCACGAGGAGATCGAGTCGGCGGTGCGCACGGTATTCGGAGACGAGGGTGCCGCGGTGCGAGCGCCCGACGTCGTGCGCTTCGGCTCGTGGGTCGGCGGCGACATGGACGGCAACCCGAACGTCACGGCGCGGACGATTCGCGAGTCGCTCGAGCGCCACCGTGCGCTCATCCTCGGCCGCTATCGCGACGACCTCCTCGAGCTCTGGCAGCGCCTGACGCAATCGACCGCGCGCGTCGGGGTCGACGAGGCCGTCCTCGATCGCGCCGCCGAGTACCGGCGGCGGTTTCCCGAGCGCGCGGCCGAGGTGCGGCCGCGGCACCGCGACCTGCCGTACCGCGTGCTGCTGCAGCTCATCGACGCGCGGCTGCGGGCGACCGGGGCCGACGCCGCGGAGGGCTATGCCGGCGCGGAGGAGCTCGCGGCCGATCTCGAGCTGATCGCGCGCAGCCTCGAGCATCATCACGGCGAGCGGGCGGGCCTGTTCTGGGTGAACCGGCTGCTGCGCCGCGTGGGCGTGTTCGGCTTCCACCTCGCCACGCTCGACGTGCGGCAGGACGCGCTGGTCCATCGCGAGGCGGTGGGGCGGCTGCTCGGAGATCCGGAGTGGCTCGATCGCTCCGAGCGGGAACGGACCGAGCGGCTGTGCCGAGTGCTCGAGCGGCCCGAGCCTCGAGCCGAGCCCGCCGACGAAGAGGTGCGCCGCGTGCTCGACGTCTTCCGCGTCCTGCGCGAGAGCCGGCGGCGGTTCGGGGAGCGGGCGATCGGGCCCTTCATCGTCAGCATGACGCGCGGCGTCGACGACCTGTTGAGCGTCCTCGCCCTCGATCTGTGGGCGAGCGCCGGTGAGGCCGATCCCTCGCGCAGCCCGGAACCTCGCAGCCGGGCCGGGCGCGCGGACGCCGGCGCTGGCGCGCCCGGCGTGGACCCGCGGCTCGAGGTTTGCCCCCTCTTCGAGACGGTCGACGACCTCGAGGCCGCGCCGGCGGTCATGCGCGAGCTGCTCGGCGACGACGTCTACCGGCGGCACCTGGGCGATCGCCGGCAGATGGTGATGATCGGATACAGCGACTCCTCGAAGGATGCCGGCCTGGTCGCCTCGCGCTGGTCCTTGCATCGCGCTCAGGAGCGGTTGCTCGACGTGGCCCACGAGTGCGGCGTCGCGATCACGTTCTTCCACGGCCGCGGCGGCACCGTCGGACGCGGCGGCGGCAAGACGCACCAGGCCGTGCTCGCCGCGCCGTCCGGAAGCGTCGCGGGCGTCTTGAGGACGACCGAGCAGGGCGAGGTGATCAACGAGAAGTACGGCCTGCGCGGGATCGCGACGCGCGAGCTCGAGCGCATGACCGGAGCGGTCCTGCTCGCCACGGCCGCGCTCGACCCGACGGAGACGCCGGAGCGCTGGCGCACGGTGCTCGACGAGATGGCGGCCACCAGCCGCAGCGCCTACCGCGCTCTCGTCTACCAGGACGCGCGCTTCCACGACTACTTTCGCGCCGCCACGCCGATCGACGTGATCGAGCGGCTGGCGATCGGCTCCCGGCCCGCGTCCAGGCGCAGCGGCCGCGGCATCGAGGACCTGCGCGCCATTCCCTGGGTGTTCGCGTGGACCCAGAACCGCCACCTGCTCCCGGGGTGGTACGGCCTCGGCTCGGGGCTCGAGGCGATCGTCGATCGCCACGGGGAGACGGCGGTCGCGGAGCTGGCCGGCGCGTGGCCGTTCTTCGAGAACCTGCTCGACGACGCCGAGATGGCCCTCGCCAAGGCGGACATCGTGATCGCCGCCCGCTACGCCGATCTTGCGGCCGATCCGCCCGACGGCTCGGAGGCGACGCGCGCAGTCTTCGACCTGGTGGAGTCGGAGTTCCGCCTGACCAGGGACCTGGTGCTGCGCCTGCGCGGCCACGACGAGCTACTGTCCGACGCTCCGGCGCTGCGCCGCTCCATCCGCCTGCGCAACCCCTACGTCGATCCGATGAGCCTGCTCCAGGTCGAGCTCCTGCGCCGCTGGCGCGAGGGCGGACGTCGCGACGACGATCTGCTCCATGCGCTGCTCGCGACCGTGCAGGGCATCGCGGCGGGCTTGCAGAACACCGGATAGGCGGTAACGCTGCGAGCGGAGAA
>DATKBA010000030.1:0-13383 GCA_035514455.1 Gaiellaceae bacterium | reverse complement strand
CGTCCTCCACGACGTGATCGACCGCGCGATCCAGGTGCACGGCGCCCGCGGCCTCACCGACGAGACGCCGCTCGGCCAGATGTACGCGATGGCCCGCGGCGCCCGGATCTACGACGGCCCCGACGAGGTGCACCGGATGGTCGTCAGCCGCCGGATCCTCCGCGAGTTCGCGGACGGCGGCACCTACACGTTCGAGTAGGCGAGCTCCGCCTCGATCGCGGCCGCGAGCTCCTCCGGCGCGAAGCCGAAGGGGCCGACCCCGCCCTGGAAGGCGATCCGCCCGTCGCGGCCGACGAGGTAGAGGCGGTCGGGCCAGCCGCCGTAGGCGGAGGCGACCGCGTCGTCGACGTCGTCGAGCAGGATCGGGATCTTGGTGCGCAGGCGGAGCGCGCAGGCGCCCGCGGCCGCGACGCGCTCCTCCAGCGAGACCGGGTCGACGAGCGCGATCCCGTCCTCGCGGTTGTCCTCGAGCACCCACCCGTCCTCGGGGTGCGCTTCGCGGATGTAGACGATGAAGAACGCGACGCGCTCGCCGTGGCGCTCGTGCAGCTCCTCCAGCTCGCCCAACTGGCGGCGGAAGGGCGGTCAGGTGTACGAGCCGAAGACGAGCGCGACGGGCCGCTCGCCGGCGAACTCGGCCAGCCGGACGCGCTCGCCGCTCGGGGCGTGCGTCTCGGGGTCGAGCAGCGGCAGGTCGAACGGGAACGCGGGCTCGCCCGGTGCGACCGCGGGCGCCATCAGGTTGCCGTAGAACGGCGAGGACATCACCTCGTCGAGGGTCAGCGGCGAGTCGGGCGGCGTCCGCGGGCCCACGGGGAAACCCTAGTCGGTCGCGAGCTCGCGGCGGCGCTGCTGCATGTCCGGCGTCGGCACGTTCACCTTCCAGACGAGCCCGAGCCGCCGCAGCAGCCGGATCACGAGCCCGCCGATGTCGAGCTCCCACGGCTTCAGTCCATGGAATGCGGACGAGGGGAACGCGTGGTGGTTGTGGTGCCACGACTCGCCGAACGAGATCCACGAGAGCCACCAGACGTTCCGCGACTCGTCCTTGACGCGGAAGCGGCGCGAGCCGACGAAGTGGCACACGGAGTTGACCGACCAGGTGATGTGGTGAAGGAGGAAGATCCGGATCAGGCCGCCCCAGAACATCGCCTGCAGGCCGGCTCCGAGCGTGCCGCCCCAGGCCCAGCCGGCGAGGAACGGCAGCAGCAGCGAGACCGCGACCCAGGCGGGGAACCAGCGCGAGATGAAGACCATGCCGCGGTCGGCGAGCAGGTCCTTCGCGTACTTCGTCCACTCCGCCCGGCCGACGTTGCGGAAGAGCCAGCCGACGTGCGCGTGCCAGAGCCCGGCGACCTTGCCGCGCAGCCCCGGCGCGAAGCCCGCGTGCGGCGAGTGCGGGTCGCCCTCGCGGTCGGCGAAGCTGTGGTGCTTGCGGTGGTCGGACACCCAGCGGATCACCGGTCCCTGCACGGCCATCGAGCCGAGCACGGCGAGCCCGTAGCGGATGCCGCGGTACGTCTCGTAGGAGCGGTGCGTGAAGAGCCGGTGGAAGCCGATCGAGATCCCGAGCGTCGTCAGGGCGTAGCCGACGGCGAAGATGACCAGGTCGCGCCACGTGACGTAGCTCCCCCAGAGGAAGAAGATCGAGGCGAGGAACCCGGCGAACGGGATCGTCACGCCGAGGAGGTTCGTCACCTTCTGGCCGCGCGACACGCGAGAGAGCGTAGCGTGCTTCCTTTGCACCGGCGGCCCGGACCTGCATAAGCTTCCCCGGTCGATGGCCCTGCTCTCGCTGCGGAACGTCACTCGCCGGTTCGGCGGGATCGTCGCCCTCGACGGGGTCTCCTTCGACGTGCCCGAGGGTGAGATCGTCGGTCTGATCGGCCCGAACGGCGCCGGCAAGACGACCGCCTTCAACGTGATCACGCGCCTCTACGCGCCGAACGAGGGCGAGGTCGAGTTCGCGGGCGAGAGCCTGCTGAAGACGCCGGTGCACAGGATCGTGCGCCGCGGGATTGCGCGCACGTTCCAGAACGTCGAGCTCTTCCGGACGATGACCGTGCTCGAGAACGTGCTTGTCGGCGCGCACACGCGCGGGTCGGACGCGGACGCCGACGCGCACGAGGCGCTCGGATACGTCGGCCTCGGCGAGATCGCGGGGCGGCCGGTCGCCGGCCTGCCCTTCGGCACGCTCAAGCGCGTCGAGCTCGCCCGCGCGCTCGCCGCCCGGCCGCGGCTGCTGCTCCTCGACGAGCCTGCGGGCGGCCTCAACCACGAGGAGGTCGAGGACCTCGGCCGCTTCATCCAGCAGATCCGCGACGACCGCAAGCTGACCGTGCTGCTCGTCGAGCACCACATGAACCTCGTCATGGGGATCTCCGACCACGTCCACGTGATGAACTTCGGCGAGATGATCGCGGCAGGCCCGCCCGAGGAGGTGCGCGCGAACCCGGCCGTGATCGAGGCCTACCTCGGGACCGAGGACAAGCCCGCGCGGCAGCCGCCCCCGCCGGCGGCGGAGGAGGACCCCGATGGCGCTGCTTGAGCTCCGCGACGTGGAGGCCCGCTACGGGCCGGTGCGCGCGCTCTCCGGCGTCTCGCTCGCCGTCGACGAGGGCGAGATCGTGGCCGTCCTGGGGGCGAACGGCGCCGGCAAGACGACGACGCTGCGCGCGATCTCGGGCACCGTGCGCCGGAGCGGCGAGATCCTCTATGACGGGAAGGCGCTCGGCCGCCGCGGGCCCGAGACGGTCGCGAAGCTCGGGGTCGCGCACGTCCCGGAGGGCCGGGGCACGTTCGCGGAGCTCTCGGTCGAGGAGAACCTGCGCCTCGGCGCGTACACGCGGCGCGGGAAGCTCGACGCCGACATCGCGCGGATGAGCGAGTACTTCCCCTGGATCGGCGAGCGCCTGGGCCAGCACGCCGGCACGCTCTCGGGCGGAGAGCAGCAGATGCTCGCGCTCGCCCGCGCCCTGATGAGCCGCCCGCGCCTGCTCCTCCTCGACGAGCCCTCGCTCGGGCTCGCGCCGCTCGTCACGCGCGAGATCTTCCGGATCGTGCGCGAGCTGAACGAGAACGACGGCCTGACGGTGCTGGTCGTCGAGCAGAACGCCGCGATCGCGCTCGAGGTCGCCGCGCACGCGTACGTGCTCGAGGTGGGGAAGGTCGCCGTGTCCGGGTCGAGCGAGGAGCTCGCCCGCGACGAATCCGTCCGCAAGAGCTATCTGGGGTACTGAGCGCACATGGCCGACTTCTTCCAGCAGGTCGTCGCGGGGCTCGGGTCGGGGGCGATCTATGCGTCGCTCGCCCTCGCGCTCGTGTTGATCCACCGCGCCACCGGCGTGATCAACTTCGCGCAGGGCGAGATGGCGATGTTCACCACGTACGTCGCCTGGACGCTGACCGCGAACCACGGCTGGTCGTACTGGCCCGCGTTCGTGGCGACGCTCGTCTTCGCCTTCGTGCTCGGCGTCGGGATCCAGCGGGTCGTGATCAACCCGGTCGCGAACGCCTCCATCCTGACGATCGTGATCGTGACGATCGGCCTCGTGCTCACCTTCAACGGCCTCGCCGGGCTGATCTGGTCGTCCGAGGTGCGCGCCTTCCCGAGCCCGTTCCCGAACGAGACGTGGTCGATCGGCGGCGTTGCGATCTCCCAGCAGGACGTGGGCACGTTCGGCGTCGTGCTCGTGCTCGTCCTGCTGCTGTGGGCGTTCTTCCAGTTCACGAAGATCGGGCTCGCGCTACGCGCGTCCGCGCTCAATCCCGGCGCGAGCCGGCTCGTCGGCGTGCGCGTGGGCTGGATGCTGGCGATCGGCTGGGGGCTCGCCGCGATGCTCGGGGCGGTCGCCGGGATGATGGCGGCGCCAACGATCTTCCTCGACCCGAACATGATGCAGGCGATCCTGATCTACGCCTTCGCCTCCGCCATTCTCGGCGGGATCGACTCGCCCTTCGGGGCCGTCGTCGGCGGCCTCACGCTCGGCGTCGGGCTGAACCTGATCGGCGCGTACGTCGACTTCGTCGGCGCCGACCTGCGGCTGCCGGTGGCGCTCCTCGTGATCCTGGTCGTCCTGCTCGTGCGACCCGCCGGCCTGTTCGGCAAGCCCGTGACGAGGCGCGTGTGAGACGGGCCGACGGCATCCGCGTGCTCGTCTTCCTCGCGGCGTCGGCCGGGGTCCTCCTGCTGCCGCGGCTGATCAGCGACTTCCGGGCGCAGCAGCTCGCCTACGTCGGGATCTACTTCATCGCCCTGCTCGGCCTCAACCTGCTCACCGGGATCACCGGTCAGATCTCGCTCGGGCACGGCGCCTTCATGCTGATCGGCGGCTACACGACGGCGATCCTGATCTCGCACCAGGAGCCGCCGCTCGAGCTGCTCGGGCACCAGTTCACGGGCGACATGAGGGACATCTGGACGATCCCGCTCGCCGGGCTCGTCGCCGGTTTCGCCGGCTTCCTCTTCGGCTTCCCGGCCCTGCGGCTCTCAGGCCTCTACCTCGCGCTCGCCACCTTCGCGGTCGCCGTCGCGGCGCCCGCGCTGGTGCGGAAGTACCAAGGCTTCACCGGCGGCGGCGGCGGGATCAACCTCTTCGACGTCGAGGGCCGCACCGGCGGCTCGACGACCGACCCGATCACGTTCGAGACCACGAGCGGCGTCGACATCCTCGGCTTCCACATCTCGAGCTTCAACGTGTGGCTCTACTACCTCTGCTGGACGCTCGCGCTCGTGCTCTTCGCCGCCGCCTGGCTGATGCTGCGCGGGCGGCTCGGCCGCTCGCTCCGCGCCATCCGCGACAGCGAGCTCGCCGCCGTCTCGTCGGGGGTCAACCTCGCCCGCTACAAGACGCTCGCGTTCGGGATCAGCGCCTTCTACGCCGGCGTCGCCGGCTCGCTCCTCGCGCTCGCGACGACGTTCGTCAACCCGGACACCTTCCCGATCGCGCTCTCGATCTTCCTGCTCGTCGGCGTCGTCGTCGGCGGCCTCGGCTCGCTCTGGCCGCTCGTGTTCGGCGCGATCTTCATCCACTTCATGCAGATCGAGTGGGCGCAGAAGGCGGATCTCGTGATCCCCGACTGGATCCCGTTCCTGGGGGACATCGACACGGATGCGCCGGGCGCTCCCGCGGTCGCCTTCGGCGTCGTCCTGATCCTGATCATGCTGGCGCTCCCGAGCGGCGCCGCAGGGCTCCTGCGCACACTCAAGTCGCTTATAACTCGCGGCTACCATCGCGTTCGCTAACCCGAACCGAAGGAGCCTTTCCGCCCATGCGCCGTTCCAGCCTCGTCCTCTCCCTGCTCTCGCTCGCCCTCGCCGGCGCGATCGCCACGGGCGCCACTGCGGCGTCGAGCGCCGATCCGGGGATCACCGGCAAGACGATCCTCCTCGGCGGCACCTCGCCGCTCTCGGGCCCCGCCTCCGCATACGCCTCGGTCGCGCGCGGTGCGAACGCCTACTTCAAGTACGTGAACGCGCGCGGCGGCGTCCACGGCCGCGCGATCAACTACAAGGTCGTCGACGACGCGTACAACCCGTCCCAGACGGTGCAGGCGACGAAGCAGCTCGTCGAGCAGGACAAGGTCTTCGCGATCTTCAACTCGCTCGGGACCGAGCACAACGTCGCCACGCGGAGCTATCTGAACCAGATGCGGGTGCCGCAGCTCTTCGTCGCCTCGGGCGCGACGACCTTCGGCGCCGACTACAAGCGCTATCCCTGGACGATCGGCTTCCAGCCGAGCTACCGGGCGGAGGGCTGGATCTACGGCAAGTACCTCGCGCGCACGAAGCCCGGTGCCAGGGTCGCCGTGCTCTTCCAGAACGACGACTACGGCAAGGACCTGATGGCCGGCCTGAAGCAGGGGATGGCCCGCTCGAAGGTGAAGGTGATCGCGGCGCAGCCCTTCGAGGTGACTGCTCCGGACGTTCGGTCGCAGATCAGCACCTTGAAGACCTCGGGTGCGAACGTGCTCGCCCTCTTCGCGACGCCCCGTCACGCGATTCAGGGCTACGTCTTCGCCGAGCGCCTGAACTGGCGGCCGCTGATCATCAACAACGCGGTCTCGAGCGCCTCGAACATCATGACGCTCGCCTCCGAGGGCGGCACGAACAAGGCCGTCCAGAACTCGATCTCGATCGTCTTCCTCAAGGACCCGACCGACGTGAAGTGGCGCAACGACCCCGCGATCAAGCTCTACCGGACGATCATGTCGCGGCACGCGAAGGGCGCGAACCCGAAGGACGTCTACCACGTCTACGGGATGGCCGTCGCGTACGAGACCGTCAAGGTCCTGAAGGCGGCCGGGAAGAACCCGACACGCGCGGCCGTGATGGCCCAGACGCGGAAGCTGAACGACGTCTCCAACCCGTTCATGCTCCCGGGGATCGCGATCAAGACGAGCGCGACCGAGCGCTTCCCGATCGAGCAGGCGCTGCTGCAGCGCTGGTCGAAGGGCAGCTGGACGAGCTTCGGCGGCCTCTGGGGGTTCAGAGCCGGCTAGAGCGAGCGGGATAAGCTCGTGGAGTGACCGCTGACCTGCTGACCGCGCCGCTCGAGGACCTGCTCGTGGCGGCGCGCGAGCGGCGGCGCGGCGACGGGCTCGTCACCTACTCGCCCAAGGTCTTCGTCCCGCTGACGACGCTCTGCCGCGACGTCTGCGGCTACTGCACCTTCGCCCGCCCGCCCCGCCGCGGCGAGCGCGCGTTCAGGACCGAGGCGGAGGTGCTCGCGATCGCGCGCGCCGGCGCGGCGGCGGGCTGCACGGAGGCCCTCTTCACGCTCGGCGACAAGCCCGAGCTGCGCTACAAGGCGGCGCGCGACGAGCTGGCCGCGCTCGGCTGCGAGACGACGCTCGAGTACCTGGGCCGCGTCGCGAAGCTCGTGCTCGACGAGACCGGCCTGCTGCCGCACCTGAACCCCGGCGTGATGAGCCGCGACGAGCTGGCGGCGCTGCGGCCGGTGTCGGCCTCGATGGGGATCATGCTCGAGACGCTCGCGGAGCGGCTCGCCGCGAAGGGCGGCCCGCACTGGGCCTCGCCGGACAAGGTGCCGGCGCGCCGGCTGGAGACGATCGGCTGGGCGGGCGAGCTGCGGATCCCGTTCACGAGCGGGATCCTGATCGGGATCGGCGAGACGCGGGCGGAGCGGCTCGAGGCTCTCGAGGCGCTTCGCGCGCTCCACGAGCGCCACGGGCACCTGCAGGAGGTGATCGTGCAGAACTTCCGCGCCAAGCCGGGCACCCGCATGGCCGCGCACCCCGAGCCCGCCCTCGACGACCACCTCTGGACGATCGCCGCCGCGCGCCTCGTGCTGCCGGAGGACGTCTCCGTGCAGGCGCCGCCGAACCTCGCCTACGACGACTTCCCCCGCCTGCTCGACGCGGGGATCGACGACTGGGGCGGCATCTCGCCCGTCACGATCGACCACGTCAACCCCGAGGCGCCGTGGCCCGAGCGGGGCCGGCTCGAGGCGGCGACGCGCTCGCGCGGGCTCGAGCTCGCTGCGCGGCTGCCGGTGTATCCCCGCTACCTCTCGGGCGCCTGGCTCGACCCGGCGGTGCTGCCGTCCGCGCTGCGCGCCTCGGACGGCCTCGGCCTCGCCCGCGAGGACGACTGGCATCCGGGGAGGCCCGGCGGCGTTCCGTTCGTGGTCGCGCGCGACGCGCTCCCCGCCGACACGTCCGGCGGGCTCGGCGAGGAGGAGCTCGTCCGCCTCTTCCGATCCCGCGGCGAGGAGCGGCAGCGCGTCTTCGCCGCCGCCGACCGGCTGCGGCGCGAGACCTGCGGCGACGAGGTCAGCTACGTCGTCACCCGGAACATCCAGTACACGAACGTCTGCTACTTCCGTTGCGGCTTCTGCGCCTTCTCGAAGGGGCGGCTGGCGGCGAACCTGCGCGGCGCGCCGTACCTCGTCCCGCACGAGGAGATCGTCCGGCGCGCCCGCGAGGCGTGGGAGCGGGGCGCGACCGAGGTCTGCCTACAGGGCGGGATCCACCCGGCCTTCACCGGCGACTACTACGGGTCGGTCGTCGAGGCGATCCGCGCCGAGCTCCCCGACCTGCACATCCACGCGTTCTCGGCGCTCGAGGTCTGGCAGGGCGCGGCGACGCTCGGCCTCCCGCTGGAGGATTACCTCACGCGCCTGCGCTCGCTCGGGCTCGGCTCGCTGCCTGGTACCGCGGCCGAGATCCTCGACGACGAGGTGCGGGCGGTGATCTGCCCGGACAAGGTCTCGACCGCGCAATGGCTCGAGGTGCACGACGCCGCGCACCGCGTGGGGCTGCGCTCGAACGTGACGATCATGTTCGGGCACGTCGAAGGGCCGCGGCACTGGGCCCGGCACCTGCTGCGGGCGCGCGAGCAGCAGGAGCGCTCGGGCGGCTTCACCGAGCTCGTGCCGCTACCGTTCGTGCACATGGAGGCGCCGATGTGGCTGCAGGGACGCGCCCGCTCCGGACCGACGTTCGGCGAGGCGCTGCTGCTGCACGCGGTCGCGCGGCTCGCGCTCCATCCGGCGATCACGAACGTGCAGGCCTCGTGGGTCAAGCTCGGCCCCGAGGGCGTCGCGGCGGCGTTGCGAGCGGGCGTAAACGACCTCGGCGGCACCCTCATGAACGAGTCGATCTCCCGCTCGGCCGGCTCCGAGCACGGCCAGGAGATGGCGCCGGAGGCGATGGAGGCGCTGATCCGCGCCAACGGCCGCACCCCCCGGCAACGGACGACGCTCTACGAGGACGCGGCGCCCGAGCGCCGCGCCGCCTCCTTCGCGGCGGCGCCGCTCGCCGAGCCGCTCAACCCGCCGGTCCGCGACGCCGGCCTGAAGGCGCCGCCGCGGCTCGTCCGCCCGGGCCTGCTTGCCCGCGCGAGCCGCTAGCCGGCCCGCAGGAGCCGCGGCAGCTGCGCGAGCCAGCGCGGGATCCGCCGCCGCGCGCAGCGGAGCGCGTCGTCGACCGCGGCCGCCGTGCCGCTCCCGTGCAATCCCTCGCCGTGGCCGACGAGGAGGTGCTCGGCACCGAGCCCCGTCAGGGGCGGGGGCCGGAGGCGGAGCAGCGGGTTGACGCCGGCGGGCTCGGTGCCGGCGCGGAAGTAGGGGACCGTGCCGAGCGCGTCCGCGCACACGAGCACGCGCTCGTCCGGCCACCAGAGCGCGACCTCACGCCACCAGCGGCTCGACGCGACCGGCAGGAAGTGGAAGGGCGACCCCTCCACCGCCGCCGGCACGACGTGGAGCGGCACGCCGAGCCGCGATGCGAATTCGGCGCAGTCGCGCCCGTGCCGGTCGAGCAGCTGGAGCACGCCCGCGGGCTCGCCGAGCGCCCGAATCCGCGCCTCGACCCCGTCGCCGTCGATCGGGTCGATCGCCCAGACGCGGCCTCCGGCGGCGAGCGCGTGCGAGGTGCGCCGCATCCTCGCGTCCTCGATCCACCCGAAGCCGAAGGGCGCCTCGTCGACGAAGCGAACGCTCACCGCTGCAGGCTAACGGCCTCCGCGAGGTCGAAGCGTCCCAGCCAGAGCGCGCTTCCTGCGACGGCGCCCTCGCAGCCGAGCTCGCGGAGCGCGCGCAGGTCGTCCAGCGTCGCCACGCCGCCGGCGGCGATCACGGGCAGGCCCGCGGGGAGGATCCCGGCTAGCAGCGTCAGGTCGGGGCCGGTGAGGGTCCCGTCGCGCCGCGTCGCCGTGACGAGCAGGCGCCGGATCCCGGCGTCCGCGCACCGGCGGGCGAGGGCCGCGGGCGAGATCCCGCTGCCGCGCGTCCAGCCGTCGACGGTCACCTCGCCGTCGCGCGCGTCGACCGCGACCGCGACGCGCTCGCCGAGCTCCGCGACGGCCTCGAGGAAGCCGTCGTCGAGCGCGGCGGTGCCGACGAGCACACGGGCGGCTCCGGCCGCGAGCGCCGCGCGGGCCGCCTCGACCGTGCGGTAGCCGCCGCCGACCTGGACCGGCGGGCCCACGGCCGCCACGCGCCGCACCAGCGCGAGGTCGGGCGTGCCCGAGAAGGCGCCGTCGAGGTCGACCAGGTGCAACCAGGATGCGCCCGCGGCCGCGAAGCGCGAGGCCGCGGCCACCGGGTCGCCGCCCTCGACCGTGACGTCCTCGCGCCGGCCCTCCGCGAGCCGGACGACCCGGCCCTGGAGCACGTCGATCGCGGGGTAGACGGTGAACGTTTGTGTTAGCACGTTAGCATGCTATCATGAGAGCACATGACCTCGACCACCGTCCCCGAACGCACGGTCGAGCCACTCCCCGGGCTCGACGACCTCGCCGACGCGTTGCTGTCGCTCCGCGACCGCGACGAGGTGCGCCGCTTCCTGCGCGACCTCTGCACGCTGCCGGAGCTCGAGGCGCTGACCCACCGCTGGCAGACGGTCCGGCTGCTCGAGCAGGGAATGCCGTACGTGGAGATCGCCGAGCGCGTGCCGACGAGCACGGCGACCGTTACGCGCGTCGCGCAGTGGCTCCGGCACGGCGCGGGCGGCTACCGGCTCGCCCTCGACCGGGCGCACGCGAAGCGGAAGAGCCGGTAGATGGAGCGGAACGGCTTCACGCGCGCCGGCGCGAACGGCAGGCTGACGCTCGCGGTCCCGGCGAAGGGGCGCATGCGCGATCCCGCCCTGCGGCTCTGCGCTGATGCGGGCCTCAGCTTCGAGGCGACCGACCGCGCGCTCCTCGTTCCCTGCGCGAACGCGCCCGTCGACCTCCTGCTCGTCCGCGCCCACGACATACCCGAGTACGTGCAGGACGGGGTCGTCCACCTCGGCATCACCGGCGCCAACCTCGTCGCGGAGACGGCCGCCAGCGTCGTCACCCTCGCCGAGCTAGGCTTCGCGCGCTGCACCCTCCAAGCGGCTGTGCCGGAGGACGCGCCGCAGCGCGAGCTCGCCGCCCTCGACGGCCTGCGCGTAGCCACCTCGTACCCGGTCTCGACGCGCGCCGGGCTCGACCGGCTGGGCGTCTCGGTCGAGCTCGTCCCCGTTTCGGGCTCGGTCGAGGCGGCGCCGCGGCTCGGCCTCTCCGACGCGATCGTCGACCTCGTCTCGACGGGCTCGACCGTGAGCGCGAACGGCCTGCGCCTCCTCGGCACGCTGCTCGAGTCGCAGGCCGTGCTCGTCGCCGGCGAAGGTGCGCTCGACGACCGCCGGGAGCTCGTCGAGCGGCTGCGCCTGATGCTCGAGGGCGTCGTCGCGGCCCGGCGCCGGCGCTACCTGATGCTGAACGTGCCGGTGGCCGCGCTCGAGCGGGTGGAGGCCCTCTTGCCCGGGATGGGCTCGCCGTCGGTGCTCGACCTCGCCGAGCCGGGGATGAAGGCCGTGCACGCCGCCGTCGACGCGGACGACGTCTGGGAGCTGCTCCCGTCGCTGAAGGAGGCCGGCGCCTCGTCGATCCTCGTCCTGCCGGTGGAGCGGCTGATCGCGTGAGCGGCGTAGGCTCGACGGAGCCGCCGGGAGCGGAGGTGGCGGCTCTGCCGGCGCCGGAGCGGAGGCGCGGCGCGGGGCTCGAGGAGCTGCTCCCGCAGGTGGCCGAGATCGCCGCCGACGTGCGCGCGCGCGGCGACGCGGCGCTCCTCGACTGGAGCGAGCGGCTCGACGGCGAGCGGCCGCAGCAGCTGCGCGTGCCGGCCGAGACGCTCGCCGCGGCGCGGTTCGAGCCGGACGTGCTCGCGTCAGTGCGGGCGCTGGCCGCCGCCGTGACGGAGGTCGTCCTCGCGCAGCGGCCGCCCGACTCGTCGGTGGAGGCGGTGCCCGGGATCGTCACCGAGCGCCGCTGGCTGCCGCTCGCGTCGGTCGGTGTCTACGTCCCCGGCGGTCGCGCGAGCTATCCGTCCTCGCTCGTGATGGCCGTCGCGCCCGCGCGCGCCGCGGGAGTGGGGCGGATCGCCGTCGTCACGCCGCGCCCGGCCGAGGCGACGCTCGCGGCCGCCCGCGAGCTCGGCGTCGACGAGGTCTACGCAGTCGGCGGCGCACAGGCGGTCGCGGCGCTCGCGTACGGCACCGAGACGATTCCGCGGGTGGACAAGATCGTCGGCCCCGGCAACCGCTGGGTCACGGCAGCGAAGCTGCTCGTGTCCGGCAGCGTCGCGATCGACCTCCCGGCGGGGCCGAGCGAGGTGCTCGTGCTCGCCGACGAGACGGCCAATCCCGCCCGCTGCGCGGCCGGCCTGCTCGCGCAGGCGGAGCACGGCCCTGACAGCGAGGCGATCCTCCTCGGCCTCGACCCCGGCCTGACCGCGGCGGTGCGCGAGCTCGTCCGCGACGCCGACAACGTCCTCGTCGAGGACGTCGTCTCTCTGGACGACGCGCTCGCGCGCTCGGAGGAGTACGCACCGGAGCACCTCGAGCTGTGGCTCGCCGACGCGGAGGCGGTGGCCGGCCGCGTCCGCAACGCGGGCACCGTCTTCGTGCGCACCTCCGCGGTCGTGGGCGACTACGCGGCCGGCGCGACCCACGTCCTGCCGACGGGCGGCCTCGCGCGCGGCGCCGGCGGTCTCGGCCTCGAGAGCTTCCTCAAGCCGGTGCAGCGCGTGACGGCCAGCCTCGCCGGCCTGGAGCGGGCGCGGGAGATCGGGCTGCCGCTCGCCCGCGCCGAGGGGCTGCCGGCGCACGCGGCCGCGCTGGAGGCGTCGTGAGGCCGCTCCCGCTCGCGGACGGCTTCCGCGCCTACGCGTGGTCGCCGTCGTCCGCGGAGGTCGCGGCGCGCCACGACCTCCGACCCGAGCAGGTGCTCCGCTTCGACCAGACCACGCCGCCGGGGCCCGGGATCCCCCGCGTCCCGCTGGGCGAGAGCTTCGCGCGGCTGCACGAGTATCCCGACGGGACGTACGAGGAGCTCCGCCGGGCCGCGGCGGCCTACTGCGGCGTCGGGCCCGAGCAGGTCGTCCCGGGCGCCGGTGCCGACGAGCTGATCCTGCTCGCGGCAAGGACGTACCTCGGGCCGGGCCGCCGGGCGGCCGTCACCGAGCCGACCTACGGGCTCTTCCGGATCGCGACCGAGCTCGCCGGCGCGGAGGTCGTCGCCGACCCAGAGGGAGCGGACCTGATCTGGATCTGCAATCCGAACAACCCGACCGGCGAGCTGCGCGACGCGGACGAGATCGCAGCGCTCGCCCGGGCCTGGCCCGCGGCGGCCGTCGTCGTCGACGAGGCGTACTTCGAGTTCGCGGGCGCGAGCTGCGTGCCGCTGCTCGGCGAGGCGCCGAACCTGATCGTGCTGCGGACGCTCTCGAAGGCGTTCGGTCTCGCGGCGCTCCGGGTCGGGTACGCGGTCGCCTCGCCGGAGGCCGCGGGCGAGCTCGAGCGGCGCCGCCCGCCCGCGAGCCTCTCCGGCCCGGCGGCCGCGGTCGCCGCCGCGGCGCTGGTCGCTCCCGTGCACGGGCAGTCGGCCCAGCC
>DATKBA010000029.1:0-4712 GCA_035514455.1 Gaiellaceae bacterium | reverse complement strand
GATCCCTCGGCGGGCCGCGTCAGCGGGATCTGCTTCACCTTGCACCGGACGGGGTTTGACGAGCCGCCGTGTCGCCACGACGCTGGTGGGCTCTTACCCCACCGTTTCACCCTTACCTGCGGAGCTTCCGGAAACGCCCCGTAGGCGGTCTGCTTTCTGTTCCACTTTCCATCGGCTTTCGCCGTCTGGGGTTTCCCCAGCGTCCTGCCCTGCGGTGTCCGGACTTTCCTCGGCGCCCCTCGCGGGACGACGCGGTCACCCGGCCTGCAGGACGAATTCTAGCTCGGATTTCGGGATCTCGAGGCCCTCGCAGAGCAGCGTCCCGCACTCGAGACACGCGTGCGCGAGCGGCCGCCGGAGCAGGAACTCGCCGCAGACGAGGCACTCGTAGCTCGCCCCGCGCGCGATCGCGGCCAGCTCCTGGTCGAGCGTGCGGTTGAAGGAGGCGACGCTCATCAGAGGGTCCGGAAGACTCCCGTGACGCGGCCGAGGATCTGCACGTGGTCGGCGTAGATCGGCTCGAGCGAGTCGTTCTCCGGCTGCAGGCGCACGCGCCCGTCCTCGCGGTAGAACGTCTTCACCGTCGCCTCGTCCGCAGCCTCGTCGTCGCCGGCGAGCGCGACCACGATCTCGCCGTTGCGGGCGTCCTGGGCGCGCTGGACGACGAGTACGTCGCCGTCGAGGATGCCCGCGTTCACCATCGAGTCGCCTTTGACGCGGAGCAGGAAGTCGGCTTTGCGGCCGAGCGGCTCCGGCACCGCGAGCTCGTCCTCCACGTTCTGCTCGGCGAGCAGCGGCCCGCCGGCCGCGATCTGGCCGAGCAGCGGCAGCTTGCGCAGCTCGGCCGCCGGCTCCTCGCCGCGCGACTCGCGCCGGTGGCCGATCAGGTCGAGCGCGCGCGGCTTGGTCGGGTCGCGCCGGAGCAGGCCCGCCCGCTCGAGGTTCGCCAGGTGCGCGTGCACGGTCGAGGGCGAGGCGAGCCCGACCGCCTCCCCGATCTCGCGCACGGTCGGGGGATAGCCGTGCCGGTCGACGTAGTCGACGAGGAACTGCCAGATCTCCTGTTGCCGTGCGGTGAGCACAATCAGCCTCCGGGGTTGGGGGTCGAACGTGTGTTCGCCAGACAGGCTAGAGATCCTTCCGGACGGCGTCAAGCAAAAAGGCGGGCCCGGAGGCCCGCCTTCAGATCCCGCATGCGCTGGAGAGGACTTGAACCTCCACGGCCCTAAGGCCACAAGGCCCTCAACCTTGCGCGTCTACCAATTCCGCCACCAGCGCGGGGGATGGACAGTGTAGCCGCGGCCCGCCGCTACGCCAGGAGGCGGTACAGGACGACGCTGTTGAGGACGAACAGCGTCGCGACCACGACCGTGAGGCGGGTCAGGTTCCGCTCGACGATGTGCGTGCCGCCCTGCGAGGCGGGCGTGAAGCCCATCCCGCCGAGGCCGGCGTCGCGGCCCGAGTGCATCAGGATCAGCACGAGCAGGCCGGTGGCCACGAGCACCTGGAGGACTGCGAAGACGGAAACCACGGCGCAGAGGGTAGCAGCGCTACCCGGCAGCTTCGAGGATCGCGTCGACGAGCTTCGCCGCGATCGCGTCCTTCGTGACGTACCCCTTGACCCCGGCGCTGCGCGCCCGCTCGACGTCCTCGGGGGCGTTCGACCCGGTCAGCATCAGCACCGCGGGCGGGTGCTCGAGCCTTCCGAGTTCCGCCGCGGCCTCGAACCCGTCCATCACGGGCATGCTGATGTCGAGGGCGATCACGTCCGGCCGCAGCTTCAGGGCGAGGGCGACCGCCTCGCCCCCGTCCGCGGCGCGGCCGACCACCTCGACCCGCTCCTCGGTCGCGAGGACGGCCTCGAGCGCCTCCGCGAACAGGCGGTGGTCGTCGGCGATCAGCACGCGGACGGGTGCCGGTGCCCTGGTGCGCCCATTTTTCATGCCCGGACCCAACGCGATCCTCCCTGATTAGGCTACGGATGTGAACCCCCCGGGCGACGAGGCGCGCGCGAAGGTCCAGCGGCTGCTCGTCACGGGCGACAACCGGCTCAAGCAGGGCGTCGCGCCCGAGAAGGCGCGCGAGAGCTACGAGCAGGCGCTCGAGGCCGCGCGCGAGGCCGGGATCGAGGACGCCGTGCGCCCGCTCGTCGAGCTCAGGCTCGCCGACCTCGAGAAGTTCAGCGATGCAGCGCGGCTGTCGCGAGGATCGACTCGATCCTCTCCGCCTGACGCCTGACGTCGTGCGCCTCGGCGGCGGCGCGGGCGGCCTCGTTCGGGACGGGCAGCGCGGCGGCGGTGCGGAGGGCGGCGACGAGCTCGTCCTCGTCCCCGGGGTCGACCAGCACGCCCGCGTCGAGCGGGACGAACTCCGGCGGCCCGCCGACGCGCGTCGCGACGACGCTGCGCCCGCAGGCGAGCGCCTCGAGGGTGGCCTGGCCGAACGGCTCGACGAGGCTCGGCTGGCAGAGAACGTCGGCGGCGGCGAGGTACCCCGGGACCGCGTCGTGGGGGACGTAGCCCGTGACGGTCACGTGCGGCCTCCCCTCGAGCCGTGAGCGCAGCGGCCCGTCGCCGACGAACGTCAGCTTCCCCTCGCCGAGCCGGGCGAAGGCGTCGGCGAGCCGGACGACGTTCTTCCGCTCGATCAGCGAGCCGACGCAGACGAAGGCGGGGCCGGGGCCGGCCGTGCGCGCGAGCACGGGAAAGCGGGCGAGATCGACGCCGCAGTCGACGACCTCTGTCTTGCCGGCGGCCTCGGGAAGCGAGCGCTCGAGCTCGCGCCGGAGCCAGGCCGAGACGGCGACCACGGCGGCCGCCCCCCGGACGACGCGCCTGCTCGGCGCGCGCACGAACGGGTACTGCGTCAGGTTGGCGACGTCCTGGCCGTGCGCGGTGACGACCAGCGGCGCCCGCGCGGCGCGGGCCGCGAGCAGCCCGGAGAAGCCCGTCGGGAAGAGGAAGTGGGCGTACACGACGTCGGGCCGGAAGCGGCGAGCCTCCCGCACGGCCCGCACCGCCAGCCGCGCGTGCCGGAGCTTGCCGCCGCCGCGCCGGTCGAGCACGACCCGCCGCAGCTCGTGCCCGCGGGCCGCGAGCTCCCGCTCGAGGCCCTGCACGAAGACGCCGAAGTCGGGCTCCGCGGCCGAGGGATACATCTGCGAGAGCAGGAGGATGCGCACCGGCCAATCATCTAGGTTCTGCCGGTGCCCGCTCCCGTCGTCCACGTCGCCGGCCTGAACAAGACGTTCCTCGTCCCGGAGCGGGAGTCGGGGCTGCGCGCGGCGGCCAAGAGCCTCTTCCGGCGGCAGCACTGCGAGGTGCGGGCGGTGGACGACGTCTCCTTCGAGATCGGGCCCGGGGAGGTCGTCGGCTTCCTCGGCCCGAACGGCGCCGGCAAGACGACGACGCTGAAGATGCTCTCCGGCCTGCTCTACCCGACGTCGGGCGAGGCGACCGTCCTCGGCCACGTCCCCTCCCGCCGGGAGCGTGCCTTCCTGAGCCGGATCACGCTCGTGATGGGCAACCGCAACCAGCTCCAGTGGGACCTGCCGGCGCTCGACTCCTTCGAGCTCAACCGCGCGATCTACCGGATCCCCCGGTCCGAGTTCCTGCAGCTCCGCGACGAGCTGGTCGAGCTGCTCGACGTCGGCGACCTCGTCCGCAAGCCCGTCCGGCAGCTCTCGCTCGGCGAGCGGATGAAGGTGGAGATCGTCGGCTCGCTGCTGCACCGCCCGCAGGTGCTCTTCCTCGACGAGCCGACGATCGGGCTCGACGTGACGATGCAGAAGCGGATCCGCTCCTTCGTCGCCGAGTACAACCAGCGCTACGAGGCGACCGTCCTGCTGACGAGCCACTACATGGCCGACGTCGAGGCGCTCTGTAGGCGCGTCGTCGTGATCCACCACGGCCAGATCCTCTTCGACGGACAGCTGGCGCGGCTCGGCGACGACTTCGCCGCCTGGAAGACGCTGACCGTCGAGCTCGACGACCTCGACGCCGACCTCTCCGGCTACGGCGACGTGCTCGAGCGCGACGGCGCCCGCGTGAAGCTGCGCGTCCCCAAGGCGGAGACCGCGCGGGTGACGGCGCGGCTGCTCGCCGAGCGCGAGGTCGCCGACCTGACCGTCGAGGATCCGCCGATCGAGGACGTGATCGAGCTCGTCTTCGCGCAGGAGCGTTCGTGAGCGCCCAGCCGGGCGCCGCCCGCTCGCTCTTCGACTACTACCTCACCCGCGGCCGCACGCAGATCCAGAGCCAGTTCCAGTACCGCGTCGCCACCTACATGTGGCTGATCGGGATGCTCGCTGAGCCGATCGTCTACCTCGTCGTCTGGACGACGATCGCCGAGCAGCAGGGCGGCGAGGTGCAGGGGATCACGACCGGCCAGTTCGCCGCCTACTACATCGTCTGGACGCTCGTCCGGAACATGAACATCGTCTTCACGCCGTACGGCTGGGAGTGGCGGATCCGCGAGGGCGAGCTCTCGGCCGCGTTGCTGCGCCCGATCCACCCGCTGCACGACGACCTCGCCGCCTTCGCGGGCTGGAAGTTCGTCACGATCCTGCTCTGGTTGCCGATCGCGGCCGTGCTCTGGATCCTCTTCGACCCCGTGCTCGCCCCCACGCTGCTCGAGGTCGCCGTCTTCTGCGTCGCGATCTGGGGCGCGTACCTGATCCGGACGATGTTCCTGGCGACGCTCGGGATGATCAC
>DATKBA010000028.1:0-15767 GCA_035514455.1 Gaiellaceae bacterium | reverse complement strand
GCGCCCGCGAGCACGCCGTAGTCGAAGCGGCCGCTTCGGCCCGCGAGCGCCCACGACTCGTCCACGATCAGCTGCGCGTCGCGGAAGCGCCGCCCGCGCGAGCCGGGGAAGATCGACGCGACCGCGAGGCTGAGCGGCACGTAGCGGGCGTTCAGGAGCACGGCGGCGACGATCGCGGCGGCGGCGCCCCCGCCGGACTCCAGGATCGACGCGGCGGCGAACTGCGCCGAGCCCGCGAACGTCGTCGCCGACATGACGACGGCGCCCAGCCGGCCCATGTCCGCCTCGACAGCGAGCAGGCCGAAGGAGGCGCCGAACAGGAGCGGCACGAGCACCAGCGGCAGGGCGGCCCGGACGCCGTCGCGGATGCGGGAGGTCTGCACCCCCCGACGCTACAGAGAGAGGTGGGGGCGGCCGAAGCCGCCCCCACCGCGGTTACGGACTAGTTGACGCGCGTGATCCGGTTCTGCGGACCAGGCGCCACGGGCGAGTTCGCCCCGAAGTACGTCACGAGGACGTCGAGGTCGATCTCCCCGCCGAGCGAGTCGGTGCAGCTCGTGAAGACGCTGAACCCGTCCCCGCCGGTGGCGAGGAAGTTGTTCATGGCGACACGGTACGACGCCAACGGCGAGATCGGCGTGCCGTCGACCTTGATCGACGCGATGTCGACCCGGTCGCCGACCGGAGCTGCGCCGTCCCACGTGTACGTGAAGCCGCTCGACACCTGGAGGATCCGGTTCACCTCGAACTGCCGCTCCAGCAACGCTTCGATCTGGGCCCCGGAGCAGGTCAGCACGGTCATGACGTTGTTGAACGGCTGCACGGTGAACAGCTCGCCGTACGTCACCTCGCCGAAGGCCTCGCCGCCCGAGATCTGGCCGGCGAGGATGTCCGCGCGGATGCCGCCCGGATTCATGAAGGCGACGACGGCGCCGCCGAACAGCGGGTCCTTCGTCGCCGCGTGCTGAGCGTCCGCGATCACGTCGCCGAGGGCGGACTCGCCGGCCGCGTTGTTCGCCCGCAGGATGTCTCCCGTGACCGAGCCGACGACGCGGTTCGAGAGCGGCGCGACGAGGGCCGCGTACTTCTGGACGAGCTCCGTCAGGTCGGGCGCCTTCGCGACGTCCCGCGTGACGATCTTGTTGTCGACCGTCGCCGCGACGACGTCCTTCGACGCGCGGCTGACCGTCAGGTCGATGTCGGTGATCAACCGGCCGTTCGAGGCCGCTCCTGTGACGATCTTGCCGTCGAGGACGCAGTTGACGGCCCAGTTGGTGTGGCCGGTGACGACGACGTCGATCTCGTCGTCCATCCGCTCGACGATTGCCGGAAGCGGTCCCGAGACGTTGTCGCAGCGGTTGATCGTGTCCGGCGAGCCGGCTCCGTTCCCCGCGCTGCTCGTCGAGCCACCCTCGTGCAGGAGCACGATGATCGTCTTCACGTTCTGCTTCTTCAGCTCCGGCACGAGCGCGTTCACGCTGTCCGCCTCGTCGAAGAAGTCGACCGACTGGATGCCGGCCGGCGTGACGATGTTGGGCGTGCCCTCGAGCGTCATGCCGACGATCGCGACCTTCACGCCCGGGAAGTGGTGGATCTTGTAGGGCGGGAAGATCGTCTCGCCGCTGTCCTTGTACTTCACGTTCGCCGCGAGAAAGTCGAAGGTCGCGCCCTCGAACCCGTCGCCGTCGAGGCACCCGTCGTGGGGATGGCAGCCGCCGTGCTGCATGCGCAGCAGCTCGTCGACGCCCTCGTCGAACTCGTGGTTGCCGACGCCGTTGTAGTCGAGGTCCATCAGGTTGAACGCCTCGATCGTCGGCTCATCGTGGAACAGGGCCGAGATCAGCGGCGTCGCCCCGATCAGGTCGCCTGCGGAGACGAACAGCGTGTTCGGGTTGGTCTCCCTCAACGCCCGGACATGCGTCGCCAGGTACTCCGACCCGCCGGCGTTGATCGTGCCGATGCGACCACCCGAGCCCGACGGGGGCTGGATCGCGCCGTGGAAGTCGTTCAGCGCCAGGATCTGGATCTCCGTCGTCTGCGCGTTCTTGACGCCGTTCGTCGACGGGTCGCCGGCCGCACCGGCGATCGGTGCTACGGCGATCGCGACGGCGAGCGTCACGAGCGCCAGGATTGTCTTTCTCATCTTCATCCCCTTATCCACCCCTTTTTGTCCCGTTGCTTGCCTACAGAGACCCGGCCAGCGCGGCGAGCCATGCCGCCGCGTCCGCCGGGATCGACTTGCCGGACTGCGCCCCGAGCAGGTTCACGTATGCGCCGAGGATTCCCCGCTTTGCGTTCTCGTTGCCGCGGGCTTCTGCCGCCTCCGCGGCCGCGAGCATCGCGCAGAGCGCGTTCGCGACGCCTTCCTTCTCCACGTATGACCGCGTCAGCGCGCAGAGGTTCGCGTAGGAGACGTCGAGCTGGAGCCCCACGATGACCGGGTCGTGGTCGGAGGCCCGGTACGGGCCGTCGTCGTAGAGCGTGATCACGTGGTTCGCCGACTTGAAGTTGACGTTGTAGTCGAGCACCGTCGGCTCGTCCGGGTTGATGTGCCAGATGGTCGTGCCCGTCACCTGCGCGGTGAGCGACGACGTGGCGAGCGCGTGGTCGAGGTAGCCCGACTCGCCCTGGAACACGTACGAGTAGGCGGCGAGGCCGCCGTACTTGCGGACGAGGTTGGTGTACCCGGCCGACTCGAGCGTCGTGATCGGCGTCTCGAACGTGTACGCGTTCAGGTCGCCGATGATCATGAAGTCGGGGTCTCCACTTCCGGTCGGGTCGGTCGCGAGCCAGTCGGCGAGCGCCGCGGCCGCGAGCGTCCGGGTGCCGTTGCAGTTGCCCGACTCGTCGGTCGCATCGTCGCCGGGACCGCAGCCGGAACCCTTGGACTTCAGGTGGTTGACGACGACCGTGAGGGCCTCGCCGGAGCCGAGGTGCCGGAAGGTCTGCGCGAGCGCGGGCCGGCTCCTCGTGTCGTCGAAGCGCGGATCGACCGCCGCGGTGAGGATCTCCCAGTCACCGAGCGGAGCCGCCGCATCGGTCTTGTAGATAAGCGCCACCTTGATCGCGTCCGTCCCGATCACGCCGGTGTCGACGTAGCCGTAGGTGCCCGGCGCCGTCGCGGCGTTGAGCGCGTCCACGAGCTGCGCGAGCGCGCTGTTCGGCCCGCCGTCGTTCTCGATCTCCATCAGCCCGACGACATCACCGTCGATCGCGGCGATCGCGCTGACGAGCTTCGCCTCCTGGCGGTCGAGCTCGAACTGCGACTCCGCACCGCGCGAGGTCGGGAAGCCGCCGCCGAGCCCGTCCCCGTTGAAGTAGTTGAGGACGTTGAACGACGCCACCGTCATGTTCCCGCCCACGTCGTCCGGTGCCGGCGTGCGCAGGTTCGTGCCGGTGAACTCGACCGGGACGTCGACCGGCTGGATCCGGTACGCCCTGAAGCGGAACTCGAGGATCCCCGTCAGGCCGGGCAGCGTGTCGCCGACCCGCAGCGTGTTGGTGGCCGAGAGGCCACCCTGCGGGTAGAGCGTCGGGTCGTTGTTCTGGGTGTTGCTGGCGTCGTCGAGGACGATCCGGCTGCGGTCGTTCTGCTCGTTGACGGCGAGCGCGGGTGCGCCCGGCTCCGCGATGGCGGTCGGGTTGTAGAGGCGGCCGACGCCCGAGAGGCTGACCTCGCCGAAGCGACCGAGGTTGAAGACCTCCGTCGCCGTCAGCGTCTGGGTGTACTGCACGAGCATGCCCTCGTACCGCTCGTGGTCGCCGACGCTTGCGACGGGCAGGCTGACCTGGGTCGCCGGGACGCTCGCACCCGTGGAGCAGGTCGCGATGCCGGTGACGCTCGAGAGCTGCGTCATCCCGCCGAACTCGCCGGCGGTGCCGCGCACGCGCACGACGTCGCCGGGGCTCACGTTGTCGACGCCGCTGCCGCTGAAGACGAAGATGCCTTCCGAGGTCATCGGGTCGGCGTCCTGGTCGGCGACCTCCTCCTGCACGAAGTAGCCGTTGAACTGGCCCGTGCCCTGGTAGTCGCCGGTGACGACGCCCTCGATCGTGACGGCCGTGCCGGCGATCGGGGTCGAGGTGCCGTTGCCCTGGACCGCGTGGATGCGGGTGGCCGGCTCGCCGCAGGTGCCGACCGGGTCGGGCGGCGGCGGGCCGCAGACGTTCGTGGCCCCCGGCGTGATCGGCGCCAGCACGAAGTCGGCGTTGTTGTTGTCCGTGTCGGCGCCGTCGGGGCAGCGTGAGAGACCGACGTTCGCCTGGGAGTTCGAGTCGGCCGCGGTCGTGCCGGTGCCCTCGGTCGAGCCGGCCGTGTTGCCCTCATAGCTGAGGGCGTCCACGGCCGCGCCGGCGAGCATCAGCCGGATCCCGTCGGGCGAGCCGTTCTGGATCAGGTTGGTGTCGGGCGAGACGTCGAGGTCGCAGTTCGGCACGGTGGCCGCGTTCGCGCAGATGACGTAGTAGTCGCCCGCGGCAAGGCTGACGGCCGGCAGGTCGAAGGTGCCGTAGACCGCGCCGCCGCTGCCGTTCACGAGCTCGACCACGTACGGATCGAGGTTGACGGCGGTCGTGCCCGTGTTCTTGAGCTCCAGGTACTCGGCCGAGTCGGTGTCCGGCTGGTCGTAGTCGACCTCGTTGACGACCACGAAGTTGGCGCCGGCGCAGTTGTTGGCCGCACCCGGCGAGATCGCCCGCAGCGAGAAGTCGACGTTGTTCACGTCCGTGTCGGATCCGTCCGGGCAGCGCGAGAGGCCCTCGCCCTCCGCGGCCGTGTCCTCGAGCCCGGCGCCCGAGCCCTCGGTCGCGCCGGCGGTGTCCCCCTCGTAGCTGACGGCGTCCACCGCCGAGCCGGCGAGCATCAGCCGGATCCCGTCCGGCGAGCCGTTCTGGATCAGGTTGGTTTCGGGCGAGACGTCGAGATCGCAGTTCGGCGTCGTGGCCGCGTTGGCGCAGATGACGTAGTAGTCGCCGGCGGCAAGGCCGACGGCCGGCAGGTCGAAGGTGCCGTAGACCGCGCCGCCGCTGCCGTTCACGAGCTCGACCACGTACGGATCGAGGTCGACGGCCGTCGTGCCCGTGTTCTTGAGCTCCAGGAACTCCGAAGCGTCGGTGCCCGGCTGGTCGTAGTCGACCTCGTTGATCACGAGCTTCGGGCCGGCGCAGTCGTTCGCGGCGCCGGGCGAGATCGCCCGCAGCGAGAAGTCGACGTTGTTGACGTCGCTGTCGGCACCATCGGGGCAGCGCGAGAGGCCCTCGCCTTCCGCGGCGGTGTCCTCCAGCCCCACGCCCGAGCCCTCGGTCGAGCCGGCCGTGTCGCCCTCGTAGCTGAGCGCGTCGACCGTCTCGGAGCCGAGCATCACGCGCAGCCCGTCGGGCGCGCCGTTCTGGATCAGATTCGTGTCCGCGCCGCCATCGAGGTCGCAGTTGACGGTCGTGGCCGGGTTCGCGCAGACGACGTAGTAGTCGCCTGCTGCGAGGGTAACGGCGGGAAGCTCGATCGTCAGGTAGACGGCTCCGGAGCTGCTGCCGTTCGTGAGCTCGATCCGGAAGGGGTCGAGGTCGATGGCCGCGCCGGAGACGTTCTTCAGCTCGAGGAACTCGGATGCGTCCGTGCCGGGCTGGTCGTAGTCGACCTCGTTGATCACGAGCGAGGTCGAGGCGGCGGAGCCCATCGAGCCGAAGCTGAGGACGCCGATCGAGATGACGAGCATCGCGACCAGGCGCGATACGGACGTGGCTCCTGCCGAGACAGGCGGCCGCAAACGAAGTTGAGACACCCCAGTTCCTCCCCTATGTTTGGTCGAGCTCTCCCCGAGCCGGACACGACTCCCCTTGCGCGCCGTTGCCCGCGAGGACTCTACTGGCTCTTTCGCCGAACGCCAAGGGCGAACTCGACCTCGTTACGACTTCCAGGCATACTTGGAGATGTCCCGACGACGAAGGAGGTTCGAGCAGATGACAGAGCTTGCCCCCTCCGCCCTCAGAGCTCCGCGGCTCTAGGGCCGTCGGTCGACACCTCCGGCAGCTCCTGAGCCGCGCGCGTCGCGCACGCGCGCCCGTCCATACCATGTCGCTCAAGGAGCCTCGCTTGTACGCACTGCCTGACCTCGGCTGGACCGACAGCCACACAACCGACTTCGAGCCTTACGCCGCGGCGGGCCTGCTGCCCGCCCGAGTCGCCGCGCAGCACCGCGGCGTCTACATCCTCTTCTCCGAGCTCGGCGAGCTGCGCGCCGAAGCGGCCGGCAAGCTCTCCCACGAGGCCGCCGGCGCCGGCGACATGCCCGCCGTCGGCGACTGGGTCGCCGTCGCGCCACGGCCGGACGAGGCCGCCGCGACGATCCGCCACGTCTTCGCCCGCCGGACGAAGTTCTCGCGCAAGGTCGCGCTCGACGCGGCCGAGGAGCAGGTGCTGGCTGCGAACGTCGACGCGGTCTTCCTGCTCATGTCGCTGAACGAGGACTTCAACCTGCGCCGCCTCGAGCGCTATCTGGCGACGGCGTGGGAGAGCGGCGCGCAGCCCGTGATCGTCCTGACGAAGACTGATCTCTGTCCCGGCTACGAGGAGCGCGTGCTCGAGGTCGAGGCGATCGCGTTCGGCGTCCCCGTGCACCCCGTCTCGAACCTGACCGGCGAGGGGTTGGAGCTCGTGCGCTCCCACCTCGTCCCCGGGCGCACGATCGCGCTGCTCGGCTCGTCCGGCGTCGGCAAGTCGACGCTGGTGAACACGCTGGCGGGCGAGGAGCTGCTGGCCACGCAGCCGATCCGCGAGGACGACGGCGAGGGGCGCCACACGACGACGCACCGGCAGCTCGTGCTCCTCCCCGGCGGCGGGCTCGTGCTCGACACGCCCGGCATGCGCGAGCTGCAGCTGTGGGAGTCGTCCGACGGGCTCTCGGAGACGTTCGCCGACGTCGAGGAGCTCGCCCTTCGTTGCCGCTTCTCGGACTGCGCGCACCGGACCGAACCGGGCTGCGCTGTCCAGGCCGCGATCGAGGACGGCACGCTGGAGCTCGCCCGCTGGACGAGCTACAAGAAGCTCCAGCGGGAGCTCGCGCACCTCGAGCGCCGGCTCGACAAGCGCCTGCAGGCGGAGGAGCGGAAGCGCTGGGCCAAGGCCGGCGCGGAGGGCCGCGCGAACATGCGCGCGAAGGGGCGGGACTGAGCCGGACGGTCACCTTCACCCGGACGGGAAGTTCGGATTGCCGGGAGTGACGACGGTCGTGAATTGCCAGTCGGACGCGGCGTCGTCGGTGTCGGTCCCGTTCGGGATCCGCGCGAGCGAGCCCTGGACGACGTCCGAGTCGGCGACGGTGGCCGGCAGCGGCGTCCCCTCGACCAGGCTGTAGACGGCGCCGCCGATCAGCGCCTCGTCGATGCGCCCCTCGTAGGAGAGCGCGTCGATCAGCCTCCCGGTGACGGTGTCGACGAGGGCGACGCCGTCCGGAGCGCCGTCGTCGGCGTCCACCGGAACGACGTGGAACTGCTCGGCCAGGACCGTGCCCGACAGCGGGATCGTGTCGTACTCCTGACCCGTCCCCCCGTCGACGAGCACGAGCGCGAGCCCGCCCAGGTCGGCGGTGCCCCGGCCCGCGTTGAAGAGCTCGACGAAGCCGGCCGGGTCGTCCCCGGGCCGGTCGTAGTCGACCTCGTTGAGGACGAGCTGGGGCGGCGCGTCGGCGTACGTCGCCGCCCGGCACACGAAGGAGACGACGCCGTCGGCGGCGGTCCGCACGAGGATCGTGCCCCAGGAGCCCGCCTCGGTCGTGCACGGGCTGCCCTCAAGCGCCGAGACGGACGCCGGTCCCGCCGGTCCCGCCGGCCCGGTCGGGCCGGCGACGCCGCGGACATTCCACTGCAGCGGCGTCTCGTCGCCCTTGCAGGAAGAGCCGGGAGCGGGAACGCGAAGGGCGCCCGTGGACTTGCTGCGGCACGCGTGGATGACGTCGTCGGCCAGCGCGGCCCGCAGTGCCGCCCCGGCCGCGCCCGCGACGACCGCGAGCGCGAGCAGGGCGAGTGCGGTCGCGCGCAGGCCGTGCCTCCGGCCGGTCACGGCGCCGTCTCCACGTTCGCGGCTCCGGGGGTGACCGTGGTCGTGAACCGCCAGTCGGTAGCCGCGTCGTCCGTGTCGCTTCCGTTCGGGATCCGGGCGAGCGAGCCGGTGACGGTGTTCGAGTCGGCCACGTCGGCCGGAAGAGGCGTTCCCTCGACGAGGCCGGGAATCGCGCCCTCGTACGAGAGGGCGTCGAGGTAGATCCCGGACGCAGTGTCGAGGATCGCGACCCCGTCAGGCGCGCCGTTCTGGGCGTCCGCGGAGACGACGAGGTACTCCCCCGGTCCGAGCGTCCCGCCGAGCGTCCGCCGCAGGTACTCGAGCCCGTCGGCGCCGTCGACGAAGACGAGCGCCAGCCCCGTGAGGTCGGCGGTACCGGCGCCTGCGTTGTAGAGCTCGACGAAGCCGCCGGAGTCGGCGCCGACCTGGTCGTAGTCGATCTCGTTGAGCACGAGCGCGGCCGTTGCGGGAGGAGTGTCCGGGACGCACGCGAGCGTGATCGCGCCCGCCGCGCCGACGTCGACGGCGACCGTTCCCGGCGCTCCGGCCGCGACGCAGCCGGCGCCGGCGAGGGCGTCGATCGACTCGATCGCTCCGGCCGGGCCGGCCGGGCCGGCGGGGCCGGGCGGTCCCTGAGCCCCTTGCGGGCCGGTCGCTCCGGCTGCACCGGCGGGGCCTGGCGCGCCGTCGGCTCCGGGCGCGCCGTCCGCCCCGGCAGGACCGGGTGCTCCGGCAGGGCCGGGCGGCCCGGCAGGCCCCTGCGGGCCGCGGACATTCCACCTGAGCAGCTGCTCGCCGCGCTTGCACGCCTTGCCGGGGGCGGGCACGCGCAGCGCACCCGACTTGCCCTTGCAGGCCGCCACGACGCCGTTCTCGCGCCCACCGTCGCCGCCCGCCGCCGCCACTCCCGCCGCGACCGCGAGCACCACCACCGCCGCGGCGACGCCGCGCCGGGCGAGCCTCAACCTCCGTGCCGCCATCCGATCCTCCTCGTGAGCTGGAGGAGTCGTGATAGCCGCGGCCGGAGCGCGCGGCTAGTGTCTGAAACGACCCGACCCGGCCGAAACGGCCGGTTTTGCGCGTGAATTTCTCCACACCCGACACAGTTCCGCGACAAGTCGCGCGTTCAGGCAGCAGCATCAAGCCTCTAGGCGACGAGCTGCGGCGCCGTCGCGCGCGGGAGGCGGAGCACGAACGTCGCTCCCGCCCCGGGCGCCGAGTCGACCTCGACGGTGCCGCCGTGCGCGTCGGCGATCTGGCGCACGATCGCGAGCCCGAGCCCACTGCCGCCGCCCGGGCGGGAGCGGGCGTCGTCCGCGCGCCAGAAGCGGTCGAAGATCGACTGCTGGTGCTCGGGCGCGATCCCCGGCCCATCGTCGGCGACGGCGATCCAGGCCCAGCCGTCGAGCTCGCCGTGGCTCACGCGCACGCTCGAGCCGGCCACCCGGATCGCGTTGTCGAGCAGGTTGCCGAGCGCGCGCTTGAGCACGTCGCGATCGCCGGCGACGGGCCCGGCGGCGGCGGTCTCGACCTCGAGCGCGACGCCGCGCGCGGCGGCGGCCGCGGCGAACTCCTCGCCCGCGTCCGCGAGCAGGTCGTGCACGAGCACCGGCTCGCGCCCGGCCGCGGGCGCGTCCAGCCGCGCCAGCGCGAGCAGGTCGTCGGTGAGCCGCGCCATCCGCTCGATCGCGCGCTCGATCACCGCCGCCGCGGTCGCGCGGCTCTCCGGCGTCCCGGACGCGTCGGTGAGCGCGAGCTCGAGGTTCGCCTTGATGATCGCGAGCGGCGTGCGCAGCTCGTGCGAGGCGTCGGCGACGAAGCGGCGCTGCGAGGCGAAGGCGACGTCGAGCCTCGCGAGCATCGAGTCGAACGTGTCCGCGAGCCGCTTCAGCTCGTCGTCGGGACCGTCCAGCTCGATCCGGCGCGAGAGCTCGCGTGCCTGGATCTCGCGCGCGACCTCGGTGATGTGCGCGATCGGCGCGAGCACGCGGCCGGCGATCACCCAGCCGACCGCGAGGCTCGCGGCGAAGAGGGCGGCGAGCGCGGCCAGCGAGAAGGTGCGCAGGTTGCGCAGGGTCCGCTCGTTGACCTGGTGCTCGAACGCCTGCGCGTCGACGAACGTCCGCTCCTCGACGTCGCTGCCGTCGTTCACCGGTACGGTCGCGACGATCGCCGCCCCCTGTGAGACCGGCTCGTCGCGCAGGCTGAGCGAGAGGCCGACGTAGAGGCCCGCGACGAGCAGCGCGGCAACGGCGAAGAGGACTCCGGAGTAGAGCAGCGTCAGCCGCACCCGGATCGACCGCATGAAGGCGCTCACGCGTCCTCCCGCAGCCGGTAGCCGGCGCCGGGCACCGTCTCGATGGGGCTCCCGGCGAGCTTGCGCCGCAGCGTCATCACCGTCACGCGGACCGTGCGTGTGAGCGGGTTCGCGTTCTCGTCCCAGACGTGGGTGAGCAGGTCGAACTCCGAGAGCGCCTCGCCCGGGTGGGACATCAGGTAGCGGAGGAGCGCGAACTCCTTCGGCGTCAGCGCGAGCGGCTCGCCGTCCTGGCTCGCCTCGTGGCGGGCGTCGTCGAGCTCGAGCGAGCCGACATGCAGCGGCGCGCGGCCGTCGCCGTTCCGGCGCAGGAGCGCCCGCGCCCGTGCCGCCAGCTCGCCGAGCTCGAACGGCTTGACGAGGTAGTCGTCGGCGCCGTCGTCGAGACCTGCGATCCGGTCGTCGACGCCGCCGCGCGCGGTCAGCATCAGGATCCGCGGCTGCGGCGCGCCGTCGGCGCGCTCCTCGGCCCGGATCGCGCGGCAGACCTCGCGGCCGCCGACGCCGGGGAGGTTGAGGTCGAGGCAGATCAGGTCGTACGGGTAGACGCGCGCCTTGACGAGGGCCTCGTCGCCCGCGTGGGCGAGGTCGACCGCGTACCCCTCCCGGCGCAGCCACGCGGCGATCGCGCCGGCCAGGTCCTGCTCGTCCTCGACGACAAGCACGCGCATCCTTAACGCATGGTACTCCGCGCCTTTAACCGCGCTTTATCGGCCCCGTGCTTCACTCCGCGGGCCAACCGCGAGCGGAGGAGCGTGCCGTGCCCGAGACGACCGTGGAAGAGCAGCGCGAGCTGCTCGAGCAGGCTCTGTTCGAGATCAAGCGGGTGATCGCAGGGCAGGACGCGATGCTCGAGCGGGTGCTCGTCTGCCTGCTCGCCGGCGGCCACCTCCTGATCGAGGGCGTCCCCGGTCTCGCGAAGACGCTGACGATCAAGACGACCGCGCAGGTCCTGGGCGGCAGCTTCCAGCGGATCCAGTTCACGCCGGACCTCGTGCCGTCGGACCTCGTCGGCACGCGCATGTACCGGCCCGGCTCGGGCGAGTTCGACACGGAGCTCGGGCCCGTCTTCTGCAACTTCCTGCTCGCGGACGAGATCAACCGGGCACCCGCGAAGGTGCAGTCGGCGCTGCTCGAGGTGATGCAGGAGCGGCAGGTGACGATCGGCCACGACACGCACGCCGTCCCGCAGCCGTTTCTCGTCATGGCGACGCAGAACCCGATCGAGTCGGAGGGCACGTACCCGCTCCCGGAGGCGCAGGTCGACCGCTTCATGCTCAAGATCCTGGTCGGCTACCCCGAGCACGACGAGGAGCTGACGGTCGTCCAGCGCTCGCTGGTCGCTCCGCCCGAGCTCCGCCGCGTGCTCGAGCTGGAGCGGCTGCACGACCTCCAGGCGCACACCGCGGCGGTCTACGTCGACCCGGGCATCGTCAGCTACACCGTCCAGCTCGCGACCGCGACGCGCGCGCCCGGGACCTACGGGCTCGCCGAGCTGGCGCCGTTCATCTCCTACGGGGCGAGCCCGCGCGGGCCGATCAGCCTCGTCCAGTCCGCGCGCGCGCTCGCGTTCATCCGCGGCCGCGACTACGTGATCGCGCAGGACGTCGAGGCGCTCGCAAAGGACGCGCTCCGGCACCGGCTCGTGCTCAGCTACCAGGCGCTCGCCGAGCAGGTGGACGCCGACCGGATCCTCGACGCGGTGCTCGCGAAGGTGAGCGCGCAGGAGCTCGACCTCGGCAGGAGGGAGACCGCCGCTTGACAACGGTCGCGCCGCACGCGACCGAGCGCACACCTGACCGGCCCGGGCCGGGGCCGCTCCCGGAGACCCTGCTCCGGGCGCTCGACCTGACGATCGGGCGGCGGATCGAGGGAATGCTGGCGGGCGACCACCGCTCCTCCCTGCTCGGCCAGGGCAGCGAGCTCGCCCAGGTCCGGCCCTACGTGCCGGGGGACGACGTCCGCCGGATCGAGTGGAACGTGACCGCGCGCACCGGTGAGACGCACGTGCGCGTCGACCTGGCTGAGCGCGTGCTCGTCACCTGGCTCGCGCTCGACGTCTCCGCCTCGATGTCGTTCGGCACCGCCGAGCGGCGCAAGGCGGACGTGGCCGAGGGGGTCGCGCTCGCGCTCGGCCACCTCGCGAGCAGGCGCGGCAACCGGCTCGGGCTCGTCGCGTTCGGAGGCGGCTCCGCGCAGACGGTCCCGCCCCGGGCGGGACGGGCGGGGATGCTCGGGCTGCTGCTCTCGCTGCGGCGGGAGCCGGTGCTCGAGGGCGGCGGCGCCACCTCGCTCGGCGACGCGCTCGGGCTCGTCTCGCGGCTGGCGCAGCAGCGGTCGCTCGTTTCCGTCGTCTCGGACTTCCGCGGGCCGCGCGACTGGCGCCCCGCGCTCCTCCAGCTCGCCGGCGGGCACGACGTGCTCGCGGTCGAGATCCGCGACCCGCGCGAGGAGACGCTCCCGAACGTCGGCGAGCTGCGGCTGGTCGACCCCGAGACCGGGCGCCAGCTCCGCGTCGACACGGCGAGCGCGCGGCTGCGGGAGCGCTTCGCGGCGGCCGCGGCGGCCGAGCGCGCCGAGGTCGCGCACGAGCTCTCCTCGCTCGGCGTCGGCCACGTCGTCCTCTCGACCGAGGGGGACTGGCTGCGTCCGCTCGCGATGCACCTGCGCCGCCGCGGAGGCCGTACGTGAGCTTCGCCTGGCCCCTCGCGCTGCTGGCGCTGCTGGCCGTGCCGCTCGCGGTCTTCGGCTACGTCCTGCTCGAGCGGCGGCGCGAGCGGCAGGCGGCGCTCTGGGCGACGCCCGCGCTCGTCCCGAACCTCGTCGGCCGCAGGCCCGGCCGCCTGCGCCACGTCGCGCCCGCGCTGGCGCTGCTCGCGCTCGCCGCGCTCGCGACGGGCCTCGCCCGCCCGCACGCGACGCTGTCGGTCGACCAGGAGCAGGCGACCGTCGTGCTCGCGATGGACACTTCCCGCTCGATGGTCGCGACGGACGTGCCGCCGAGCCGGCTCGCCGTCGCGCAGGAGGCCGTGCGCCGGTTCCTCGAGAACCTGCCGGAGGACTACCGCGTCGGGATGGTCTCCTTCGCGCAGTACGCCCAGACCGTGCTGCCCGCGACGGCGAACCGCGTGGCCGCCCAGGCGGCCCTCCGCAACCTCCGCCCGGGCGACGGCACCGCGCTCGGCGAGGGGATCGCGCGGGCGGTCCAGGTCGCGCAGCGAGTCCCGGCCGAGAAGGGGCAGAAGCCGCCCGCGTCGATCCTCGTCCTCTCCGACGGCGCGCAGACGCAGGGCGTGCTCCAGCCGCTGCAGGCGGCGGAGCGCGCGCGGAAGGCGAAGATCCCGGTCTACACGGTCGCCTTCGGGACCGAGCAGGGAGTGGTCGAGGTCGTGGACGACAACGGCTTCACGCAGCGCGTCACGGTGCCGCCCGACCCGCCGACGCTGCGGCGCGTCGCCCAGGCGACCGGAGGGCGCTTCTACGCGGCCCCGGACGGCGACACGCTGAACGCGGTCTACGAGGAGCTCGGCTCGCGGATCGGCAGCGTCGAGGAGGAGCGCGAGGTGACGGCGGCGTTCGCGGCCGCCGGCGCCTTCCTCCTGCTCGCGGCCGGAGCGGTCTCCGCACTCCTGTTCGGGAGGCTCCCGTGATCCGGCGGTTGCTGCTGCTCGCCGTGCTGGCCGCCGTCGCAGCGGGGATCGGCTCGCCCGCCGCGAGCGCGGGCCGCGAGTGCGATGGCCTGATCGTCTGCATCCCGGTCCAGGGGCCGTGGGTGCAGGTGAAGGGCGGCGGCGCGCCGACGTGGTACCAGCTCAGCTGCCCCGGCCGCGGCCAGGTGATCGGCGGGCTCGACGCGGACCGCGCCGGCCCGCTCGAGCTCTCCTTCCTCGGCCTGCTCGGGGGACCGGTCGGGCCGGGCGTGACGACCGCGCGCGCCGCCGTCTTCGTCGCCCGCACGACGCGGGCGCTCTCCGGGTTCCGGCCGCTGCTCGGCTGCATCCCCGGCGGTGGCGGCGGCGGGCGCGGGCGGACGGTGCTGGAGCCGAAGCGGCAGCTGACGGCCCTCGCGCCCGTCGAGGCGACGATCCGGCGCGTCAAGAACGTCCGGCTGAAGGACCAGCAGACCGAGCGCGTCGCGCACGCGTGCCTCGCCGGCGAGCGGCTGCTCTCGTTCTCGACCGCGGTCGCCTTCCGCACGCAGCGGCCGCCGTCCCTCGCGGCGCTCGGCTCGGTGCGCGCGACGCCGCGCCGCTCCGGCGGGCGCGTCGTCGTGGCCGTGCGCTCGTCGATCACGCGGCCGCCGAACACCCGCGTCGAGCTCCAGATCCACGCGATCTGCGTGCGGGGCCCGTCGTGACGTTCGCGACGCCGCTGCTCCTGCTCGCTCTGGTGTTGCTGCCGCTGCTCGTCCTCGCCTACCGCCGGCTCCAGCGCCGGCCGGGCCGCTACGCCGTCCGCTACACGAACCTGGACGTGCTCGCGAGCGTCGTCGGGAACACGCGCTCGTGGCGCCGGCACGCCGGCCTCGCCCTCTTCCTGCTCGCGCTCGCGGCGATGCTCGTCGGCTTCGCGCGCCCGAGCATGACCCGGATGGCCGACCGCGAGGAGGCGACGATCGTGCTCGTGATCGACGTCTCCGGCTCGATGCAGGCCGACGACGTCGCACCGACGCGGCTGGAGGCGGCGCAGGCGGTCGTGCGCGAGTTCATGCGCGGCCTGCCGGAGCGATTCCAGGTCGGCGTCGTCGCCTTCTCCGAGACCGCCGAGGTCGCCGCGCCCGCGACCGAGGACCGGCAGCTCGCGATGGACGCGATCGACTACCTCTACCCGCAGCGCGGCACGGCGATCGGCGACGGGATCGCGCGCGGCGTCGAGGTGGCGCGGAACGCCGCGGTCGGCAGCACCGGCGCGGACCGGCCCGCCGCGATCCTGATGCTCTCCGACGGCTCGCAGACCGAGGGGTTCCTGCAGCCGCTCGAGGCCGCGGCGCGCGCGAAGTCGTTCGACATCCCCGTCTACACGATCGCGCTCGGCACCCCCGAGGGCGTCGTCGAGTTCAACCGCTTCGGCGGGACGCGGATTATCCCGGTGCCGCCCGACAAGCCCACGCTCCGCCGGATCGCCGCCACGCCCGGCGGCCGCTACTACGAGGCCGAGAGCATCGGCGACCTGCGCGAGGCCTACCAGAGCATGGGCTCGCTCGTCAGCCAGGTCGAGCGCAAGCAGGAGGTGACGTTCGCGTTCCTCGCCGGCGGGCTCGTGTTGCTGCTGGCGGCGGCGGCGGTCGCGGTCGTCACGTTCCCGAGGCTCCCGTGAGGCTGCTCGCGCTCGCCGCCGCGGCGGCGCTGCTCGCGGGCTGCAGCGGCGGCGGAGGCGAGGACGCCGCCACGACGG
>DATKBA010000027.1:0-13392 GCA_035514455.1 Gaiellaceae bacterium | reverse complement strand
GACCTGATCGCGAAGCACGGCGCCGACGCGACCCGTTACGGCCTGCTGAAGATGTCCTCGACGCAGGACGTCCGCTTCGCGGAGGGCGCGCTCGAGGAGGGGCGCAAGCTCGCGAACAAGCTCTGGAACGTCGCGCGCCTGCTGCTCCAGCAGCGGGTCGAGCCGGACGCGCGACCGCGCGAGCTCGAGGAGCGCTGGATCCTCGCGCGGCTCGACGCCACGCGCGCCGAGCTCGAGCAGGCCTGGGCGCGCTTCGAGTTCGCGCCGTCGGTGCAGGCGCTCTACCGGCTCACCTTCGACGACTTCTGCGACTGGTACGCCGAGGCGGTCAAGCCGCGCCTGCGCGAGGGCGACGAGGACGCTGCGGCGACGGCGCTCGCCGCGCTCGAGCGGCTGCTCGCGCTGCTCCATCCCGTGATGCCGCACGTGACCGAGGAGATCTGGGCGCAGTTCCATGACACGCGGCTGATCGTCTCGCCCTGGCCCGAGGCAGACGGCGCCCACGCCGGTGACCTCGAGGCCCTCGACCGGATCCAGGAGGCGGCCGCGATGTTCCGCCGCAGCGGCGTCCTGGTCGAGCTCGACGGCGACGCGAAGCGGATCTTCGACGCGGTCGTGCGGCCGGAGCGCGCCAAGGTGAACGGGAACGCCGAGGCCGAGGTCGAGCGGCTGCGCCGGGAGGTCGAGCGGGGCGAGCGGATGCTCGCGAACGAGAAGTTCGTGGCCAACGCCAAGCCCGAGGTCGTCGACGCCGAGCGCGAGAAGCTCGCGCGCTACCGGCGCGAGCTCGATGCCCTCACCCAACACTGAGTGGCTCGCGGGCCTGAGCCCGTGGCCGGAAGAGTTCGGGCTCGGACGGATGCGGACGCTGCTCGCGGCGCTCGGCGACCCGCAGCTCGCCTATCCCGCGATCCACGTCGTCGGCACGAACGGCAAGTCGACGGCGACCCGGACGGTCGAGGCGCTGCTGCTCGCGGAGGGGCTCTCCGCCGGCGCGACCGTCTCGCCGCACGTGCGCGACTGGGCCGAGCGGATCACGGTGGACGGTGCGCCCGCGGACTTCGAGGCGGCGCTCGCCCGCGTCCGCCCGGAGGCTGAGGCGCAGGGGGCGACCCAGTTCGAGACGATCTGCGCGGCCGCGTTCGCCGAGTTCGCCGCGCGCGGAGTCGACGTGGCCGTGGTCGAGGCCGGGCTCGGCGGGCGGCTCGACGCGACGAACGTGCTCCGCTCGCACGTCGTCCTGCTCACCAACGTCGGCCTCGAGCACACCGACGTGCTCGGCGGGACGAGGGAGGAGATCGCGGCCGAGAAGCTCGCGGTCGTGCAGGAGGGAACGGTGACGGTGCTGCCGGACGAGGAGTTCGCGCCGCTCGCCGGCCCGAACGTCGTCCTCGGCGGTGCGCGCGAGGCGGCGGCGGCGTTCCTCGGCCGGCCGGTCGAGCGGGAGGTCGAGGTGAGCCTGCCCGGCCGGCTCGAGCGGCGCGGCGACGAGGTGCGCGACGGCGCGCACAACCCGGCCGGCGCCGCCTGGCTCGCCGCCCACCTCGACCGCTCCGACTACACGATCGTCGCCTCGATCCTGCGCGACAAGGACGTCGCCGCGATGCTCGCCACGCTGGCGACGCTCGGCCGGCGCCTCGTCGCGACGACGTCGTCGAGCGACCGCGCCCTCCCGGCGGACGAGCTCGCGCGGCTCGCCGCGCCGCTCTTCGACGAGGTCGAGGCCGAGCCCGACCCGCTCGCCGCGCTCGCCCGCGCGCGGGCGCACCCGCCTGTCCTCGTCACCGGCTCGCTGTACCTTCTCGCCGACTTGGCGAGGAACGAGGCGTGATATGACGAAGATGCGCGAGCGTGTGACCGTGCTCGCGTTCGCGCTCGCGGTCCTCGGCTTCATCGTCGGCTCCGCGTTCGCGATTGGCTACCTGGTGGGAAGGCTGCTCTTGTGATCCTCGCCGCAACCACGACAACCAACGACGACCTGCTCGGAGGAGTCAACGACTTCTTCGACTCCGGCGCGTGGATGGTGATCCGCAACCTGACCATCTTCTTCGTCGCCGTCTTCTGGCTCGCGACCGCGTACTGGGTCTACAAGGACGCCCGCCGGCGGATCGAGGATCCCTGGCTGGTCGCGATGGCGACGGTGCTCGGGCTGATCCCGCCCTTCGTCGGCCCGATCATCTACCTCTTCTTCCGGCCGCCGGAGTACATCGAGGACGTCCGCGAGCGCGAGCTCGAGATCCGCGCGATGGAGGAGCGGCTCTCGAAGCGCGACCTGCACTGCCCGGTCTGCCGCGCCGCCGTCGAGGCCACCTTCCTCGTCTGCCCGGTCTGCACGACGCGGCTGAAGCAGGCGTGCATGAAGTGCAACGCGCCGCTCGAGGCGCTCTGGCAGATCTGCCCGCACTGCGCCACGCCGGTCGCGGCGTCGAGCCTGCCGGGGATCGACGACACGATCGCCGACAGCTGGACCGCACCACCCCGAAGACGGGCAGCCGAGTCCGAGTAACATCCCGGCCCGATGGCCGTCGAGCGCACTCTGATCCTGATCAAGCCGGACGCGACCGAGCGCGCGCTCGCAGGCGAGATCCTCGCGCGGATCGAGCGCCGCGGCTTCCGCGTCGTCGGCGGCAAGCTCCTGCGCGTCGGCGAGGCGCTCGGCAGGGAGCACTACGCCGAGCACGGCGAAAGGCCGTTCTTCGGCGAGCTCGTCGAGTTCATCACCTCGGCCCCGACGTGGGCGCTCGTCGTCGAGGGCGAGGGTGCGATCGCGACGATGCGGAAGACGATCGGGGCGACGAATCCCGCCGACGCCGACCCCGGCACGATCCGGGGCGACTACGCGACCGCGATGCCGAACAACCTCATTCACGGCTCCGATTCGCCGGAGTCGGCGCAGCGCGAGATCTCGCTCTGGTTCGCCGACGATGAGCTCGTCTGAGCTGCCCGAGTACGCGGTCCGCAACCGCGTCAGCTGGACGAAGTCGAACGAGGAGTACACGCACGAGCAGGGCGTGCGCGCCTGGCGGCAGGAGGAGATCACCTGGGGCCTCTGGGGGATCCCTGAGGCGGATCTGAACGTCCTGCCCGAGGTCGAGGGGCGGGACGTGATCGAGCTCGGCTGCGGGACGGCCTATGTCTCCGCCTGGCTCGCACGCCGAGGCGCGAGACCGGTCGGGGTCGACATCACGCCGGCGCAGCTCGAGACCGCGCGCGGGCTGCAGCGCGAGACCGGGGTCGAATTCCCGCTGCTGGAGGCGAACGCGGAGGAGGTGCCCCTGCCCGACGCGTCCTTCGACCTCGCCGTCTCCGAGTACGGTGCGTCGATCTGGTGCGACCCGTATCGCTGGATCCCCGAGGCGGCGCGGCTGCTGCGCCCCGGGGGTGAGCTCGTCTTCCTGCGCAACTCGACGCTCTCGATGCTCTGCGCGGCGCTCGACGGCTGGCACGAGACGCTGCAGCGTCCGCAGCGTGGCCTCAACCGCGTCGACTGGGAGGACGAGGACACGACCGAGTTCCACCTCCCGCTCGGCGAGCTCTTCGCGCTCCTGCGCGAGTCCGGCTTCGACGTCCTCGACGTGAAGGAGCTCTACGCGCCCGAGGACGCTCGCAAGGCCGAGTACTACCACTCCGATCCCGACTGGGCGAAGCGCTGGCCCTGGGAGGAGATCTGGAGAGCGCGGAAGCGGTGAGCGTGCCGCCGGTGGCGCCGATCCTGCTTGCCTCGACGAGCCCGCAGCGGCGGGCGATCTTGGAGCAGCTCGGGATCCCGTTCGAGGTCGTCGCGCCGGACTACGTCGAGCACGACCCACCGGAGGCCGACGCCGTCGGGCTCGTGCGCGAGCACGCGCGCGGCAAGGCTCGCTCGGTCGCGGCGCAGGCGGGCGGGCGGCCCGTGCTGGCGGTCGACACGGCCGTCTCGCTCGGCGGGAGGCTCTACGGCAAGCCGGCGAGCGCGGGGGAGGCGGGGCGGATGCTCGAGGAGCTCGCCGGCGAGACGCACGTCGTCGTCTCAGGCCTCTGCCTGCTCACGCCCGGCTGGGAGCTCGTCGAGCATGACGCGACGCGGGTGACCTTCCGCGAGCTGACCGCCCGGGAGCTCGCGCACCACCTCGGTCACGGCGAGTGGGAGGGCCGCGCCGGCGGCTATGCGATCCAGGGGCGCGGCGCGGCGCTCGTCGAGGAGATCGAGGGCGACTACCTGAACGTCGTCGGCCTGCCGGCGGCGCTGCTCGTGCGGCTCCTCGCGGAGCGCTTCCCCGGCGCCTACGGCTTCGGGTAGGTGCGGCCCACGAGAGCGTCCCACGCCCGGTCCGGCAGCAGCCGCGCGCGAGCTCATGCAGTCGGTTTGACGTTCGCCGGAACGCGGCGGATACTCGATTAGTGCGACGGCTGCTCATCACTGCCGGCTTGGCGCTCCTCGCCGCTGCGGGTACCGCTGCTGCGCTCGACGCTCGTTCCGCGGCGAGCTTCGACTTCGGCGACGCGCCCGACGGCGTCAAGGCGGGTTATGCCACGAAGCCCGACGTCGTGGCGCGGTTCCCCTCGAAGGCGGCGAGCGGCGGTCCGCGGCACGGGAGCGCGGGTCCGCGCCTGGGCACGCGCTGGAGCGCCGAAGGCGACTCGCGCCAGGTCGACCGCGACGGGGACGACGGCGCCACCGTCACGCCCCGCTCCTGTGCGCTGAGCACCCTCCAGATCGTGGTCGACCTGTCGCGCGTCCCCGACGACACACCCGTCTACGTCAACGCCTGGTTCGACTGGAACCGTGACGGCGACTGGGCCGACGGCGGGAATGCGCGCTGCGGGCCGGAGTGGGGCGTCCAGAACCATCGCATCGACCGGGCCACGCTGCGTGGGGCGCCTGTCGATGCGATCACGATCCGGTTCCGCGCCGGGGCGGTCTCGAAGGAGTTCTGGTGGCGCGTCCAGGTGCACGTCGGGGCGCCGGCGGCCCACCGCGCCGGAGCGGGCTTGGTATCCGAAGGCGGCGAGACGGAGGACTCGCTCTACTCCGCACCCGAGCTTGCGCCGAAGCTGGGCCTGAAATGCCAGGGCCTCGTCTTCCGGCACGGAAAGTCGTTCCTCCACAAGTCCTGGCCGTTCGTCTTGCTGGCGCTGGCTGCGCCACCCGGGAGCAACGCGCGACTCAAGAGCTCGCACGTACGAGCGCTCGGCCAGACCGACGGCCTGAAGCTGTCTTCGTCGACGCACGTTGACTTCATCGAGGTGGTGATTCGCTCGACGGAGCACGAGCGCGAGCCGCGCCTCCAGTCGTTCCACCTCGACGTCACGGCTCGCGCGACCTGGCGCGGCGGAGCGGTGATCCTCCGGGCCTCGTGTCCGATCTTCGTCACGCACGCGCCCCGCATTCCGAGCGAGACGGCTCACCAGGGCGAGTTGGGAGCGGCACGCATCTCGGTGGCGGTCGTCAATCCGAACCAGCCGACGCCCGAGTCCGCGCGCTGCCGGGCGCGCTTCGTTCCGATCGGTTACACCCCGGGATCGGTCGGAGCTGCAGGTGGCACCGTCGACGTTCGCTGCGACGGGACCGACGCCAAGTTGGTCTCGTTGGGCGTCCTGCCGAAGATCGCGTCGTTCGCCAGTGCGGGGAGGTGCGAAAGCGGGAGCGCGCTCCGATGTTATTTCCGCGGCCCGAACAAGGGACGTGCGGTCCGGGTCACTGTCCGCACGGAGCAACCATTTGCGAGCCAGCGGCTCCACGTCCTCGCCGGCGGGACCGGCGAGGGAGGCACGGCGATCGTCCTGCTCCAGGACTTCTTCTTCCAGCGGGAAGGCGTCGTCTGTCGGCAGCAGATCCCGCGAGCCGACAAGTGCGCGACGCTCTAGAAACCGCTGCACGTAGCTAGACTCGGACGCGGGATGGGCATCTTTCGCTCGATGAGCGGCTTCGGCGGCCGCGATATGGCCGTGGACCTCGGCACCGCCAACACGCTCGTCTACGTGCGTGGGCGCGGGATCGTCCTCTCGGAGCCGTCGGTGGTCGCGATCGACCAGCGCACGGGGGAGGTGCACGCCGTCGGCGTGGAGGCGAAGCGGATGCTCGGGCGCACGCCGGGCACGATCGCCGCGATCCGCCCGCTCAAGGACGGCGTGATCGCCGACTTCGACGTCACCGAGCAGATGCTCCGCCACTTCATCCAAAAGGTGCACCAGCACCGGTTCGCGCACCCGCGCGTCGTCGTCTGTGTCCCCTCGGGCGTCACGGGTGTCGAGAAGCGCGCGGTCGAGGAGGCGACGCTCTCCGCCGGCGCCCGCCAGGCGTACCTGATCGAGGAGCCGATGGCGGCTGCGATCGGCGCCGGCCTGCCGGTCGCGGAGCCGACGGGGAACATGATCGTCGACATCGGCGGCGGCACGACCGAGGTCGCCGTGATCTCGCTCGGCGGCATCGTCGTCTCGCAGAGCCTCCGCGTCGGCGGCGACGAGATGGACGACGCGATCGTCAACCACATCAAGAAGGAGTACAAGCTCCTGATCGGCCAGCAAACGGCCGAGGAGATCAAGCTCGAGGTCGGTTCCGCCTTCCGGATGCGCGAGGAGGTGCAGGCGGAGGTGCGCGGGCGCGACATGCTCACCGGCCTGCCGAAGACGGTGATCCTCTCGTCCGAGGAGGTCCGGCACGCCCTCGACGAGCCGGTGACGCAGATCATCGACGCGATCCGCTCGACGCTCGACAAGACGCCGCCGGAGCTCGCCGCGGACATCATGGACCGCGGGATCGTGCTCGCCGGCGGCGGCGCGCTCCTCGCCGGCCTCGACGAGCGCCTCCGGCACGAGACGCAGATGCCCGTGCACCTCGCGGAGAGCCCGCTCACCTGCGTCGCGGTCGGCTCCGGCCGCAGCCTCGAGGAGTTCGAGGCGATCCACCGCAGCGCCCGCGCCCGGCCCCGCCGCAACGGCCGCAGGTACTGAAAGCGCCGAACGCCCTCCTGAGAGGGCGCTAGACTGAGCCGTTCCGTGCCACGCAACCGCACCGCAAGATCGGCGGTGCTGGGCCTCAACGTCCGGCGTCCCGCCTCCTCGCGACCGCTCTCCTCCCGCAGCACCAGCGCACTCAGGCGCCGGATCGTGCTGGGGATGCTGGTCGTGCTCGCGCTCGCCCTGATCACGATCAGCTTCCGCGAGCGCGCGAGCGGGCCCCTGCACGACGCGCAGGGGGCGGTCGCGAGCGTGCTCCAGCCGGTCGAGGTCGCGGTCGAGCGCGTCGCGCGGCCGTTCCGGGACGCGTACGGCTGGACGAAGGGGCTCTTCGACGCGCGCTCCGAGGCCGAGCGCCTGCGCGCCGAGAACGAGCAGTTGAAGCAGGAGGTGATCCAGAACGAGTCGGCGCTCCAGCAGAACGCCGTGCTCAAGCGGCTCCTCGACTACCGCGACTCGCCGGCCTTCCCGGCCGACTACGACGGGGTCGCCGCCGAGGTGCTCGTCCGGCCCTCGTCGGCGTTCGAGCAGGAGATCGTCGTCGCCGCCGGCTCGGGCGACGGGGTCGAGGTCAACGCGCCCGTGGTCACCGCCGCCGGCTTCGTCGGCACGGTCACGAGCGTGACCGAGGACGCCGCCCGCGTGCGCCTGCTCACCGACGAGTCGAGCGCGGTCTCCGCCCTCGACCTCCGCACCGGCGCGAGCGGGATCGTCCGGCCGGGACAGTCCGGCGACGCGCTCGTGCTCGACCGCGTCTCGAAGCGCGAGCACATCGAGGTCGGCGACGAGGTCATCACGGCCGGCTGGCGCTCGGCCGGGCTCGCCTCCCTGTACCCCAAGGGGATCCCGATCGGGCGCGTCTCCTTCGTCGGGCGCCTGAGCACCGACCTCTGGCAGCAGGTGCTGATCCGCTCCGACGTCGACTTCTCCGCGATCGACGCCGTGCTCGTGCTCGTGTCCCGCCGTCCCGCGCTGGAGCTGCCGTGAAAGCCGCCGACGCCGCACTCGCCGGCGCGATCGTCTTCGTCGCCGCCCTGCTGCAGGTGACGCTCGTCGCCTCGCTCGACGTGGCCGGGGGCGCGGCCGACCTGCTCCTGCTCGCGCTCGTCGCGCTCGCGCTGCTGCGCGGGGCCGTTACCGGCGCCGTCGCGGGCTTCGCCGGCGGCCTGCTCGTCGACATCACGACGCTCGACACGCTCGGTGTCTCCGCCCTCCTCTACGCGCTGATCGGCTACTGGACGGGCCGGTACGGCGAGACGACCGGGAGGGATCGTGCCCACGCACCGCTGCTCGCCGTGCTCGTCGCCACGGTCGCCGTCGCCTACGCGGGCTACGGGCTCCACTTCCTGATCGGCGACGACGTCTCGGCGCGGCGCGCCCTGTTCGACACGCTCCTGCCCACGCTCGCCCTCAACCTCCTGCTCGGCCGGCCGGTCTATGCGCTCTGCCGGTCGCTGCTCGGCCGCTCCGCCGCGCGCGACCACGCGGAGGTGCGGCTCTTTGGCTAGCGGCTACCCGGAGCGCCGCTCGCCGTCGGGCCGCTTCCTCCCGCCCGACCCGCGCACGGCCGAGCCGCACCGCTTCACGCCGCAGCTCGCGCTCCGCGTCGGGATGCTCGCCGGCCTCGCGCTCGTCGTCTTCGCCGTCCTCTTCCTACGCCTCTGGGCGCTGCAGGTGCTCTCGGGCGACCGCTACCTGCTCGCGGCGCAGGACAACCAGCTGCGGACCGTGCGGGTCGAGGCGCCGCGAGGCTCGATCGTCGACCGCGCCGGGCGCACGGTCGTGTCCAACGTCCCCGGCACGGCGGTCAAGATCTGGACCGCCGACCTCCCCAAGGAGGGCCGCTACGCGATGCTGCAGCGCCTCTCCAAGGTCCTGCGCGTGCCGCTGCCGCGCCTGACGAAGGCGCTCGAGGAGCGCAAGGGCGACCCGCTGACGCCGATCCTCGTCAAGACCGCCGTCCACGAGGACCAGGTGGCGACGCTGCTCGAGCACCGGGCCCAGTTCCCCGGCGTGGAGATCGTCGGCACCTACCTCCGCGACTACGAGTACAAGGCGCTCGGGGCGCAGGTGCTCGGCTACGTCGGCGAGATCTCGCCCGAGGAGCTCGAGCGGCTCGAGAAGGACGGCTACCGCGGCGGCGAGAAGATCGGCAAGACCGGGGTGGAGGCCGCCTTCGACGGCTACCTGCGCGGCACTCCGGGCCTCGCGCAGCTGCGCGTCGACTCGCTCGGACGCCCCCAGGGCGCGTTCGAGGAGCGCCGGCCGGCCCAGCCCGGCAACAGCGTGCGGCTGACGATCGACGTCGGCCTGCAGCGGGCCGCCGAGCGCGCGCTCCGACACGGGATCGAGATCGCCCGCGGCCACGAGGCGTGGAACGCGAACGGCGGCGCGATCGTCGCGCTCGACCCCCGGAACGGCGCCGTGCTCGCGCTCGCCTCGAACCCGACCTACAAGCCGTCGGTCTACGTCGGGCGCGTCGACCCGAAGAAGCTCGAGCCGCTCACGGTCGAGAAGGTCGCCAAGGAGCGCAACTACCCGGGGATCAACCGCGCGATCGCCGGCGTCTATCCGCCCGGATCGGTCTTCAAGCCGCTGACCGCGCTCGCGGCGATCTCCGACGGGTTGCTCTCGCCGTTCGAGTACATCCAGTGCACGCCGTTCGCGGAGTACGGGCTCGACAACCACCGCTTCGACAACTGGAACCCGTTCACGAACATGCCGATGACGCTGACGACGGCGCTCTCGCAGTCGTGCGACACGTACTTCTACGACATCGGCAACCGCTACTACGAGCGCGGCGAGCGGGAGCGCGAGTACTGGACGGCGATGCAGGAGTGGGCGAGGAAGTTCGGCTTCGGCCAGGCGGCCGGGCTCGACATCGGCGGCGAGCTGCCCGGCCTGCTGCCGACGCCCGAGTGGCGCAAGCAGACCTACAGGGGGATCGACCGCGCCTGGAACCCGGGCGATCTGATCCAGTTGGCGATCGGGCAGAAGGACATGACCGTGACGCCGCTGCAGATGACGCGCTTCTACGCCGCGCTCGCGAACGGCGGCCACCTCGTCACGCCGTACCTCGTCTCGGCGATCGAGCGCCCTGGCAGCGAGGGGGAGCCCGCGGTGCCGCTGCGGACGTTCGCGCCGCCGCCGCCGAAGCCGGTCGCCGTCGACCCGCAGGCGCTCTCGGTCGTCCGCGAGGGCCTCTACCAGGCGACGCACGACCGCGACGGCACCTCGTCGGGGGTCTTCGGCAGCTTCCCCGTGCCGGTCGCCGGAAAGACCGGCACGGCTGAGAAGGTCGTCAACCTGCCCGGCTACCCCGCCGGGCACATGGAGGACCAGGCCTGGTGGTGCGGCTGGGGCCCGTTCGACGGCGCCGAGTACGTCAAGGACGGCGGCGGCCGGCGCGCGCCGCTCGTCGTCTGCGCCGTGATCGAGAACGGCGGCCACGGCGGAGTCGCGGCCGCCCCCGCGGCGCTGAAGGTCTTCGAGCACTGGTTCGGCGAGCAGGCCGGCGTCCAGGGGGAGGTGCTCAGTGATTGAGGCCGCCTCCCCGCGCCCGGTCGCCCGCGAGCACGATCTCGTCGGCTTCCTCGGGCGGCTCGACTGGGTGCTCCTCGCCGCGGTCGGCGCCCTCGTCGCCTACGGCCTCTGGGCCGTCGCCGGGATCACCCGCTACGACGTCGAGGGCGACCAGCTCTACTACGTCGTCAGGCAGGCGATCGCGGCCGGCCTCGGCTTCGCCGGCTTCCTCGTCGCCCTCGCGATCGACCCCGACCGCTACCGGCGCCTCCAGCTGCCGATCTACGCGCTCACGATCCTGCTGATGCTGCTCGTGTTCCCGCTCGCGAGCGAGACGCGCGGCTCGCGGCGCTGGATCGAGGTGGGCTCCTTCCAGTTCCAGCCGTCGGAGTTCGGGAAGGTCCTGTTCGTGCTCGCGCTCGCGGGGTTCCTCGCCGACCGCGCGCGGCGCCTGGGTGAGGGACGGGTCGTGCTCCAGGCGCTCGGGCTCGCCCTGATCCCGATCGTCCTCGTCTTCAAGCAGCCCGACCTCGGCACCGCGCTCGCCTACGTCGCTGCGCTCGGCGCCTGCCTCTTCGTCGCCGGGATCCGGTGGAGCCACCTCGGCGCGCTCGTGGCCGCGAGCGCGCTCGCGATCGCGAGCGTCGTCTGGTTCCTGCCGGCCGCCGGGGTCGAGGTGCTCGAGCCCTACCAGGTCGACCGCCTCAACTTCACCAACCTCGAGAGCGACCCCGCAGGCACGGGCTACAACCAGACGCAGTCGATCACCGCGGTCGGTTCCGGCGGGCTCGACGGCCGCGGCGTCGACGCGGCGACCCAGACGCGGCTCGACTACCTGCCCGAGCACCACACCGACTTCGTCTTCGCCGCGCTCGCCGAGCAGCGCGGCTTCTTCGGCGCCGCGCTCCTGCTCGGCCTCTACCTGCTCGTCGTCTGGCGGGGCTTGCGCGTGATCACCGTCTCCCGGGACGCCTTCGGCACGATCCTCGCCGGCGGCATCGTCGTCGCGTTCCTCTTTCAGGTGTTCGTCAACGTCGGCATGACGATGGGAGTCGCGCCCGTGACCGGGATCCCGCTCCCGTTCGTCACCGTCGGCGGGTCCTCGATGGTCGTCAACCTCGTCGCGATCGGGCTGCTGCAGGCGATCCACGCGCGCGGGCACACCGGCCGCAGGGGAGCCCGCTGATGGCGAGGAAGCTCAGTCCCTTCGTCGTCTGGAACCTGCTCAAGGAGGTGCGCGTCGCGGCCGAGGACACCCGGCCGGTGCAGGTGGACGGGGCGCTCGCGTCGCAGCTCGTGAAGGAGCTCGGCCGCGGCGCGAAGCCGGGCGCCGTCCGCACCGGGGGCCGCGTCGAGGACGCCGGCGTGCTCGTCCGGGTGCTCGGCGGCGCGCCGACCGAGGAGGACCGGCGCGAGCTGCGGGCCGCGAAGCGGGCCCGCGTGCCGGTCGTCGCCGTCCAGACCGGCACGGAGACGTTCGACGTCCCTTACGTGCTCGCGACCGACGTCGTCCCCTGCCGGCCCGGCGAGGGCTTCCCCGTCGAGGCGATCGCCGCGGCCGTCGCGGCCCGGCTGGGCGAGGCCGGAACCGGGCTCGCCGCCCGCGTGCCGTTGCTGCGCGAGCCCGTCTGCCGCGAGCTGATCGAGACCTTCTCCCGCCAGAACGGGATCGTCGGCGCGGCGGTCTTCGTCCCCGGCGCGGACTTCCCGATCCTGACCCTGAACCAGCTCCGGCTCGTGCTGCGGCTGGCGGCCGCGCACGGCGTCGAGGTCGACCGGGAGCGCGTGCCCGAGATTCTCGCCACGGTCGGTGCCGCGTTCGGCTTCCGCGCGGTCGCGCGGCAGGTGCTCGGTGTCGTGCCGGTCGCGGGCTGGGCCGTCAAGGGCGGGATCGCCTACACGGGCACCCGCGCGCTCGGCGAGGCGGCATTCCGCTATTTCCAGGCGGTTTCCGAGCCCGCCGCTGCCGGCTGACCACTCCGTCCGGTCCGGGACCTAAGGTTCGGTCCAAGCGACCTGGAGGGAGGCGACATGGCAGGTTCCGAGCACGCCGAAGAGCTGCTGATGATCGAGGAAGCCGACGCCTGGTTCGAGTACCTCGAGGCGACGCGGGCGCAGAGCGAGACCCGCTACGCCGAGCTCGAGCCGTGGGCCTGGGCCCGCCTCTCCCAGCGGCTGCGCGCGGTCCGCGCCCGCCGCGCGCGGCTGCGCCCCGCCGCCGCGTAACGCTTTCCGGGCCTGTCGACGCCGACTGCTAGCCTGTCGGTAGGCCCATGCCTACGGTTTTTCCCCACATCACTCGCTGCGCGCGACCGGCCGCCTCTGTGGCCGCGTCTTTGCGCGCGCCGATCACTCTAGGAGAAGCATTTGTCACCCTGGTTCCGCAGGAAGAAGAAGGACGCTCGAGAGCAGCAGGCGACCGACGTCGCCACCCCGGCACAGCCGGCACCGGCTGAGGCCACGACCGCGCAGGCGCCGCCCGAGAGGCAGCCCGGCGCGACAACCGATCCGGACAAGAGGCGCCGCCGCGGCAGCCGCGGCGGGCGCGGGCGCAAGAAGCCCGGCACCTCCGCGACGGCGGCCGCGACCGCCGAGAAGGCGGACGCGAAGCCCGAGCAGAAGCCCGCCTCGCAGCGGCGCGAGCGCAAGCCACCCGAGCGCAGCCAGCGCCAGGAGCGCCGCGCCAACCAGTCCCAGGGCGAGCGCCGCCGCCGTGTCCCGCAGAAGCGGTCGCCCCTGCCGAAGGCCAAGCGCGAGCTGCTGATCTCCGTCGACGTCGGCGAGCAGCGCGTCGCCATCCTCGAGGACGACCGCGTCGCCGAGGTCTATCTCGAGCGCCCCGAGCGCCGCTCGATCGCCGGCAACATCTACCTGGGCACGGTCGACAACGTCCTGCCCGGGATGGAGGCCGCCTTCGTCGAGATCGGCCTC
>DATKBA010000026.1:0-10921 GCA_035514455.1 Gaiellaceae bacterium | reverse complement strand
GGGCAGAACGAGCAGATCACGAAGTTGCGGCCGGCGAAGGTCTGGTGCGCGGGCGGCGGCTGGTGGATCCGGCCGGTGATCGGCTCGAAGTCGTGGATCGAGAACGTCCACGGGTAGAGGTAGCCGTCCCAGCCGACGACGTCGAAGGGGTGGTAGTCGAGCATGTAGGTCTGGTAGCCGTCGCGCACGCGCACCTTGACCGGGAACTCGCCCTTCTCCCGGTGCGTGTTCAGCTCGGCCGGCGGGTGGATGTCGCGGTGGTAGTACGGCGCCCCCTCGAGGATCTGGCCGTACTGGTTGCGGTAGCGGCGCGGGATCTCGATCAGGCCCGGCGTCTCGAAGACGAGGTAGCGCTGCGGGCCCTCCGGCCGGAAGCGGTACGTCGTGCCGCGCGGGACGACGACGTAGTCGCCCTCCTTGTAGGGCAGGTCGCCGAAGATCGTCTCCAGCGTGCCCGAGCCCTCGTGGACGAAGATCACCTCGTCGCCCTCGCCGTTGCGGAAGAAGTAGTCCATCCCCTCGGCCGGGGCGCACAGCGAGATCTCGACGTCCGCGTTCCACATGAGAAGTCGCCGGCCGGTGATCTCGTCGCCGCCGGGCTCGACGCCCTTCGTGTGCATCAGCCGGTGCTGGTGGGTGTCCGGCACCCACTCGTCGCGCACGATCGGCTCGAACCCACCGACTTCCATCACGCGGCAGGGCGACTGGAGGTGGTACAGGATCGACTCGTTCCCGGTGAAGCCCTCGAGGCCCATCACCTCCTCGGTCAGGAGGGTGCCGTTGTCGCGGAACTGGATGTGCCGCTTGCGCGGGACGTCGCCGAGGCGCTGGTAGAACGGCATGCGCCGGAGGATACTCGCGGCCGATGGCAACTGCGTTCGCCGAAGTCGCGGGCACGACGTTCCACTACGAGCTCGCCGGCGATGGGCCACCGGTCGTGCTCCTGCACGGCGGCTTCCTCGACCTGCGCCAGTGGGACGACCTCCTCCCGCTGCTCGCCGAGCGCTACCGCGTGCTTCGGTTCGACGCGCGCGGGCACGGGCGGACGCCGCTCGGGTTGGTGCCGTACGCGCGGCACGAGGACGCGCGCGCGATGCTCGAGCACGCGGGGATCGCGGCGGCGCACGTCATCTCCCTCTCGGCCGGCACGGGCGCTGCGCTCGACCTCGCGCTCGCGTACCCGGAACGAGTCCTGAGCCTCGCGCTCGGCGCGGCCCCGCTGCGCGGCTTCGACGTCGCTCCCGAGTTCGGGGAGGGGATGCGCGGGATCATCGCCGCCGGCGTCGCGGGCGACCGCGAGCTGCTCCACGAGCGTGTCTGGGCCTTCGAGTGCTTCCGCGTCGCGGCGTCGATCCCGCGGGCGCGGGAGCGTCTGGAGCGGATGGTCGTCGAGGAGCACGAGTTCGGCTACGCACGGCCCGACGCGCCGCCGGTCTCCTGGCACGAGCCGCCTGCCGCAACCGTCCTCGACCGGATCCGGGTGCCGACGGTCGTCGTCGTCGGCGAGGGGGAGATGCCCGCGCTCGTCGAGGTCGCCGACCACGTGGCCGCGTCGATTCCGCGTGCGCGGAAGGTCGTCGTCCCGGGCGCCGGCCACTTCGTGGTGCTCGAGCAGCCGGAGGCGTACGCGCGGCTGATCGAGGACTGGCTGGCGGCGCAGCGGGAGTAGAGACGCGTTGCGCTTCCGCGTGACGCGCTAGCCGACGAGCGCCGTCAGCTCGCCGAGACCGGCGAACGAGTGCACGAACTCGCCCTCCGCGACGTCGTCGTGCGGCTCGAGCACCGGCCCTGCGAGCAGGTCGCCGGGGCGGAGGCGCGTGTGGCGCGCGGCGAGGACACGGGCGGCGTCCCAGTCGAAGCCGTCCTCGTGCTCGGTGTCGACGGCCGGCCCCAGCAGAAGCGCGAAGTCGCGGTCCTTCGGCTCCGCGAGCTCCGGCGCGCGCCACTCGACGAGGCCGGTCCAGCCGGCGATCTCGCCGTCGGCGCCGACGACGGCGGCGAGCCGTGCGTACGCGTCGAGCCGGCCGCCGGGCCGCGTCACGAACGCGCCGGGCGAGCGGATCGCGGCAGGGTTCGCGAAGCCGAAGCGCGACGCGTCCTCGAAGAGGCGCACCGACGGCGGCTCCAGCACCGGCGCGCGCAGGAGCACCTCTGCGAGCGGGTAGACGGCGTGCTCGCGCGCCGCCGAGCCGCCGGAGAAGAACGACTGGAGCGTCTGCGCGGCGAGCTGGACGACGTGGTCGCCGTCGATCCGGCCGGGCCAGCCGCGCTCCAGCTCGGCCTCCGCCGGGGTGAACATGCAGAGACGCACCGAGCGAAGAGTGCACGATCGAGCGTGACGCGGTTGCGCCGACTCGATGCGGCTCCTGCGACTAGAGGTTCCGCCGCAGCAGGACGAAGCCGAGCGGCAGCAGCGCCAGCAGCGTTGCGTACGGCATCAGCGCCGTGCGCTCGCCCTCGAGCACGCGCTCGCGCGTCGGCCCCTCGCCGAGCGCCTCGACCGCGGCCGCCGCGGCCCCCGTAGAGCCCTCGCCGAAGACACGGCCGTCGACGAGAGACGCGACGCGGGCGAGCGCGGCCGAGCTCGCGGCGTCGGGCGTGTAGCTGCGCTCCGGAACGCCGGCCTCGTAGATCCGCTCGCCGCCTCGCCAGAGCTGGACGAACAGCGTCTCGATCCGCGGCGGGCGTGCGAAGGCCGCGCGCAGCGAGTCCTCGACCGGCTGCGATTCGCCGTCGCTCAGGACGACCAGCAACCGCTTCTTCGCCGACCGGGAGAAGAGCTCGCGTCGCGGGATCTCGGCCAGCTCCCCGAGCGATGTTGCGCGCGTGGAAAAGACGAGCGCGGGCGGCGGGCGCTCGACGCCGATCGCCTTCGCGAGCGTCGAGCGGAAGACGGCTCGGTCGGTCGTCGGAAACAGATGAGGGAGCAAGCGGTCGGTGAGCGACAGAATCCCGACCGGCACCTCGGGGAGCGCATCGCGCACCCGCTCCGCCTCGAGCCGGGCGCGGTCGATGCGCATCGGACCACCGTCCTCGGCTGCCGCCAGCATCGAGCGCGAGACGTCGACGACCACGAAGGCTTCCGCGTCGGTGCGCTCGCGGACGGTGCGCGTCGTCTCGATCACGGGCTGCGCGGCTGCGAGCGCGAGCAGTGCCGGGACCGCGGCGAGCGCGACCGCGAGCGGCAGGTGCGCGAGCAGCCGAGGCTGCTCGAGCCCGAGCGCAGCGCGAGCCCGCCGCGCCCGCCGCTCGCGTAGCACAAGCACTGCGAGCGGCACGAGCGCGGCGAGCGCGAACGCGGCTCCGAGCGGCGTCAGAAAGCCGAGGCTCATCCGTCAGTAGCCGCTTCCGGAGCGGCCCTGCCCCGACGTCCGTCCTTGCGCGCCGCCCTGGCTCGGATCGTTCGGCGGCAGCGTCGCCGCGCCCGGCCGGCGCAGCACGAGCTCCAGGTTCCGCTTCGCGTCGATGTTCTCCGGGTCGACCTCCGTCGCGTTCTGGAACGCCCCGATCCCGCGCGAGAGGATCTGCTGGGCCTCGGCGGCGTCGGTGCTGAACCGGTCGAGCGAGAGGATGCCGTGCAGGTTCAGCAGCTCGGCGCGGCGGCGAGGGTGATCGTCCGCGCGGCTGCGCAGCGTCACCTCGATCTGGGCGCGCCCGCGCAGCGCCTCGCGCTCGGGCGTCGTGATCGCCACCTTGCCGGGCTGAACTCGCGCGAAGAGCGCGACCGTCCGACGATAGGCAGCGTCGTCGCCGGCGCCCAGAAGCTCAACGCCCGGACTGCCCGGCAGGAAGCCGAGGTCGCTCCACAGCGGCCGGGGCAGCCGCAGCGCGGCCTGGAAGCGGACGTCGTCGGCGGCGACCTCGTGCGAGACGCGAAGCACGTCGACGGCGAGCAGCACGAGCACGAGCGCCGCCGGCACGGCGAGGGCGGCAGCGGCGCGAATCGCCCAGGCGCGCCGCCGGCTCATCGCCGCAACTCCAGCCGTGCGAGGAGGCCTTCGTTGAGCGCGAGCAGCAGCACGAGCGCACCCGCGAGCAGCACGAACAGCCACGGCAAAGCATGTCTCAGGCTCCGGCCCTCCGGTGCGGCGACCGGCGACGCGGCCGACGACTCGCGCAGGAAGGCCGACCCGCTGACGATCTGCTCGATCCGCGCGAACTTCTCCGGCGTCGGGAAGAGCGGCACGATCCGCAGCTGGATCCCATCCAGGCGCAGGTCGGCGACGACATCGCTGAGCCGGACGACCTCGTCCGGGAGGATCTCGAGGTCGCTGACGAGAACGATCGAGCCGGCCGCGGCTCGGTCACGCTGCAGTGCGGCGTGCGCCACCTTCAACCCCTCCGAGATCCGCGTGCCGGCGCGAAAGTCCTGCCAGGGGTCGACCGGGAGAACTCCGGCGGTGCTGGCGGTCTCGGCGTTGAAGAACCGCAGCAGCGGCAGCAGCTCGCGGGCGGGCGAGCCGGGCGGAAGCAGCTCGTAGCCGGCGTCGGAGAAGGCGACGACGCCCGTGCGCTCGCCGGCCGCCGCGAGCTTGCGGATCGTCTGGCCGAACGCGTCCTCGTACACGCTCGCGGAAAGGTCGAGCACGAGCATCCCCGTCGTCCCCGTCGGCACGAGCGGCGCGTGGCGAGGATCGGTGGCGCGGGCGACGAGGAACGCGAGCGCGAGCAGGACGACGAGGCCGAGCGCCAGCCCGATGCGGAGCGCGAGAGTCCGGCGCCGGGCGCGCTCGAGCCGACCCGGCTCGGTCGTCGGGATCGGCCGGCGGAGCTCAAACGGCAGCGACATCCGGCCCCCTCACCGACTCGACCAGCGCGGTCACCCGCTCGCGCGACGGCGGCGCGGGCGACCACGCGAGCTCGCGCACCTCCGTGACCCGTGCATCCTCGGCCGCGTCGAGCTCGTACGCGAGCGCCTCGAGCGCCTTGCGCTGCTCCTCGGCGTCGCCCCCGTCTCGTGCCCGCTCCACGAGCCTGAGCGCGCGCTCGAGCGGCGGCACGCGCGGCTCGCCCTCGTCCAGCGGCCGCCTGCGCCGGACGGCGCGGACGACGAGCGTTGCCGGCAGCGCGAGCAGCGCCGCCGCCCCCGCGAGCAGGAGTGCCGCGAGCAGCGGCGGCGGCAGCCGGTACTCCGGCTCGAGCACCGGCGCGAGCGTGGCGTGGAACTCGGCGCCGGCGCTCATACCGAAGGGGATCGGCGAGACGTCCGGGCTGAGCCGCGAGATCCCATCGACCGGCGGCCACCAGACGCGCTTGAGCTGCCGCGGCCTCCCCGTGTTCGGATCGTCGTAGATCACGCGGACCGGCTCGAAGCGGAATGTCCGGCGCTCGCCTCTCCCCTCCTGGTCGCCGAGCACGCTCCCGAGCCGCGTGGGCACGCACGCGACGGTGAGACAGCGCAGCTTCGCCTCGTACCGCAGCCGCGTGAAGCGCGAGAAGTCGTGCCGCGAGCGCTCGAGGCCGCTGACCATCCGGTACGGCAGGAAGTCGACACGGATGCGCACGAGGTCGGGATCGAGCTGCTCGCGGTCGACGACGACGTCGAGGCGCGCGCTGACCGGATCGGCGAAGAGGTGCGCAGCCGGCGTCAGCGAGCGGCTCGTCGCGAGCGCCTTTCCGGGAGGCGGCGCGGTCGCCTCCTCGCCGCCGCAGCCGGCGACGAGCAGGCCCAGCGCGCAGGCGGCCGCGGCTACGCGCCTCACGCGCGCCCCCGCGTGAAGAGCCGCTGGTCGGCCCAGCTGAGGAACGAGAAGAGGACGTCGCGCGGCTCGTGCGACGAGACGAGCACGGGGTCGAGGTCGAGCGCGCGCAGGTGGTAGAGGAGGCCGCGGCGGCGCTGCTCGTTCTCCTCGCGGCGCCGCTCGGCCTCCGCGGGACTGAGGCGCACGAGCCCTGCGTCGCCGCCGCCCGGATCGGCGAACGCGAGCACGAGGCCGCCGACGTCGGGGTAGCTCTGCTCCCAGACCGGATCCTGGATCACGACCGGCACGACCTCCCAGCGCCGCTCGAGCGCCCGCAGCCAGTCGTCGCGGTCGGGCTGGACGAGGAAGTCCGAGAGCACGAAGACGAACGTGCCCGCGGGCAGGTCGCGGCGCTGCTCGATCAGGTGCCCGAGCCCGCGCACGAGCGTGTCCTCGGGCGCGCCGAACGGCCGGTCGGCGTCGAGGCGGCCGGCCTCGCCCTCGCTGCGCGGCGGATGCCAGAACGGCGTCGGCTCGCCCTCGTCGAAGTAGCCGAGCAGGCCGCGCGCCGCGACGGCGCTGTCCCCGATCAGCCGCACCGACTGGAGGATCGCCTCCGGCTTCCGCAGCCACGGCCACTCGGCGCCGAAGAGCGACATCGACGGCCGGCGGTCACAGAGGACGACGACGCGCGGCGCCTCCTCGGCGAAGTGCTCGCGGACGACGAACTCGTCCGCGCCGCGCGCCAGCGACAGGCGCGCCGAGGCGGGCCAGTCGATCTTGCCCATGTCGTCGCCCGGCCTGTACGGCCGCGAGGCGGCGACGTCGGAGCCGTGCCCGCGCCGGACGCTGTGCAGGCCGCCGAACGCGAGCCCGAGCACGCGGCGCCGCGGGATCAACGGGAAGGTCGCGGTCACCTACGCGGTCAGGAGCGCCACGGATCCGTTGCGTTCGGAAGCCAGCACGGCGCGGCGCTCCGGGCTGGGAGGTAGGCCCGCAGGCGCAGGCCGCGCCTCGGGACGCTGAACACAACCTCGTGATTGAAGGCGCCGAACCGGAGGCTGGGCTTGAGCTTCAGTCGCGCTGTCTGGATGCGCACCCACCGGCCGCCGCTCCAGCGCTGGAGCTCGACCGCTCTCCCTGCGTACGGAACGGGAAGCTGGGCCGGGCCGAACCGCACCGTCCAGGCAGCGCGTCCGCGCACCTTTGCGGCACTGACTACGGCCGGGAGCCGGTACTGAACCGGCGCGCTCAGCACGCCCTTCCAGCGGGCGCGAAAGGTGATACCGGAGGAGACCGGCGTGAACGACCAGGGAAAGCTCTGCTGGGGGTTCTCGGCCTGGAACGCGCCACCGGCCGTGGTCTGAGTGCCGGCGATCAGGCGGGAGTGGCGCACGCCGCAGTCCTGGCCGAGGATCTCGACCTCCTGGCCGGCCTGCCGATCCGAAACGGCCCCGCTGAAGACCAGCACGCGTACGCCGTTCGCGTTCCTGAAGTCGCGCACACCGAACGTGACGCTCTCGGCTGTCGGGGCGGCGGCGCCGTCGCGGGAGTCGACCAGCTGGGATCCGGCGGCGAGCAGCAGGCCGAGCAGAAACGTCGAAACGAACGCGCGTCTCCGGCTCATGCGAGAGCTCCGACCAGGTCGACGCCCAGCTCGGCGCCCGGGCGAGGCGCGAGCGCGAGGCACTGCTCGCGGAAGCGGTCGGCGGCCGCGTCCCAGCCGATCTCGCGCGCGCTGGCAACGAAGCTCGGCGTGAAGACGATCCGGTGCATGACGACCGGCAGGAAGAGGCGCTCGACGTCGACGGGCGTCACGTAGTCGCGCCCGTCGAGCAGCGCCCAGGCCCGGATCGCGCGCTCGAGCGCGAGGCTGCCGCGCACCGATGCGCCGATCGCGACGCCTTCCAGCTCACGCGTCGCGCGCACGAGCCGGATCGTCCAGCGGCGGATCGCGTCGTCGACATGAACCTCCTCGACGGCACGCCGCAGCGTCCGCACCGCGTCGAGATCGACGACCGGACGGAGCGTCGCGAGCGGGTGCGCGTGCCGTTGCGCCTCCACGATCGTCAGCTCGTCCTCCTCACTGGGATAGCCGAGCGCCGTGCGGAGGAAGAAGCGGTCGAGCTGCGCCTCCGGCAGCGGGAACGTCCCCTCCTGCTCGATCGGGTTCTCGGTCGCGAGCACGAGGAACGGGTCGGGTAGCGCTCGCGTGACGCCGTCGATCGTCACCTGCTGCTCGGCCATCGCCTCGAGGAGCGCCGACTGCGTCTTCGGCATCGCGCGGTTGATCTCGTCGACGAGGACGACGTTCGCGAACACCGGCCCGGGGCGGAACTCGAAGTCGCGCTCCTTCTGGTCGAAGACGGAGAGGCCGGTGACGTCGGTGGGCTGAAGGTCGGGCGTGCACTGGATCCGCTGGTTCGTCGCGCCCTCGACGCTGCCCGCGATCGCCCGCGCGAGCACCGTCTTCGCCGTGCCGGGAACGTCCTCGAGCAGGACGTGGCCGCCGGAGACGAACGCGGTCAGGACGAGCTTGATCTCGTCCGTCTTGCCGCGCACGACGGTCTCGATGTTCGCGAGAAAGCGCGCCGCGATCTCGGCCGCGGCCGGAATCTGACGATCAGTCATCGTCACTCGAACTTACAGGTTTTCGAAGCGAACAACCGCGCCTTGCCGGACTGGAAGATCTCGGTGTAGGCGAGCTGCTTTCCCGCTTCTGTACGGGCGGCGAGCTTGACCTCGGTCGCAACCGCCGCGGTCGAGGTTGTCAGCCAGCGCTTCGCGAAGAGGTGCTGGACTCGGAGCGCGGTCGGCGTACGGAAGACAGCGCGCACGCGGAGCAGGAATCGCCTTGGGGTCACGCAACGATAGGAATCTGAGCCGACGGTAGTAGTGCCCTGGAGCTGGCTGGCGGCACCGCCCACGAGTCCCCGCGGCGAAAGCAGCACACGCCCACTGGCCGCCTTACAGGTCTCGGGATCGACGTAGAGCCAGCGAGTGAGTCGCTCCATCGGCGCCCCGGCACGCGAAGACGCGAAACCGAGGCGGGCACCCTCGATTTCGGCACCCGCCGCCCACCTCCATCGCTTGGGCTCGTCCGGATCCCGGAAGCCCGTGACGGCAGACACTTCGAAGAACCGCACCCCGACATGAGGCGCGACCGTGCAAACGAACGTCCGGTCGATCACCCGCGTCGGCGCCGTCGCGGCCGACGTGCTCGGCCGTAGCGACAGAGCACGCGGAGCTCCCGCTCGCGGGGGCGCCGCACGGACGACGAGGCGGTCGAGCTGAAGCTGTGCGGCATCGAACTGTCGCTGCGACGGCCGCGCCGCGCCGAAGTAGAGGTTGACGTCGACGTTGTAGCCGTTGACGGCTGCCAGGAGCTGGTACTGGCCGAGTGGCCGCTCCGGACGGACCTGGACGCCCCACTCGATGGAGGGAGCGGCGTCACGGACGTCGAGCGGGAGCCCGCGACGGGGAAAGCGATTGTCTTGCCAGTGATCGTGCTCGCGCTCGACGAAGCCGACCACCATCACGATCCCGTGCGGAGGCAGCGCCCTTAGAGTCGCGTACGGCAGCCCGTCGGAGCCGTCCGCCGGGCTCAACGACACGTTGGCGGCGATGGCGGCGGCGGGCCGTGCCGGCGAGCCGTCGCCGCCGTTCTGGAGGACGCTCCAACCGCGCTCGGGCAGAAAACCGACCCCGGCCGGCGCCGGCGCGGCGGTCCCGCTCGGCGTGATCAGCGCCCCGAGACCTACACCGAGACCGGTCGCGACGAGCAGTGCTGCCCCGAGCGCAGCCGCCGACCGGCTTCGCGGCCGTCGCTTCCCCCCGACCTGAGCGAGCGCACCCGTCCGCGCCCGGGTCGTCGCTGCCGCGTCCGACCCGGGCAGAGCGTGGCGCGCCGCGCGCAGAAGCCGCTCGAGCTCAGACGACACGTTCGTCCTCCAGGACGAGCCGGAGCTCCTCGAGCGCCCGGCTCAGACGCGACGCGACCGTCCCGACCGGAATGCCCAATGCGCCGGCGATCTCGTCGAGCGGCAGGTCGAGCCAGTAGTGGAGCACGACGACGACGCGCTTCGCCTCGCCGAGGGCGGCGACGGCGTCGACAGCGGCCCAGAGCCTGACGTCGGCGTCGGCAGGCTGGCCGAGGTCCCATTTTGGCGGCGCCGTCTCGTCGAGCACGGCCAGCCTGCTGCTGCGACGAAGCTGGTCGATCGCGCGGTTGACGACGATCCGCTTCAGCCACGGGCCGAACGGCCGAGTCGCGTCGAACCGAGGCAGCGCGGCGAACGCCCGCTGGATCGCGTCCTGCGCCGCGTCGTCCGCGAGCGATCGGTCCGCGGTGACGGCGTACGCCGACCGCCAGGCGAACTCCCAATAGCGATCGAAGAGCACACCGGCGGCATCGCGCGACCCCTCGCGGACGAGAGCGATCAGCTCGGGGTCGGGAAGACGCCGCATCACTCTCTTCTACGTCCGGGAGTGCACGTCTGCATCCATCTTCACGGCTCCGTGTGCACGATCACATCCGCCACGTCCGGGCGGGCGCGGCGCAGGCGCTCCTCGACCTCGCTCGCCCGCGCGTGCGCCTCGGCGAGCGTCGAGCCCGGCTCCAGCCCGAGCGTGACGAACGCGACGACGCCCTGCTCCGTCCGCAGCAGCCGCAGGCTGCGCGGCGGGCCGCCCGCCGCGAGCGCGACCGCCTCCTCGAGCTCCGCCGCCTCGACGACCTCGCCGGCTCCGACCTCGGCAAGCGGCTCGAGATGGGTCTGCACGGACGCGATCTCGGGCACGGCCACGCAGATCGCGCGCTCGACCTGCTCGGCGAGCGCGTGGGCCTCTTCGAGGGAAAGCTCGCCGGGAAGCTTGAGATGCAGCGAGAGCTCGGTCGCGCCGTCGAGCAGCGAGACGATGCGGAGGTTGTGGATCTCGCGGACGCGCGGCACCGTCAACGCCGCGGCATGGGCCCGCTCGCGTAGAGCCGCCTCCTCCCGCCTCGGCTCGACGTGGACGACGACGTCGATTCCGGGCAGCACCAGCTCGAGCTCCGCCTCCACCCGGTCGGCGGCTGCGTGGCCCTGGCCGACGGCCGCGCCCGGCGAGACGGAGATGACGGCGTCCGCGAACGTCCGCCCCGCCGCCTGTCGGAGGCGCAGCCGGGCAAGCTCCACCGGCGGCTCGATCCCCGCGATCGCGGCGCGCGCAGCGTCCTCGACGTCGGCCGGCGCGCGGTC
>DATKBA010000025.1:0-9456 GCA_035514455.1 Gaiellaceae bacterium | reverse complement strand
CTGCCTGCTCGTCTCCGGCCCGAAGGAGCAGCTGACCGAGAGCGCGACCGAGCGGCTCGAGGCCCTGGTCGCGACGACGGACGGCTTCGACCTGGCCGAGCGGGACCTCGAGATCCGCGGCGGCGGCGCCCTCCTCGGCGCCCGCCAGTCGGGTCTCTCCGACCTTCGCTTCGCGCGGATCACGAAAGACCGCGACCTGCTCGAGGCGGCCCGCGAGACGGCGCGGGCGCTGCCGGAGGGGACGATGGCGCACGAGGTGGACACGTTGCTCGGCGGAGCTGAGCACGTGGGCGCGGCGTAGAACGGCGCGCTCGCTTGGGCCAGCGTGCTCTCGCCAGAGCGCCATCCGCCGCTGTGGTAGCATGTGGTCACAATGACGCGCATGGGGATCCGCGAGCTTCGGGACACGCTCACGCAGACCATCCGGCGGGTCCGCAACGGCGAGTCGATCGAGGTCACGCACGACGGCAAGCCGATCGCGATGCTCGTCCCGTACAGCGCAGACCGTCGCGCGCAGCTGATCGCGGAGGGAAAGCTCCGGCCTGCGCGACGACGGCGGACCTATCCGCTCCCGCCACCGTTGCGGCAGACCGGCCCGATCTCCGCGAGCGAGGCGCTTGCCGACGACCGCGGCGACTGAGTCTCCGGTCTACGCCGACGCGTCGGCGCTCGTGAAGCTGGTCGTCGAGGAGCCGGAGACATCGGCGCTGCGTGACTTTCTCGAGTTGCACGATCCGTCGCTCGCGTCGTCCGCGCTCGCGTTGGTCGAGGTGCTCCGCGCCGTCCGGGTGGCGGGCCTCGGCGGCGACGGGGCGCGCCGCGCGCGCGAAGAGCTCGACGACACCGACGTCGTCGAGGTGGATCGCGAGCTGCTCGAGGCCGCCGTCTCGTGGACGTCGGCGCGGGTGCGGTCTCTCGACGCGATCCACCTCGCGAGCGCGCTGCGCATCGGCGCGCGCGAGATGCTCGTGTACGACCGCCGCCTGGCCGAAGCTGCCGAGGCCGCGGGGCTCGAGGTCCTCAGCCCCGGCGCATGAGGATCATCGCCGGCACCCGCCGCGGCGCCCGGATCGCCGCGCCGAAGGGCCTCGCCACCCGGCCGACCGGCGACCACGTCCGCGAGGCCGCCTTCAACCTGATCGGGCCGGTCGACGGCGCGACCGTGCTCGACCTCTACGCCGGCTCCGGCGCGATGGGCCTGGAGGCGCTCTCCCGGGGCGCGGCGAGCGCGACCTTCGTCGAGAGCGACCGCGCCGCGTGCCGGACGATCTCCGAGAACCTGGAGAAGTTGAGCCTGACGGGGGCGCGCGTCACCTGCGCCGACGTCCTCTGGACGCTCCGGAAGGACTCCCGCACGTACGACCTCGTCCTCGTCGACCCGCCCTACGAGGCCTGGGCGGAGCTCGAGCCGAAGCTCGCCGGGCCGCTCGCGCGTGTGCTCGCTCCGGACGGCCTGCTCGTCGTCGAGACGTCGTCGCGCCTCGAGCCGTCGCTTCCGCTCTCGCTCCGCACGTCGCGGCGGTACGGTTCCGCGCGGCTCTCCCTCTTCGAGCATCCATCTTGATCACCGCCATCTGCCCAGGAAGCTACGACCCGGTCACGCTCGGCCACGTCGACGTGATCGGCCGCGCGTCGGCGATCTTCGACCGCGTCGTCGTCGGCGTCGTCGGCAAGCCGCAGCACAAGCAGCCGCTCTTCAGCCTCGAGGAGCGCGTCGGATTTCTCGAGCAGGCGCTCGCCGAGCTGCCGAACGTGGAGGTCGACGTCTTCTCCGAGCTCGTGGTCGAGTTCGCGCGGCGCTGGCAGGCGAAGGTGATCGTGAAGGGCCTGCGCGTGATCTCGGACTTCGAGTGGGAGTTCCAGATGAACCAGCTGAACCGGCACCTCGCGCCGGAGATCGAGACCGTCTACGTGATGGCGAGCCCGGCCGTCAGCTTCGTTTCGTCCAGCGGCGTGAAGGAGATTGCAGCGTTCGGAGGAAAGGTTGACGAACTCGTCCCGGACATCGTCGCGCGCCGCCTCGCGGAGAAGTTCCCGAACGGCCGCCCCGGTGCTCCGGAAAACCCCCGGGAGTAGACTGCGCACATGGACGTTCTGGTACTGATCGACAAGCTCGACGACCTCGTGCACAACGCGAAGGCCGTTCCCCTCACGGACCAGGTGCGGATCGACCGCGAGGAGATCTACGACATCCTCGATCAGATGCGCGCGACGATCCCGGAGGAGATCAAGCAGGCCCGCTGGATCGTGAAGGAGCGCCAGGAGATGCTCGCCGAGGCGAAGCGGGAGACCGACCGGATCCTGGGCGAGGCGCGCGAGCAGGCCGTGCGCGAGGCCTCGCAGACGGAGATCGTCAAGCTCGCAGAGCGGCAGGCGCAGGAGATCGTCGACGACGCGCGGCGCCAGGCGCGCGAGACGCGGCTGGAGATGGAGGACTGGGCGGACGGGATCCTCTCCACGCTCGAGGTCAACCTCGACAAGTTCCTGACCGCCGTGAAGCGCGGCCGGGAGCGGCTGCACGAGCGCTCGCAGGAGACGGTCGTCGCGGGCGTCGGCCCGCGCGAGCCGGAAGACGAAACCAGCTACCTCTAGCGGCGTGCGGCGCCCAGCGCCGTTCCTCCTCAGCGTGCTCGCCGTCGGCGGGCTCGCCTTCGCGAACGGCGGCTACGACCCGCCCTCCTGGGGCTGGGCGGCGCTCGGCCTGGCGTGGGCTGCCGCCGCGGCGATCGTCGTACGCGACGTGCGGGAGGTCTCCCGGCTCGAGCTGCTCGCGCTCGCCGCGCTGGCCGGCCTGGCCGTCTGGGCGGCGCTCTCGGCCTGGTGGAGCCTCAGCGTCCCGCTGAGCGTGCTCGACGCGCAGCGCCTGCTCGTCCCGCTCGCGGCGCTCGCCGCGTTCGTCGCGCTGCGGGCCCCGGTCGAGGCGCTCGCGGGCGTCGTCGCCGCGGCCACGCTCGCGTCGGGCTGGAACCTCGTCACCCGGGTGGGCGCGGGCTCCGAGACGGGCGCGGATGCGCTGCCGCTCGGCTACGGGAACGGGGTCGCGATCCTCGCCGGGATCGGCCTGCTGCTCGCGCTCGGGCTCGCGCGCCAGCGCCGTAGCTGGCTGCTCGCCTGCGTGCCGCTCGCGGCCGTCCTCCTCGTCACGGACAGCCGCGGCGCGCTCCTCGCAGTCGTCGCCGGCGCCGCCGCGGCGGCGGCTCTGCGTGGCCCGTCCGCCCGGCTCGCGTTCCCGGCCGTGCTCGTCGCCGGCGCCTGCGCGCTCGGCGCCGCCGGGGTGACGCAGAGCGACGAGCGGTCGGCGTACTGGCGGGTCGCGGTCGAGGGGGCGGCCGAACGGCCGCTGCTCGGCTCCGGCGCGGGCACCTGGGTCCGGACCTGGCTTGCCGAGCGCGACGAGGCGTTTCCCGCCCGCGACGCGCACGGCCTCTACGTCGAGACGCTCTCGGAGCTCGGGCCCGTCGGCCTGGCTCTCGTCCTCGCCGCGCTGCTCGCGCCGCTCGCGGCGGCGGCGCGCGCCCGCGAGCGGCCGTTCGTCCCTGCCGCGGCGGGGGCGTACGCGGCGTTCGTCCTCCACGCCGGGGTGGACTGGGACCTCGAGCTGACCGCGATCCCGGTCGCCGGGCTCGCCTGCGGCGCGTTCCTGCTCGGAGCCGCGGGCGGGCGCACGGTCCGCGTGCCGCGCGGGGCCGCCCTCGCCGGGCTCGCGGCCGTCGCGCTGCTCGCTGCCGCTGCCCTGCCCGGCAACTCGTTCGTCTCCGCGAGCGCGCGCGCTCTCCGAGCGGACGATCCGGCGGCCGCGGAGCATCGCGCCGAGACCGCGTCGCGCCTCGCGCCGTGGTCGGCCGAGGCCCACCGGCTGCGCGGCGAGGCGCAGCGCGCGCTGGGCGACCCGGTTGCGGCCGCCGCGAGCTTCCGGGAGGGGCTCGAGCTCGACGCGGGCGACGTCGAGCTCTGGCTTGCGCTCGCGCGCGTCGAGAGTGGCGAGGGGCGCCGCCGGGCGCTCGAGCGCGCCCGGCGGCTGAATCCCCTCGGTGTCGCCGGCTAGCGCCGGGTCGCGACCTGGACGAGCCGCCTGGTCGAGACGCCCGCGAGCGGGTTGTCACCGGTCTTGCGCGCCCGGACGAAGAACTGGACGCTGTAGCTGTTCCGGATCGGGAAGTCCGCCTGCGGCAAGACGCTGAACGTCACGTAGCCCTGCGCGTCCGTCCGCCCCTCGGGCGGGGTGTTCGTGACCACGGGCGTCGAGCGGATGAACACGACCGCGTCCTGGATGGCAAAGCCGCGCGTGTCGAGCACACGGACCCGGACGTTGATCGGCTGCGTCCGCGTGCGCACCGGATTCGGCGTGAACTGGACGGTGTCGATGATCAGCCGGTCGGGCAGCGACACGGCCGAGACGTTCCGGCTCGAGCCCGGGGCAGGCGCCGCGGCGGCGGTGACGACGGCGGTCTGCGCCGACGTCGCCGAGCTCGAGCCCTGGCTGTTCCGGCCGGTGACGCTGACCCGCAGCGTGCTGCCGACGTCGGCAGCCGTCACCGCGTAGGTCTGGGCGGTCGCCGCCGGGATCGCGACGCAGTTGTTGCCGCTGGCGTTGCAGCGGAGCCACGTGAACTCGAACACGATCGGCTGGTCGCCCGTCCACGTGCCGGGGTTGCCGGTCAGCGTGTTGCCCTGCTGCGCCGTCCCGGAGATCGTCGGCGCGACCGTGTTCGCGGGCGCGTACTGCGCGATCGCGCTGGGAGCGGCGAAGCCGGAGCCGCTCAGGGCGGCCACGCTCGCGACCAACGCGAGCGCGAGGATGCCCGCTCCCGCGAGCGCCCAGAGTGCCGGGCGGGACCGTACGGTCTCGATCTGCGTGCTCATGGTTCTCCTTCCGATTCAGTTCGGTACAGCGAACGTACCCAGGGTTGTGCGCTTCGAACGGACGGCTTACACAACGCTTACAGCGCGGCGGGACGCGCTAGGCTCGTGCGATGACGAGGTTCCCGCTCCGGCGGCTGAAGCTCCGTCCCGGCGAGGAGCAGCGCGATCTGATCCCGATCGACCTGGAGCCGTTCGCGCTCGGCGGTCAGCGCTACCTGCCCGTCCCGGCCGAGGTCGAGGCGGAGCTGACCGTCGGCCAGGCGACGACGGGGCTCGACCTCCGGCTCGCGTTCGGCGTCCGCCTGCACGGACCGTGCATGCGCTGCCTCGCGGACGCCGTGGTCGACGTCCACGTCGACGCCCGCGAGTACCACGCCGCCGAGCCGGGAGCGGACGACGAGCTCCGGAGCGAGTACGTCGTCGAGGACCAGCTCGAGCTGACCGCCTGGGCGCGCGACGCGATCGCGCTCGCGCTCCCGGATCAGATCCTGCACGCCCCCGACTGCGCGGGCCTCTGCCCGACGTGCGGGAAGGACCTGAACCTCGAGCCGCACGTCCACGCCGACGAGCGGACCGACCCGCGCTGGTCGGCGCTGGAGGAGCTGCGCGACCGGCTCTGATCAACTCCGTGCGAAGAGCGCCGCGACGCTTCGCTGAACCGCCTCGGGACGCTCGAGATAGGAGAAGTGGCCGCACTCCGGCAGCACGGTCAGGAGCGCGTGCGGGATCGAGTCGGCGACGTGCGCGGCGAGCTCGACCGGGATGAAGTCGTCCTCGCCGTGCAGCACCAGCGTGGGGACGTCGAGCTCGCGCAGCGCGGGGTGGAGGTCGAAATGCTCGGACTCCCAGGTCTCCTCGCCGAGCCGGTGGTCGATCGCGCGTGCCTTCAGCACCGTCTCGGGCGTGAAGCTCTCCCTGAGCCGGCCCAGGATCGCCTCCAGGTGCCGCGGCTCCCGCAGGGCGGTCCGAAAGTGGAGCCGGAGGTACTCCGCCTCCGCGTCGAGGTCGCCTCGCCGGTAGCGGTCGCCCGCCGCGATCGCCTCCATCGCCTCGACCTCGCCCGGCGCCCGCCGTTCGCGCAGCTCGGCTCGCAGCCGCAGAAAGCCGGCGTGCGACGCGGGCACCGTGTTCAGGAGGACGAGGTGCGAGACGCGGTCCGGATGGCGCACGGCGTACTCCATCGCCAGGAGTCCGCCCCAGGAGTGGCCGAGCACCGCCACGCGCGCGAGCCCGAAGTGGCGCCGGATCGACTCGAGATCCGCGAGCTCGGAATCGAGGGTCACGTCCTCGGGCGAGACGCCGTCCGCCGAGCGGCCCCGCCCGCGCTGGTCGTAGTAGACGAGACGGAACGAGCCGGCGAGCCGGTCCAGCTCCGGCAGCAGGTACCGGTGGTCGAGTTCGGGCCCGCCGTGGAGGACGACGATCGGCGGCCCCTGGCCGAGCTCGCGGGCGAACAGGCGAGCGCCGCCGACAGGGACGTACGACTCGCGCGCCGGGAGCACCGCCTGCATGTGGCTATACTGCCGCGGCTCATGGCAGTCCCCAAGAAGAAGACGTCGAAGGCCCGTCGAGACAAGCGCCGCGCGCAGCACGGCATCGACGCTCCGCGCGTGAACGTCTGCCCGACCTGCGGCCAGCCCAAGCGGCCGCACCGCGTCTGCCCGACGTGCCACACGTACAAGGGACGCGAGATCGAGCCGCTCCGCACTCCGGCCCCCTAGCGTGGCCCGGATAGCCGTCGACGCGATGGGCGGCGATCGGGCGCCGGACGAGATCGTCGCGGGCGCGCTCGACGCAGCCGCGGACGGGATCGAGATCACGCTCTTCGGCAGCGGCGCCATCGACACGCACGGCCTCGAGCTCGTCGAGACGACCGAGGCGATCGAGATGCACGAGAAGCCGGCCGAGGCCGTGCGCGGCAAGCCGGGGTCCTCGCTCGTCGCCGCGAACGTCGCGGTCTCCGAGGGCCGGGCCGACGCCGTCGTCTCCGCAGGGAACACCGGCGCGATGCTCGCCGCGGGCCTGCTCCACCTGCGCCGGATCCCCGGCGTGATGCGCCCTGCGATCGCCGTGCCGATCCCCACGCGCCGCGGCCTCTCGGTGCTGCTCGACTCGGGCGCGAACGCCGACGGGCGTGCGGAGCACCTGCTCCAGTTCGGCCTGATGGGCGCGATCTTCGCCGAAGAGATCCTCGATCTCCCCAGGCCCGAGGTGCGGCTCCTCTCGATCGGCGAGGAGGCCGAGAAGGGAAACCAGCTGACGCTCGAGGCGCACGCGCTGCTCGCCGGCAGCGACCTGCGCTTCGCCGGCAACGCAGAGAGCCGGGACCTGCTCGCCGGGGTCGCCGACGTCGTCGTCTGCGACGGCTTCACGGGAAACGTCGCGCTGAAGCTGCTCGAGGGCACGATCGCCACCCTCCTCGACGCGCTCCGCGAGGAGATCGCCGCGACCACGCGCGGGAAGCTCGGCGGGTTGCTGATCCGGCCCGCTGCGCGGCGCCTCGCAGAGCGGCTCGACCCCGACACCTACGGGGGCGCCTACCTGCTCGGGCTGCGCGGGCTGTCCGTGATCGCCCACGGGAACTCCTCGCGCCGGGCGATCGCGAACGCGATCCGGCTCGCGGCGCGCGGCGTCGAGCACGACGTCGTCGGCCGCCTGGCCGCCCGTTTGCGGGAACAGGCGCCGACGACCGCTGTATGATCGGGCGCGCTCTGGCCCCATCCACCCAAGGAGTCGAATTTGGCAGCGTCGCGTGAGGAAGTGTTCGAGCGGGTCAAGGAAGTCCTGACCGAGCAGCTCGGCGTCGAGGAGTCCGAGATCAACGAGGAGGCGTCGTTCCAGGAGGACCTGGACGCGGACTCGCTCGATCTCGTCGAGCTGATTATGGAGCTCGAGGACCAGTTCGGGATCAAGATTTCGGACGAGGACGCGCAGAAGATCACGACCGTCGGGCAGGCCGTCGACTACGTCTCGTCGCACCAGTAGCACCGCACCGACAGGCGATCCGACGGCGCTCGGACGTCTGATCGACGCGCTGCCGCGCGAGCGGACCCGGCACGTCTTTACGCACACCTCCTGGGCGCCGGACCGCGCGTCGTCCTATGAGCGGCTCGAATTCCTCGGCGACAGCGTGCTCGAGCTGGCGATCGCGAAGGAGCTGTACGAGCGCTACCCGGATGCGTCCGAGGGCCGGCTCGCGAAGATCCGCTCGCACGTCGTCTCCCGCCAGAGCTGCGCCGCCGTGGCCCGCGAGCTCCGGCTCGGCGAGCGGCTGGGGGAGGCGGCGGGGGAGGAGCTCGCGAGCGACGAGCTCGCGCGGATCGTCAAGAGCCGCAACGTCAGCGCCGCGCTGCTTGAGGCCGCGATCGCGGCGCTCTTCCTCGAGCACGGCTACCAGCCGGTCGAGGCGGCGATCGTGGCCGCGTTCTCGGACCGGATCGAGTACGCGCGGACGACGCACGTCGACCACAAGACCGAGCTGCAGGAGGCGCTCGCGAGGTCCGGGCGGACGGTCGCCTACGTCGTCACCGACGTCGAGGGCCCCGCCCACGAGCGCTACTTCTCCTGCGCCGCTCAGATCGACGGCGAGGAGCTCGGCACGGGCTCCGGCCGGACGAAGAAGGAGGCAGAGCAGGCCGCGGCCAAGGAGGCGCTGGCCGCGCTGTCTGTCTAGCCGAGCAGCCCGCTAGGTTCCCACTCGTGCATCTGCGCTCTCTCCGCCTGCGCGGCTTCAAGTCGTTCCCGGACACGCTCGAGCTGAAGTTGGAGCCGGGCGTGGCCGTCGTCGTCGGCCCGAACGGCTCCGGGAAGTCGAACGTGGCGGACGCGATCGTCTGGGCGGCCGGCTCGCTGGCGCCCTCCGAGCTGCGCGCGGAGAAGCCCGACGACGTCCTCTTCAACGGCGCCGAGGGCCGGACCCCGGCCGAGAGCTGCGAGGTCGAGCTCGTCTTCGACAACGAGAGCGGTGGCTTTCCCGACCTCGACTTCTCCGAGGTCTCGATCGCGCGGCGGCTCCAGCGCGGTGGCGAGGGCCAGTACCTCGTCAACAGAGCGCAGGTGCGCCGAACCGACCTCGTCGAGCTCCTCGCGGACGTCGGCCTCAGCGGGTCGATGCACTCGATCGTCAGCCAGGGCAAGGTCGAGGCCGTGCTGGCCTCGAGGCCCGAGGAGCGGCGCGAGCTCGTCGAGGAGGCCGCGGGGCTCGGCAAGTTCAAGCGCCGCAAGCATCGCGCGGAGCTGAAGCTGGCCCGCGTCGGGATCCAGGTCGAGCGCGCCCGCGATGTCGAGGCGGAGGTGCGGAAGCGGCTGCGCCCGCTCGCGCTTCAGGCGACGGCGGCCGAGCGCGCCGAGAAGCTCGCAGGCGAGATCGCCCGTCTGCGAGCGCGGATCGCCGAGCTCGACCTCGCCACGGCCGACGCGCGCCGCGACGCCGCCGAGGAGCGGAAGACGGCTGCGGGGATCGCACGGCGGAGCGCGCAGGAGAAGCTCGCCGCACTGCTCGCAGAGAGGCAGGCCGCGGAGGAGGAGCTCGCAGACGCGGCAGGGAGGCGCGAGTCGTCGATCAAGGCGCTCTACCGCCTGCAGGCGGCGACG
>DATKBA010000024.1:0-10148 GCA_035514455.1 Gaiellaceae bacterium | reverse complement strand
CGCTCGCGCAGCTCCGCCGCGCGCTCCTCGCGCCGCGTCGACGCCGAGAGCTCGCCGGCCGTCCGCCAGCCGGACGAGAGCAGGCCGCTGAGGAGCGCCTCGCCGATCTGGCCGGCGCCGAGGATCGCGATCTTGCGCTGGTCGACCGCCATCGCAGAAGTCTAGGGGAGGCTAGAGCGCCGTCGGCGCGAGGCGCTCGGCGAGCGCGACGAGGACGACGACGGCGATCGTCGGCGAGTGGTCGAGCAGCTGCTTGAACGCCCGGTCGGTGACCACGAGCGCGCGCACCGGCGAGGTGGTCGTGATCGTCGCGTTCCGCGGCGTCTTCGCGATCAGCGCGATCTCGCCGAAGAAGTCGCCCGGGCCGAGCGGCGCGACCTTCTTGCCCCCGCGAGTCACCTCGGCGGTGCCCTCGACGAGGACGAAGAACTCGCGGCCCGTGTCGCCCTCGTGGATCAACGTCTTCCCCTCGGGCAGGTCGATCTCGTCCGCGATCAGCGCGATCTCCGCGAGCTCGGCCTTGGACGCCGACGAGAAGAGCGGCACCCGCTTGATCAGGTCGATCTTCGAGTTGTGTCCGAGCATCTGCGCGATCCTAATCCTCCGTCAAGCGGCGCGCGAGCGGACGAGCCGGGCCCGGTCCGCGCTCGCGCCGGGAACCAGTCCGGCGCTCCAGCCTTTGAGGAGGTAAACGCCCGCCAGGCCGGACCATTCCCCGTACGGCTCGAGCAGCTCGGCCGTCTCGTGGAGCTCGACCCAGCGGCCCCGGAGGGCGGAGCAGAGCTTGACGAGGCCGAGGTCGCCGACGAGCCCGTGGCGGAAGCTGCCGAGCCCCTCGAGGGCGATCACGCCGAGCGACCACGGCCCGAGCCCGCGCTCGCGCAGGAGCCTCGCCTCGACCGCCTCGATCGGCAGGCGCCGCAATCCCTCGACGTCGATCGTGCGGCAGACGCGGACGAGCGTCGCGGCGCGGTGCGTGGCGAGGCCGAGCCGACGCAGCTGCGCGGGGGCGAGCGCGCCGAGCGCCTCTCGCGTGGGGACGGGCTCGCCGACCGCCCGGATCACCGCTCGCTCGATCGCGAGCGCCCGCCGGGCCTCGATCAGCTGGCCGCAGATCGCTCGCAGCAGCGCGTGGGCGACGGTCGGGCGGCGCAGCGGCCGCAGCCCGTGCAGGTTGCGGATCGACGGCCCGAGCAAGGGGTCGCTGCGGAAGCGCCGCGCGAACTCGGTCGTATCCGCGTCCAGCGCGAGGCAGAAGCGGAGCAGCGCGAGGCCCTCCTCGTCCGGCGCGCGCAGGACGACGAGGCCGTCGCTCCGCTGCCACGCCCGGCCGCGGCCGCCGCCCGGGAGCGGCGTCTCGTACTCCCGCCCATACGTCATCAGGTGGAGGCGGTAGGGGCCGCACGGCCTGACGACGTCGTCGATCACCGGTCAGCACCTTACTGTTCCCCTCTGATGGGCCTCGCCGACGCCATGTCGCTCCGCTCCCGGCGGCGGAAGCTCGCCCTCTTCATGGAGACGATCGCCCCGACCGCGGAGACGAGGGTCCTGGACCTCGGCGCCGACGATTTCGGCTTCGGCGACGGCGGCGGCTGCGCGACGCTCAACTTCTTCGAGGAGCTCTACCCGTGGCCGGATCGGATCACCGCGCTAGGGCTGAGCGACGGCGCGCGCTTCCGCGCCCGCTACCCGCGAACGCACTACGTCCAGGGCGACGCGCTCGCGCTGCCCTTCGCCGACGGGGAGTTCGACGTCGTCTTCTCGAACGCCGTCGTCGAGCACGTCGGCGGGCGGGAGGAGCAGCGGCGGTTCGTCGCTGAGGCGCTGCGCGTCGCGCCGCGGGCCTTCGTGACGACGCCGAACCGCTGGTTCCCGGTCGAGGTGCACACGCGGCTGCCGCTCGTCCACTGGCTGCCGGAGCCGCTCGCCCACCGCGCCTACGACCTCGCCCGCAAGCCGTGGGCGAAGGAGAACCACCTGCTCGGCCCGCGCGCGCTGCGCGACCTCTTCCCCGGCGACGTGCGGCTCGTCAACCTCGGCCTCACGCTGGCGGCGATCGTTGACCGCTAGCCGGCTGCCATTCTGGGCGCTCCTCGCCTTCGTCGTCGCGCTGCCGTTCCACAACCTCGCGATGGCGCTGCTGTGGGACGCAGGCGTCCGCGACCTCGCGCTGGACGCGGTCTCCGCCTGGAAGGAGGTGCTGCTCGCCGCCGCGCTCGGGGTGATCGTCTGGCGGCGGCGCGGGATCCCCTTCAAGGCGACCTCGGCCGACTGGCTCGCGTTCGCCTACGCGGCCTTCGTCCTCCTCTATGCCCTGATCCCGCAGGACTGGCTCGGCGGCGACGCGACGGCGCGCGGCGTTCTCTACGGCGTCCGCCACGACCTGACCCCCGTCGCCTGCTACTTCCTCGGCCGGGGGCTGACGCTCTCGCACCGCGACCGCACAGTCGTCGGCTGGGCGATCCTCGGCGTCGCCGCGGTCGTGGCCGCGTGGGGGCTCGTCGACATCTACGCGGTGTCGCTCCAGACCTGGCGCGACTCGGGCGTGCCCGGCTGGTACCGCGAGCAGCTCGGGCTCGAGTACGAGGGCCTCTCCGGCCTGCCCGAGAACTTCGTCTACAACCCGGGCGATGAGCGGCCGCTGCGGCGGCTCGTCTCCACCTTCCTCAGCCCGCTGGCGACCGCCTATCTCCTGCTCGTCGCGATCCTGGTCGCGGCGACGTGGAAGGGGTCGCGCTCGCTCTCGCTCGTCACCGGGCTGCTCGGGATCGGCCTCCTCTTCACCTACTCGCGCACGACGCTCGCCGCGCTCGCCTTCGGGCTCGTCGTGCTCGCCTGGGCGCTCCGGAGCTGGTGGCCCGTCGCGGCGGCCGTGGTGCTCGTGGCGGCGTCGTTCTTCTTCATCCGCGCCTACCCGGAGATCGCACCGGAGACGCGCTTCACGCCGGCGGAGCTCGAGATCCAGCGTGCGGGAGGGCAGGAGGAGCCGACGAGCGGCGACCCGTTCAGCCCGAGCGAGTCCTCCTTCAACAGCCACCTCGACAGCCTGCGCGACGGGATCGAGACGGTCGCCGAGCAGCCCTGGGGCTACGGGGTCGGCAACGCGGGGGTGACCGCGAAGCGCACCGGAGCCGAGATCCGCGCAGGCGAGTCGACCTACACCGAGCTCGGCGTCGAGCTGGGCCTCCTGGGGCTGCTCGCCTTCGTCGCGTGGAGCGTCGCGCTGCTCCGGGTCGTGCTCCGCCGCACCCCCTGGCTCGGCGCCTCGCTCGCCGCGGTGCTCGTGCTCGGCCTCCAGACCGACGTGATCGGCGTTCACTGGCTCGCCTTCGTCCTCTGGACGCTCGCCGGCGAGCGTGCCTGAGAACGGGGTCGAGCTTCACGCCCGCGGAGCCGATAGAGCAAGTGTGGCTGCGGTCCACGACACCCGGCGTCAGCTCGGCCAGATCATGGTCGACGAAGGCTTCATCAGCTCCGAGCAGCTGGCCTACGCGCTGGGCGAGCAGGCGCGGCTGGGGCGCCCGCTCGGCAAGCTCCTCGTCGAGCTCGGCTTCGTCTCCGAGGGCGCGGTCGCGAACGCGCTCGCCGAGCAGCACGGCGGCCTGCTGAAGACCGAGTTCGGGATCAGCGCCGGCCTCCACCCTCGTCCGGACGCGCTCTCCGCCGCCGACTCGGGCGTACCGGACGCTTCCGTTCCGGAGCCTGCGCCGGAGGTCGCGCCGGAGCCGGAGCCGGAGGTCGCGCCGGAGCCGGAGCCGGAGGTCGCACCGGAGCCGGAGCCGGAGCGGGAGGCCGACCGCCTCCCCGAGCTCGAGTCGCGGCTCGACGCGGCTCTCGCCGAGCGGAACGCGCTCGCACAGACGGCGAGCGAGCTCGAGGCGCGCTCGAGCGAGGCTGCGCAGGCGCACGCGGGCGAGGTCGCCCATGTGACCGCCGCCGCTGCCGCGCGGATCGCGGAGCTCGAGGCCGAGCTGCGGGCGGCGCTCGCCACCCGCGAGGACCTCGAGACGTCGAACCGGCTCGGCGCCGCCCGGATCAAAGAGCTGGGGGCCGACCTCGCCGCACTGCGCGCGCAGGCGGAGCAGCGGCAGGCCGGGGAAGCGACCGTCGCGGAGGCCGCCGCCGAGCAGGCTCATCTCCTCTTCGTTCCCGCTCCGAGCGGCTACGCGCTGGTCGAGTGGCCCGGGCCCTCGCCCGCCTCAGGAACGCTTCTCGACGTCGACGGGAGCAGCTTCGTCGTCCGTCGCGTCGGCGCCTCGCCCCTCCCCGCCCGGCGGCTCCGGTGCGCGTTCCTCGAGCGTGTCTGAGTCGGGGGCTGCCGACTCCGTTGGCTTGATCACCTCGGTCGAGGCCACCGCCGCCCGGCCCTTGCGGACGCGGCGGCGCGCACGGGCGACCGTGCGTTGCAGCTCGCGCTCGTCCGCCTCGATCCGCTCGTCGAGCTCCTTCGCCGCGGCCTTCAGCTCGTCCATGCGGCCGTCCTCTTCGTACACCGAGACGCCGAGCTCGCGGATCTTCGCGTCCCGCTCGCGACGCAGCGCGAAGATCTCCTTGCGCACGCGCACGACGTCGCGTCCGGTGCGCGACCACGTCGAGATCGAGTCGACGGCCACGCTCGCCTCGTCGCGCGCCCGGTCGGCAGTGCTAAGCCCTACCTGTGCGACGGGATGCTCGGGCCAGCGCCTCGCGCCCGCGAGGAACGTGGGCAGGAGGCCGACCGCGACGATGATCGCGAGGACGCCGAAGGCGAAGCTCCCGAAGACGAGCAGGAGCACGCCGGCCACGAGCAGCAGTCCGGCGACCGCGAGCACGAACACCGGCGGCCCGAGCCCGAAGTAGCGCGGCTCGGCCCGCTGGACGTCGATCGGCGCGACATGGGCGACTTCCGTCGCCGCGTCGGCGTCCGTCGGGCGGCCGCACGAGGGGCAGTAGGCAGCGCCGCCGGGTAGGTCGGCGCCACAGTGGGAGCAGGCGTCCACCCGCCGCGGTTACCCGGCGCGAACGGACGTCTAACGCTCGTTCCTGCAAGTGCCGATATTCCCAGCCATGGAGGCTCCCCACACCGGAATCCGGCGTCAGTTCGGCCAGATCATGGTCGAGGAGGGCTTCGTCACGCAAGCACAGCTCGACGAGGCGATCGCCGAGCAGCGCCGCAGCGGGACGCCGCTCGGCCAGGCGCTGGTCGAGCTCGGGCTCGCCTCGGCGGGGGCCGTCGCGAACGCGCTCGCAGAGCAGCACGGCGGCCTGCTGAAGACCGAGTTCGGGATCAGCGCCGGCCTTCGCCCGCCCGTGCGGCCCGCCGCCGAAGAGCCCGAGCGGCGCAGGCTCGTCAGCGAGCTCGACGCCCTGCGCGACCAGTGCGTGGCGCTCAGCCGCGGCGTCGCGCTGCTCGAGTCCGAGCTCGAGCGCCTGCGCGACGCCGTCTGACCGAGCTCTCGCCTACGAGTGTCCAAACCTGACGTCGGGGAGCCAGGCGAGCCAGCGGGGGCGGGCCCAGGCGGCGGGGCCGAGCAGGCGCAGCAGCACCGGCACGAGCACGAGCCGGATCAGGGCCGCGTCGAGCAGCACCGCGACGCCGAGGATGACGCCCATCTCCTTCGGCGGCAGCGGCCCGGAGAGCGCGAACGTGAAGAAGATCGCGACCATCACCGCCGCGGCCGCGAAGATCACGCGCCCGGAGTGGGCGAGGCCGCCGACCATCGCGTCCTTCGCGTCGCCGGTCGTGTCCCAGTGCTCCTTCGCCGAGGAGAGCAGGAAGACCGTGTAGTCCATCGAGATCGCGAAGATCATCGCGAAGAAGAACACCGGCGCCCAGGCGTCGAGGAAGCCCTGCGACTCGAAGCGGAGCAGCCCGGCGCCGTGACCCTCCTGGAAGATCAGCGTGGCGACGCCGAACGCCGCCGCCGTGGCGAGCAGGTTCGTGACGACGCCGACCGCGGCGATGATCGGCGCCTGCAGCGCGACGAGCAGGAGCAGGAAGCCGAGCACCAGCACGACGCCGACGACGAGCGGCGTCCGCGCGGCGAGCGCCGCCTCGAGGTCGTGGTTCTCGGCCGGCGAGCCGCCGACGAGCGCCCGCGCGGGCAGCGCCGAGCGGAGCCGGTCGATGGTGTCGCCGAGCGCGGGATCGGACGGATCGACCGCCGGCACGGCCTGGAGCAGCGCCGTGGTCGGCGACTCTCCGGCCGCGACGACCTGGGCGACTCCGTCGTCGCCGCGCAGGATCCCGGCCGCCGCGTCCGCGTCGGCGCGGGGGACGACGACCTGGAGCGCGCCTGGAGCTCCCGGGCCGAACGCCGCCTGCACGAGGTCGTAGCCGCGGCGGGAGGAATCCTCCTCGGGCACGACCTTGATCGACGGCATTCCGGTCTTCAGCCCGAACGCGGGCAGGGCGAGCACGACGAGCAGCACCGTCACGGCGACGCCCCACCGGAGCGGCCGTCGCCAGAGGCGCTCGCCCCAGCGGGCGAACGCGGGCGAGCGGTGCTCGCCGGCATGGACCCACGGGAGCGAAAGCCGGTCGACGCGGGCGCCGAGCTTGCCGAGCACGGCCGGCAGCAGCGTCAGCGTCGCCGCCAGCACGAAGAGCACGGCGAGCATGATCCCGAGCGCCATCGAGCGGAAGGCGGGGCTCGGCACGAGCATCACCGCCGAGAGCGAGACGATCACCGTCAAGCCGGAGAAGAGCACGGCCTTTCCGGCCGTGTCCATCGTCACGGCCACCGCGTCGACGGCCGACAGTTTCGAGCCGAAGAACGAGCCGCGGAAGCGGTGGACGACGAAGAGCGCGTAGTCGATCCCGAGCGCGAGCGCGAACATCAGCGCGAAGTTCATCGCCCAGATCGACACGTCCGCGACCTGCGACACGAGGAAGAGCGAGCCGGCAGCGGCGACGAGGCCGAGGATCGTCAGCATCAGGGGCAGGCCGGCGGCGACGAGCGAGCCGAACGCGAGCACGAGGATCGCCAGCGTGACGGGCCACGAGATCAGCTCCGACTTCAGCATCGCGGTGCGGTTCGCCTCGTTGAAGTCCGACCAGAGGCCGGAGGCGCCGGTCAGCGCGACCTCGACGTCCTCGCCGCCCGCCGCGCGGAGCTCGCCCTTGAGGTCGTCGGCGGCCCGCACCATCTCGGTCGGGTTGCCGGCGGCACCGGCCTGGACGACGGCGGTGTGGCCGTCGCGTGAGATCGAGACGCCGTCCTCCGGCGTCACGACCGAGGCGATGCTCTTGTTCTCGCGGAGCAGCCCCTCGACCGCGCCGATCGCCTGCTGGAACACGGGGTCGCCGGCGCGGTGCGCCTCCGAGTGGAGGACGACCATCAGCGACGAGCTGGAGAGGCCGTCGAACTCGCGCTCGACGACCGCGCGCGCCTCGACCGACTCGGAGCCGGAGGCTTCCCAGCCGGCGCCGGAGAGGGCGTGCTCGACGCGCGGTGAGAGCACCGCGAGCGGGAGCGCGACGACGACCCATGCGAGCGCGACGAGCCGCCCGTGCGTGGCCGTCCAGCGGCCGAGCCGCCCGAGCGGGCCGACGACGGGCGTCACTGGACGCACCCCTTCCGGAAGCCGCAGGCGCGCGTGAGCACGACCGAGGCGGGGCAGGCGCCGAAGGCCACGTAGGCCCACTGGCTGAGAGCGACGAACGCGGTCAGCAGGAGGAACCATGGGCTGACGAACGCCGCGAGGGCCGCGCTCGCCAGGGTGACGGTGCCGGCGAGCAGGAACAGCGCCCGCTCGAGCGGCCAGCGGGAGGCGGTCATGCCGCGCTCCCGGCGACGACGGCGCTCAGCTCGTCGACCCGGCGCTGGAGGCTGCCGCAGACGCGCTCGCAGAGCTCGAAGACGGAGTCGTCCGCGATCCGGTAGAGGGAGAGGTTGCCGTCCTTGCGTCGCTCGACGATCCCGGCCTGAGCGAGCACGCCGAGGTGCTTGGAGACGTTCTGCTGCGAGGTTGCGAGCGTGTCGGTCAGGTCCTGGACGCTCGCCTCGCCCTCGCGCAGCCGGTCGAGCAGGCGGATCCGGGTCGGCTCGCCGATCACGCGGAAGCGCTGCGCGATCAGCTCGGCGAGCGGCTCGGGAAGAGGATGGGGTAGCACTGGTTGGGGCTCCTTGGTCGTTGTGAGCAGCTATACTACCGCACAACCATATAGTTGTGAAGGAGGAACATGCGCAACGTGAACCGTGAGGCCGTCGAGGAGAGCGCCCGCAAGGCGGGCGAGGATCCCGCCGCGGCCAGGCAGCTGGTGTCGCTGTCCGGCGAGTGGCAGGACGAGCAGGGCGCGCCGCAGTTCCGCGGCACGATCCCCTACCCCGGTGGCGAGGTCGAGTTCAGCTGCGACTTCCCGCCGATGCTGGGTGGGAGCGGCGCAGCGCCGAACCCGCTTGCCTATTGCTTCTGGGGCGGGCTCGCCTGCTACGCGATGACCTACGCGCTCGAGGCGGCTCGCGAGGGCGTCGAGCTGACCGCGCTGCGTGCGACCGTGAGCGCGGACGTCGACCTCTCCCGGGCGCTCGGCGCCTCGGACCGGCCGCCGGTGCAGGGAATCGACTGGCTGCTGGAGGTCGAGTCGGACGCGTCCGACGAGGTGCTGGAGCGGCTGCGCCTGACCGCCGACGAGCGCTGCCCGGGCGCCTACTGTGTGCGCAACCCGATCCCGCTCGAGACGCGCGTCGCCCGCGCGGGGAAGGAGAGCTGAGATGGATGTGACGGATCAGAGCTTCGAGCAGGATGTGATCGAGGCGTCGGCGGCCGGGCCGGTCGTGGTCGACTTCTGGGCGCCGTGGTGCGGCCCCTGCCACGCGCTCGCGCCCGTGCTGGAGCAGGCGGTGGCGGAGCGCGAGGGCATCACGCTCGTGAAGGTGAACGTGGACGAGAACCAGGAGGTCTCGGCGCGGTACGGGATCTCCGGGATCCCCGCGGTGAAGGCGTTCCGGAACGGCGCCGTCGCCGCCGAGTTCGTCGGCGCGCAGCCGCCGGCCCGCGTGGCGGAGTTCCTCGACGCGCTCACCGGCCCCTCGCCGCTCGACCGGGTCGTCGACGAGCTGCGCGAGTCGGGCGAGTTCCCCGAGGTGCTGCCGGCGCTGGAGCGGGGCGACGTCGAGCTCGCGCTGCGCGTGCTGCTCGAGGAGGTCGACCACGCCGAGGGCGAGCGGCGCGACCGGATCCGGGCGCTGATGGTGCTGCTCTTCGAGGAGCTCGGCCAGGAGCACCCGCTCAGCCTGCGCTACCGGCGGAAGCTGGCCGCGGCGCTCTACTAGGCTTTCGGCGTGGCGCCGATCGACCCCCGCGTGGACATCGGGCACGTGCACCTGAAGGTCGCCGACCTCGAGCGCGCGCTCGGCTTCTACGTCGGCGTGCTCGGCCTCGAGCTGCAGCAGCGGATGGGCGGCCAGGCGGCGTTCGTCTCGGCCGGCGGCTACCACCACCACATCGGCCTGAACACGTGGGAGAGCCTCGGCGGCAGCCCGCCGCCGTCCGGCTCGACGGGCCTCTACCACACGGCGATCCGCTATCCCGACCGCGCCCAGCTCGCCGACGCGCTCCGCCGCGTCGTCGAGGCGCGGATCCCGCTCACGGGCGCGTCCGACCACGGCGTCAGCGAGGCGATCTACCTGAACGACCCGGACGGGAACGGCGTCGAGCTCTACCGCGACCGGCCGCAGGAGGAGTGGCCGCGCGATCCCGGCGGCGGCGTCGCGATGGTGAGCATCCCGCTCGACGTGGACGCGCTCCTCGCCGAGGCGCCCGCTCCGTAGCGTCTACTGAGCGGCGATCCGCGCCCGCCACGATGCGGCGGGCGGGCGCGGCGACGAGGCTGGACGCATGAAGACGACCAGGGAACACCGCTTCCCGGTCTCGATCGAGTGGACGGCCGGCAGGCTCGTCCGCGCGTCGGTGCCGGGCAAGGACACGATCGAGATCGCCACACCGCCCGAGTTCAAGGGCACGAACCCGGACGTCTGGAGCCCCGAGGACTTCCTCGTCGCCGCCACGGCGTCCTGCTTCATGGTCACGTACCTCGCGGTCGCGGAGCACCGGGGCGTAGCGGTGCACGACGTGGCCGTCGACGGCGTCGGCCGGATGGGGATCGGCTCCGACGGGCGCCTCGGCTTCCTCGGGATCGACCTGACCGCCCACCTCGCCACCGA
>DATKBA010000023.1:0-8616 GCA_035514455.1 Gaiellaceae bacterium | reverse complement strand
GCGTGACCGGGCGTGTCGACGATGTTGATCTTCGTCTCGCCGTAACGGAAGGCCGTGTTCTTGGCGAGGATCGTGATCCCCTTCTCGCGCTCCAGGTCGGTCGAGTCGAGCACGCGCTCGCCCACGTCCTGGTTGGCGCGGAACGCGCCGGACTGCCAGAGCATCGCGTCGACGAGAGTGGTCTTGCCGTGGTCGACGTGCGCGACGATCGCGACGTTGCGGAGATCTGAGCGGAAGGCCATCGGCTCAGGGTAGCCGCCGGCCGGTTCAGGCCTCGCTGATCTCGACGTGCCGCTCCGCGACGCACGCCTCGGCCCACTGCTCGGTGAGCAGAAGCGGCCGGGCCGAGTCGGCGCCGTCGAGGTCGATCCGGATCTGGTGGACCGAGGCCTCGGAGTCGCGGTCGGCGATCGTCCGTTGCTCGGCGACGATCGTCACCGTCGGGAGCTCGTCGAGCAGGCTCTTCGCCAAGTCGTCGATCTCGGCCTGTGTCGCCTCGCGGCCCGCGAACATGCCGAAGTTGACGCGGATGTCCCCGTCGTCGTCGACGAACGCGATCTGGGCGGATTCCTGCATGCGATAAGGCCTTCCCTGCGGGCACCGCACTCTAACGCTCGCGCGGCGTCCACCCGAAGCGGCGGCGCGCGACGGCGTAGCCGGCGAGGCCCCACGCAGCGAGGATCGCGATCGCCCGGCCGTGCTCGAGGATCGACTCGCCGTCGACGTAGGTCGCGAGCACGAGCTCGATCAGGTAGGTCAGCGGCAGCACGTCCGAAATCGCCTGGAGGACGCCGGGCAGGTCCCTAGCCGAGCCGAACGAGCCCGAGAGGAAGGACATCGGCAGCACGATCATGTTGACGACGGCCGCGATCGCCTCGCCGGAGCGGATCAGCGCCGTCACCGCCAGGCCGAGACCCGCGAACGCGACCGCTCCGAGGAGCAGCGAGAGCACGAACGAGAGCGGCTCGGCGGGAAGCTCGGCGTCGTAGAGCAGGATCCCGAGCGCGCTCACGGCGACTGCTTGGAGCGCAAGCACCGCGAGGTTCGAGAGCAGCACGGCGGTCAGGTAGGTCGAGGCGGGCAGCGGCGTCGCGCGCAGGCGCTTCAGCATCCCGTACTCGCGCCGGATCACGAGCGTGATCGCGAGCCCGCCGAGTGCCGTGTTCGCGACCGCGTAGCCGAGCAGGCCCGCGACGAGGTAGGTGGCGGCGGGCTGTCCCTCCACGGTGCCGTCGCCGAAGACCGACGCGAGCAGGACGAAGAGCAGGGGCGGGAAGAGGAAGACGAAGACGGCCGCCTCGCGCGTGCGCCAGAAGATCAGCTGCTCGAACCGGAGCTGGCGCGCGAGCAGGCTCACGAGTCGTCCTCGGCGACGAGCTCGAGGTAGACGTCCTCGAGGCTCGCGCGTCGCAGCTCGAGGTTCTCGAGCTCGACCCCGGCGGCGAGCGCGCGGGCGGTCAGCTCGTGCAGCGTCCGGGTCGGCTCGTCGGTGTCGACGACGACCTCGCGCCCGTCCTCGACGTAGCGGATCTGCGCGCGCGTCCCCGCGGTCAGCTCGGACGGCCTCCCGAGCCGGACGATCTCGCCGGCCACGAGCACGGCGACGCGGTCGGCGAGCTGCTGCGCCTCGTCGAGGTAGTGGGTGGTCAGGAGAACGGTCTTCCCGAGCTCGCGCAGCGAGCGGACGAGCTGCCAGGCGTTGCGGCGCGCGGCCGGGTCGAAGCCGGTCGTCGGCTCGTCGAGGAAGACGAGGTCGGGGTCGCCGACGAGCGCGACGCCGAGGTCGAGCCGGCGCTTCTGCCCACCCGAGAGCGTCTTCACCTTCGCGTCGCGCTTCGCGCCCAGCCCGACCAGCTCGACCACCTCGTCGACGTCGCGGGGGCGCGCGTAGTAGCCGGCGAACATCCGGTGCGTCTCGCGCACGGTCAGCACCGGCCAGAGCTCGGACTGCTGGAGGACGACACCGATCCGCTGCCGGAACGCCCGCTCGGCGCGGCCGGGGTCGAAGCCGAGCACGCTCACCTCGCCGCCGTCGCGCTGCCGGTAGCCCTCGAGGATCTCGACCGTCGTCGTCTTGCCGGCGCCGTTGGGGCCGAGCAGGCCGAAGACCTCGCCCACCTCGACGTCGAAGTCGATCCCGCGGACCGCCTCGACGCCGTCGTAGGACTTGAGCAGGCCGCGGACGGAGATCGCGCTCACGGGAGCTCGATCTCGGCCAGACCGGCGGGCGGAAAGTCGACCGGGCCGGCGCCGAGCGCGAAGGCGATCCCCGAGCAGTCGGGCTGGTGCCCGACCGTGACGACCGCTCCGCTCGCCCCCTCGATCGCCTCGAGCACGTCGCTCGCGACCGCGCCCGGTGCGAGCCGGTCGTCGACGCGCAGCTCCGCACCGCTCGCCTTCGCGATCGCGGCGGCGGTCTCGCGCGCGCGCAGGAGCGGGCTGGCGATGACCAGCGACGGCGCGGCCTCGGCGGCGAGCCGCTCGGCCAGCGCCCGCGCCTCCTCGCGGCCGCGGGCGCTGAGGGGCCGGAGCTCGTCCGGCTCGCCGGCGTCGGAGTGGGCGTGGCGAACGAGGAAGAGCCGCACTAGTGCTCCGCTCCGCAATTCCCTTGGACTCCGGCGGCGTCCAGCCGCGCCTGGCGGCACCCGGCGCCCGCGCCCGTGCCACCGGCACGCGCGCCGGCACCGTGCGCCGCCGGATCACACCTGGCCACTCCCCAGTGTGGCAATGGACTTGCGGAGCGGAGCACACCGGTGAGGATAGATTCAGGGCGATGCGCACGTTCCGCTACGTCCTCGCCGACGTCTTCACCGACCGGCCGCTCGCGGGCAACCAGCTCGCCGTCTTCACCGACGCGCGCGACCTCGATGAGCTGACGATGCAGGCGCTCGCGCTCGAGCTCGGCCTCTCCGAGACGGTCTTCGTGCTGCCGCCGCGCGAGGGCGGGACGGTGCGGCTGCGGATCTTCAACCCGAGCCAGGAGATGCGGTTCGCCGGACATCCGTGCCTGGGGGCGGCGTTCGTGCTCGGCGCGCCGCTCCAGCTCGGCGTGATCGCGCTCGAGACGCTCGGCGGGATCGTCTCCGTCGAGCTGGAGCGCGACGAGCGCGGTGGGATCGTCTTCGGGCGGATGACGCAGCCGGTGCCGGCGGTCGCTCCGTACGAGCGGGCGGAGGAGCTGCTGGCGGCGCTCGGCGTCGCCGGCTCGAAGCTTCCGGTCGACGTCTACGACAACGGGGCGCGGCACGCCTTCGTCGCCCTGGGGGCGCGCGAGGAGGTCGCGCGGCTGGCGCCGGACATGATCGCGGTCGGCGACCACGACCTGGTCGGCGCGATCGCCTTCGCCGGCTCCGGCGCGAGCTGGAAGCTGCGGATGTTCTCGCCGGTCGGCGGGCTCGGCGAGGACGCGGCGACCGGATCGGCGGCCGGGCCGCTCGCCTGCCACCTCGGCCGGTACGGGCTCGTCCCGTGGGGCACCGAGATCGAGATCGAGCAGGGGACGGAGATCGGGCGGCCGTCGAAGCTCTTCGCGCGGGCCGACGGCGGCGGCGACGCGATCGAGGCGGTCTACGTCGGCGGCTCGGCCGTCACGGTCGCGCGCGGCGAGTTCAGGGTTCCGTAGCCGCCCAGGCGACCGCCTCGACGTCCGGCAGCTCCGGCTCGAGCGAGCGCCAGAAGCGGCCGCCGTCGGTGGAGAGGTAGAGGCGGTTGCGGGCGGCATAGAGGACGCGGTCCGGGTCGGCCGGGTCGATGGCGACGTCGAAGCCCGGCGGCAGTCCGCCGCCGCTCTCGGTCCAGGTGGTGCCCGCGTCGTAGGAGACGGCGAGCGGTGGGCGGCGGTCGACGACGGCGACGACGGTGGCCCCGGCCGCGGAGGCGGCGACGAGCCGAGGCAGCGAGAGCCCGAGCGTCTCGCGTCCCACGGCCGCGTCCACCTCCCCGAGCACCACCTCCTCGTCGACGTCGACCGCGAGCACCCCGTCCGCGGTCCGCACCCGCGCGATCACGGCTTGTGACTGATAGACACAAGCCCCGTCCGACGGCCTGACCAAACGGTCTCGAGCGAGCTTGTGTCTGAGAGACACAAAGTCCTCACGGCACGGGCGTGGACGAGAGCTCGAGCACCCGCGCGGCCGTCGTCGCGGCGTAGCGGCCGGCCGAGGAGGGGCGGTGGCCGGCGGCGCGGGCCCAGGCGTAGGCGGCGAGGAAGGCGTCGCCGGCGCCGGTCGGGTCGTCGGTCTCGATCGGCCTGACGGGGATCCGCTCGCGCGCTCCGCGTGCGACGACGAGCGCGCCGGTCGAGCCGTGCGTGAGCAGCAGCTCGGGCACGCCGAGCGCGAGCACGCGCTCCTCGCCGCCGAGCGCCTCCACCTCCTGCTCGTTCAGCTTCAGCGCGGTCACGTGGCGGAGCAGCTCGGGGTCGAAGTCTGCGTCGAGGACGAGCGCCCCGGCGGTACCGGGGCGGACGAGCGCCTGGCCGTCGAGCGCGAGCCGGCGGTCGCGGGCCAGCGCCGCGAGCACCTCGGGAGAGAACTCCGCGCGCGTGAGGGCGCCGATCTGCACCCACTCGGCGCGGGGCACGGTGCGCACGTCCTCGAGCGTCCACGGCGAGCCGGGGTCGTCGATCGACATCTCGCGCTCCTCGCCGTCGTAGTCGATCCGGAAGGTCGTCGTCGCGGGCGCGGGCAGCCAGGCGTACGGGACGCCGAGCGCGGCGAGCGGGGCGACGAGCGTGCGCCGGTCAGCCTCCGCGCAGCGCGCGACGATCCGCGAGCCGCCGCCGAGCAGCCTCAGCGCGCGCGCGGCGTGGTACGGCGCGCCGCCGACCCGCGGCCGGCCGCCGTCGATCGTGTCGCGCGAGAGGTTCCCGATGACCGCGATGCCGCGCATCGCGACCCACTCTAGAAGCGGCGCTTGCCCAGCGTCGCCACGGCCAGCCCGAGGGCGAACGAGACGACGAAGCTCGGCAGCGTGGCGCCGATGCCGAGGTCGGGCGGCTCGCCGAGGGCGTCGACCCACCAGGACGGCCCCACCGGGTGCAGCCACTGGTAGAGCCCGAAGCCCGCGATCCAGGCCGCGATCATCCCCCAGCGGACGCCGGGCGCGGCGAACACGTCGCTCTCCCGGTAGCGCGCCCCGGCCGCGAGCCAGTCCGCCAGGAGGACGCCGAAGAGCGGCACGAAGAACGAGCCGAGCAGGATCAGGAAGCTCTCGTAGGAGAGCAGGTCGATCGTGAGCGCGCCGAGCGTCGCCACCGCGGCGACGGCGACGAGGAGCAGCCGCTGCGGCGCGCGCGGCGCGAGGTTCTGGATCGAGACCGCGGTCGAGTAGACGTTCGCGAACGCCTCGTCGGTCTCGTCGACGGTGACGGCGAGCAGGGCGAGGATCCCGCCGATCCCGCCGGCCGCGACCGCGACGGGCAGCGCGGCGGGATCGGTGATGTCGCGCGTGAAGAAGAGCACCGCGCCGAGCAGCCACATCCAGGCGGCGGCGACGAAGTAGCCGACGCCGACGCCCCAGAAGGCGGCGCGGCGCGAGCGGCTGAAGCGGGTGTAGTCGGCGACGAGCGGGATCCAGGAGACGGTGATCGCGACGACGAGGTCGATCCCGTTGAGCACAGACGAGCCGCCCTCGCCCGGCCGGTCCCAGAGCCCGCCGAAGCCGGAGCCGTCGAGCGCCCACCAGGTCAGGTAGACGAGCGAGGCGAGCACGGCCCAGACGGCGAACTTGCGGATCACCTTGCGGACGACGTCGACCGGCCCGAGCAGCGCCATCGCGAGCGCGATCCCGCCGAAGACGAGTGTCCATACCCACTGGGCGCGAAAGCCGAAGAGCTCGTCCGAGAGCGCGGCGACCGCGGCCGAGATGATCAGCAGCTCGAAGATCGCCCAGCCGACGCACTGCGCCGCGTTCAGCACCGTCGGCAGCCAGGAGCCGCGCAGCCCGAGCGGGGCGCGCATCAGCACCATCGCCGGCACGCCCGCGTCGGCGCCGATCATCCCGGCGAGCCCGAGCATCGCGTTCCCGATCACGCTGCCGAGCAGGATCGCGAGGACGGCCTCCGGGAGCGAGAGCGCGGGGACGAGGTACGTGGCCGCCACGAGCACGAGCAGCGAGACGCCGAGGTTCCCCCAGAGGAGCCCCGTGTCGAGGGCGCCGAGCACGCGCAGGCGCGGCGGGACCGGCTCGATGCCCCAGGCAGGCGTGCGCTCCATCGCTGTCGCTCCTCCCTTCGCCGGCATGACCCGGATCAGGTATTGCGGGTGTGATCTCAGCCCCTCGATGGGGCACCCCGGACGACGCACTCTAACGAAACGGGGCGCCTTGCGGCACCCCGTTTCGTCTCCCCCCTGTCCCGCGGCGCGACCCCTCGCCGCAGAGTCCGGCCAGAGTAGCCGGGTTCCGGCAAATGTCAATTGCAAAAAAGAAAATCAGGCGTCGAGCAGGCGCCGCAGCACGTACGGGAGGATCCCCCCGTGGCGCAGGTACTCGCGCTCGCGCGGCGTGTCGAGGCGCACGCGGGCGGTGAAGGACGTGTCGTCGGCGCGCACCGTCACCTCGCGCGCGGCACCGTTCTCGATCCCCTCGATCGCGAAGGTCTCGCGGCCGGTGAGCCCGAGCGTCGTGGGCGTCTCGCCGTCCGCGAACTGGAGCGGCAGGATCCCCATCATCAGCAGGTTCGAGCGGTGGATCCGCTCGTAGCTCTCGGCGATCACGGCCCTGACGCCGAGCAGGTTGGGGCCCTTCGCGGCCCAGTCGCGCGACGAGCCCGAGCCGTACTCCTTGCCGGCGATCACGATCGTCGGCGTCCCCTCGGCGAGGTACCGCTGCGCGGCCTCGAAGATCGTCGTCTCCTCGCCGCCGGGCAGGTGCATCGTCCACGTTCCCTCGGAGCCGGGCACGAGCAGGTTGCGGAGGCGGACGTTCGCGAAGGTGCCGCGCACCATCACCTCGTGGTTGCCTCGCCGCGAGCCGTAGGAGTTGAAGTCCTTCCGCTCGACGCCGTGCTCGACGAGGTAGCGGCCCGCGGGCGACTCGGGCTTGATCGCGCCCGCCGGGGAGATGTGGTCGGTCGTGACGGAGTCGCCGAGCATGACGAGGCAGCGCGCGCCGGCGACGTCCTCGAACGGCTGCGGGCTCGCGGGCATGTCGGCGAAGTACGGCGGCAGGCGCACGTAGGTCGAGTCGGGCTCCCAGGCGAAGAGCTTGCCCTCGGGCACCGGGAGGCCGCGCCAGGTCTCGCCGCCGGTGAAGACGTCGGCGTACGTCGAGCTGAACATCTCGCCCTTCACCGACGAGGCGATCGTCTCCTGGATCTCGGCCGAGGTCGGCCAGATGTCGCGCAGGTAGACGTCGGTTCCGTCCTCGTCCTCGCCGAGCGGCTCCTCCAGCAGGTCGAGGTCCATCCGGCCCGCGAGCGCGTAGGCGACGACGAGCGGCGGTGACGCGAGGTAGTTCGCCTTCACCTCGGGGTGGATGCGCGCCTCGAAGTTCCGGTTCCCGGAGAGCACGGAGCAGACGACGAGGTCGCCCTCGGCGACGGCGGCCGAGATCTCCTTGGCGAGCGGGCCCGAGTTGCCGATGCAGGTCGTGCAGCCGTAGCCGACCGTGTGGAAGCCGAGCTGCTCGAGGAACGGCGTCAGGCCGGCGCGGTCGTAGTACTCGGTCACGACCTTCGAGCCGGGCGCGAGGCTCGACTTCACCCAGGGCTTGCGCTGGAGGCCGCGCTCGACCGCCTTCTTCGCGAGCAGGCCGGCGGCGACCATCACTTGCGGGTTCGAGGTGTTCGTGCAGGAGGTGATCGCGGCGATCACGACGCTGCCGTGCTCGAGCGCGTAGTCGGCGCCGGCGACCGGGACGCGCGTGTGGCCCGGGCCCGCGACGGCGACCGGGACCGAGTCGGGCTCGGGCTCGGGCGAGCCGCCGGGCGCCTGCTCGGACGTCGGGTCGCTCGCGGGAAAGGTGTCGGCGACGGCCGCGTCGGGGCTGCCGTTCGTGAGCCGGTTCTCGATCCCGAAGGTGCCGAGCGTGTCGAGGAAGGCGGTCTTGGCGTGGCTCAGCGGGACGCGGTCCTGCGGCCGGCGCGGGCCGGCGAGCGAGGGCACGACAGTGGAGAGGTCGAGCTCGACGATCTGCGAGTAGGTCGGCGCCTCGCCGGGCTCGTGCCAGAGCATGTTCTCCTTGCAGTAGGCCTCGACGAGGGCGACCCGCTCCTCGCTGCGGCCGGTGAGGCGCAGGTACTCGAGCGTCTGCTCGTCGACGGGGAAGAAGCCGCACGTGGCGCCGTACTCCGGCGACATGTTCCCGATCGTGGCGCGGTCGGCGAGCGGTAGCGAGGCGAGGCCGTGGCCGAAGTACTCGACGAACTTCCCGACGACGCCCGTCTGCCGGAGCATCTCCGTCACGGTCAGGACGAGGTCGGTCGCGGTCGCGCCCTCCGGCAGCTGCCCGTTCAGGCGGAAGCCGACGACCTGCGGCACGAGCATCGAGAGCGGCTCGCCGAGCATCGCCGCCTCCGCCTCGATCCCGCCGACGCCCCAGCCGAGGACGCCGAGCCCGTTCACCATCGTCGTGTGCGAGTCGGTGCCGACGAGCGTGTCGGGGAAGGCGGCGCCG
>DATKBA010000022.1:0-5144 GCA_035514455.1 Gaiellaceae bacterium | reverse complement strand
GCACACGGGCCTCGAGCGCCTCTTCGCCGCCAACGGCGAGTGGGCCTCGCTCACGGTCCGTCCCGCCGGAGGATCGGCCACCTGCCTCGCCATGCTGCTCGGGATCTACGTCGACATCGCTGCCCGCCGCGCACGGCTCCGGCCGCTCGGCCGGGCGGCCGTCGCGGCGCTCAACCGCACCGCGGCCGCGCTCGACCGCCGGTCTGAGCGCCTGCGCGAGCCGGGTCCCGGGACGATCTTCGCCAACTACCACGTGACCGCAGAGGCGCCGGCGTGAGCGGGCGGGCCCTCGTCACCGGCGGCGCGGGCTTCATCGGCTCGAACCTCGTCCGCGAGCTGCTCGAGCGCGGCTACGCCGTCCGCGTGCTCGACAACTTCTCGACCGGGAACCGCGACAACCTCGACGGCCTCGAGCGCGACGTCGAGGTCGTGGAGGGCGAGCTGCGCAGCTACGAGCGCGTCCACGCCGCCGTCCGCGGCGTCGAGATCGTCTTCCACCAGGGGGCCCTGCCCTCCGTCCCCCGCTCCGTCCAGGATCCCCTGACGACGAGCGCCGTCAACGTCGAGGGGACGCTCAACGTGCTGCTCGCGGCGCGCGACGAGGGGATCCGGCGCGTCGTCTTCGCCTCGTCCTCGTCGGTGTACGGAGGCGCGGGAACGCCGCCTCGCACCGAGAGCGACGTGCCGGACCCGATCGCGCCGTACGGCGTCGCGAAGCTCGCGGCCGAGCGCTACTGCATCAGCTTCAGCCGCGTGTACAGCGCGCTCGAGACCGTGTGCCTCCGCTACTTCAACGTGTTCGGTCCCCGCCAGGACCCGGCGTCGCAGTACGCGGCCGTCGTCCCGCGCTTCCTCACGGCGATCGCGGCCGGCGAGCCCGTCCCGATCTACGGGAGCGGCCGGCAACGCCGCGACTTCACGTACGTCGCCAACGTCGTCCACGCGAACCTCCTCGCGGCGCACGCCGAGGGCGTCAACGGGCGCGTCTTCAACGTCGCCACGGGCTCGCCGACGAGCGTGGACGCGCTCGCCGACACGATCGGCGAGGTCCTCGGCCGCGAGGTCGAGAAGCAGTACCTGCCGCCGCGTCCCGGCGAGATCGAGGACTCGTGGGCCGACCTCGCCGAGGCGCGGCGCGGACTCGGCTACGAGCCCGCCGTCGGGCTCGAGGAGGGACTCCGCCTGACCGCGGAGGCGCTGGAGGAGCGCGGCCGCGCTCGTGCCGACTGACGATTCCCCCAAGCGGATCCTGCGCGTGATCGCGCGGCTCAACATGGGGGGTCCGGCCCTGCACGTCGCCTACCTGACCGCCGGGCTCGAGTCGCGCGGCTACCGGACGACGCTCGTCGCGGGCGAGCTCGCCCGCGGAGAGAGCTCGATGGCGTTCGTGGCCGAGGACCTCGGCGTGCGCGTGCTCCCCCTCACCCAGCTCCACCGCGACGTGTCGGTCGTGCGGGACGCCGTCGCGACCTTCCGGCTCGCGCGCCTCATCCGCTCGGAGCGGCCCGACATCGTGCACACGCACACCGCGAAGGCCGGCGCCGTGGGGCGGGTCGCCGCCCTGCTGGCCGGCGGGCGGCGCCGGCCGCTCGTCGTCCACACCTTCCACGGGCACGTGCTGCGCGGCTACTTCGGCCCGCTGCGGACGACGGCGTTCCGCCTGCTCGAGACGCTGCTCGCGCGGTGGACGGATGCGCTCGTCGCCGTGAGCCCCCAGGTCCGTGACGACCTCGTCGCCCTCGGGATCGCGCCGGCCGAGAAGTTCGCGGTCGTCCGGCTCGGGATCGAGCTCGAGCGCCGCGTCGCGGCCGAGCCCGGCGCGCGCGAGGAGACGCGCCGCCTCCTCGGCGTCGCCGACGGGCGGTTCGTCATCGGCTGGGTCGGCCGCATGACCGGCGTCAAGCGGACCGAGGACGTCCTCCTCGCGCTCCGGCGGCTACGCGAGGGCGGAACCGACGCCGCGCTCTGCATGATCGGCGACGGGCCCGACCGCGACGACGTCGAGCGCCGCGCGCACCGGCTCGGGATCGCGCGCCACTGCCTCTACCTCGGCTACCAGGAGGACATCGCCCGCTGGTACGCCGCCGTCGACGCCGTCATCCTCCCGTCGGCCAACGAGGGCACGCCCGTGAGCGTGATCGAGGCGCTCGCCGCCGGCCGGCCCGTCGTCGCCACTAACGTCGGCGGGGTGCCCGACGTCGTCTCCGACGGCGAGCACGGCTTCCTCGTCGACGTTGGGGACGTCGAGGCCCTGGCCGAGCGCCTCGCCCGGCTGGCCGCGGATCCGGCCCTCCGCGAGCGGATGGGAGCGGCCGGGAGAGCGCACGTGCTCTCCCGGTACGCCGTCGAGCGCCTCGTGGACGACGTGGACCGGCTCTACCGCTCGCTGCTCGCGGCCGCTAGCGAACCCTCTGGAACGCCGCGAACGCCGGCTTCCGCGCGCCCCTGGCGTTGAGCAGACCTGACTGCCAGCCGGCCAGCCGCGTGTCGTCGCGGAGCATGAACCAGAGCATCATGTCGATGCGCGGGTGCCTGCGCGCGTAGGCGTAGGCCTGCGTCAGGTACCTCGCCTGGAGCGCGTTCGAGACGCCGAACGCCCTGTCGGGCGGGTTCGTCTGGTAGCCGTACTCGGTGATCCAGATCCGCTTCTGCCCCCACAGGCGCGTGACCTCGTTGACCAGCACCTGGAAGTTCCCGAGGGTGACCGCCGTCCTCGCCGGCGGCTTCGACAGCGGCGTCTCCTTCCGGTGGCCGTAGTACGGATGGTGCGCGTACGCGTCGAACCCCTTCGCGCCCGCGGCCTTCATCGCCCGGAGGAAGGCGAGCGGCGAGACCGAGGGCCGCGCCGAGCCGGCCGCGTTGTTCCCCCGCGGGGCGGTGGCGCCGCAGGCGACGTTCTGGCCCTCGCGGAAGCCGGTGATGTCCGCGCGACCGACCCCCGTGACTACGGCGTTGCAGATCTTCGCGTAGTCCCTCGCGCTCTGGATCACCCAGCGCTTCCCGACCCGCCGGTACTGCTGGCGGAGGAAGACGGGGTTGTTCGGCTCGTTCCAGGCAATCCAGTGCCGGACCATCGGGAGCGTGACGCCGTCGTTGTTGACGTACCGGCCGCTGTAGCGGGTCGCAGCCAGGTAGACGAAGTTCTCCAGGTCCTTGGCGTTACGCGGCGGGACGTTCAGGGCCTTGCCGCCGTTCGCCCAGCCCGGCGTCCCGTAGACCGAGAGCACGACCTTGATCCCGTACTGGTTCGCGTAGAGGAGGAGCCGGTCGTACAGGCTCCAGTCGAACTTGCCGGGCTCGTCGGGATCGAGGCGAGTCGGAACGCCCTTCGAGACTCCCCAGCGGCCGCCCCAGTAGAGGTTGACGCGAACCGCCTTCGTCCCGAGCAGCGCGAGCATGGGAAACGTCGTGTCGGGGTTCCCGTACAGCGTCTGCGTCTCGTCGAAGATGCCCTTCATCATCTGCGGCGAGGCGGAGGCGGCGGGCGTGACGGTGACCGCGGTCGCGAGGACCACGGAGACGAGGGCGATGCGCTTCAGCACTGTGTGTGTTCCTTCCTTGCTCGCGGGGAGGCCGTTGGGCGGGACGGCGCGATCGTAGCCCTCGCGTCGGCCGAACCTGCCGAATCCTTACGAACTCCTAACCCCGTCAGAAGGCGGTGGCCAGGAAGCCGGCGTAGCTGACCGCGTAGAGCCCGGCCCAGCCGGCGAGCGCGAGCCTCGCCGTCCGCCGCGCGTGCCAGAGCTCGTGCGCGAGCCCCGCGGCCGCCACGGCGAAGACCGGGGCCAGGAACAGCATGTAGCTCGCCTTGATCGGGTCTCCGTCGGCCTGGGGGAAGCGGACGAGGGTCACGACGAACGCGATCCACGTCAGGGCCGCGAGGAGCAGGAAGGTCGCGAAGGCGAAGCTCCGCAGGTCGAGCTCGCGCCCGCGGACGGCCGCGGCCAGAGGCCGGGCCCCGAGCGCGACGAGGGCGACGAGGGCGAACGCGGAAGCGAAGAGACCGAGGACGCTCTGCGTGGAGGCGAACAGGCGGGCCGCGGGGCTCGGGTCGGCCCAGGAGCCGTGGCGAGTGGCGAACCAGTCGCTCCAGAGGTCGGCGTGGAACTTCGGCAGGAGCTCGTTCTCGAAGGCCGGCCGGTAGGGGTGGAGCACGAGGTCGCGGGCCGGGAACGAGACGTAGAACGAGAGCGGCTGCCCGTCCTCGAGCATGTAGCCCTCGCGCTCGAGGTTCGACTGGATCGGGTTGCCGTACCGGTCGAGCTGGTGCAACCACCAGGGGCCCGCGACGAGGAGGAGCGCGGCGGCGGTCACGGCGACGAAGCGAAGCGCGTCCCGGCGGCCGGCGAGCAGCACGGCCAGCCCGAGCGAGACGATCAGGATGGCCGCGGTCTGGCGCGTGAGCGCGGAGAGGCCAAGCACGCCGCCGAGCGCGAGCGCGTGCCCGAGCGGCCACCGGGCGGCCTGCGCCCGGACGACGATCAGGAGGGCGCAGCCGGCGAGGAAGGCGAACAGCGCCTCGGGGTGGAACATCGTCCCGAGCCGCAGGACGATCGGAAGCGCCGCGGTCGCGCCGAGCGCGACCAGGGGCAGGAAGCGGCGTTCCGGCCACAGTGTCCGCGCGAGCGCCCACGCGACGCCGAGCAACCCGAGGACGGCGAGCAGCGACACCGCCTGGCCGACGGTCCACCGCGTCTCCGCCGCCGTGGCGGCGACGTCCAGAACGGCGAGGACCGCCACCGACGCGGCGAGCGCGAGCCCGGCGGCACGCCGCCCCCGGCCCCCGCCCGGGAGCGCGAGCAGCAGCGCCGCGCCGAGGAGCCCGGCGAGCCACACGACCCGGCCGGCCGGGCTTCCCGGCCCCTCGGCGACCTCGCGCACCGCGCCGGCGGCGGCGTCCGCGAGCCGTTGTGCCTGGAGGGCGGCCCAGTGGGAGGCGGGCGGGGACGCGTACTCGTAGCTCTCCTCCTCCGTCGGGAGGCGGCCGTCCGTCGCGAGGATCTCGGCGTAGGCCACGTGCGCCTGCGCGTCCGTCCCCCGCACGGGCTCGGCCGCCGTCGCGCCGTGCCAGCCCACGAGCGCGGCGATCCCGAGCGCAGCGGCGACGCCGAGGGCCGGGCCCGCAGCGCCGAGGCCCGCGCGCC
>DATKBA010000021.1:0-3033 GCA_035514455.1 Gaiellaceae bacterium | reverse complement strand
TGCTCGCCGAGTACGGCGCGCCGCACGGCAGCGAGGATCGCTAGGTTTTCGGCATGGCGACGACCGTCACCGGAGCCGAGCACGTCGAGTGGAACCTCGAGGACCTGTTCGAGGGGCCGGACGACCCCCGGCTCCAGTCCGAGCTCGACGACGCGAGCGCGGCGGCGACCGCGTTCCGGGAGCGCTACCGCGGCAGGCTGGGCGAGCTCGACGCCTCCGCCCTCGCCGACGCCGTCGCCGAGCTGGAGCGGATCAAGTCGATCTCGACGCGCGTCGAGACCTACGCGCGGCTGCGCCAGGCGGCCGACAGCTCCGACCAGGCGCGCGGCGCCCTCGTGCAGAAGGTGCGCGAGCGGAACACGCAGATCGAGACCGAGCTGCTCTTCTTCGACCTCGAGTGGAGCGAGCTCGACGACGACGTCGCCGAGCGCCTCCTGACCGACCCCGCGCTCGAGCGCTACGCGGGCGTCCTCCGCTCCGAGCGCCGGTACAAGCCCTACCTGCTCTCCGAGCCCGAGGAGACGATCTCGACGGAGAAGAGCGTCACGGGCGTCAGCGCCTGGGGCCGGCTCTTCAACGAGCTCCTCGCCGACCTGCGCGTCGCGCTCGACGGGGAGGAGATCTCGCTCGACGAGGCGATCGCGAAGCTCTCGCGGGAGACCTCGCAGGACGAGCGCGGCCGCGTCGCTGCCGCGATCACCGAGACGCTGCGGCCCGGGCTCCGCACCCGCGGCTACGTCCTCAACACGATCCTGAACGAGCGCGCGATCGAGGACCGCCTGCGCGGCTACGGCACATGGATCTCGGCCCGGAACCTCGCCAACGAGATCCCCGACGAGGCGGCGCAGAGCCTCGTCGACGCGATCGTCGCCCGCTACGACATCCCGCAGCGCTTCTACGCCCTCAAGGCGCGGCTGCTCGGCCTCGAGCGGCTGAAGGACTTCGACCGCTTCGCACCCCTCCACGCGGTCGACGGCGCGATCGCGTGGGAGGACGCGCGCGAGCTCGTGCTCGAGTCGTTCGGCGGCTTCTCGCCGCTCGCGGGCGAGATCGTCGGCCGCTTCTTCGAGCGGGACTGGATCGACGCGGCCACCCGGCCGGGGAAGATGCTCGGCGCGTTCTGCGCGACCACCGTCCCGGACGTGCACCCGTACGTGCTGATGAACTACGCCGGCGAGCGGCGCAGCGTGCTCACGCTCGCGCACGAGCTCGGGCACGGCCTGCACGGCGCGCTCGCGCAGGATCTCGGCCTGCTCAACGCGCGGACGCCGCTGACGCTCGCCGAGACGGCGTCGGTCTTCGGCGAGGCGCTCACCTTCCAGACGCTGAAGGAGCGCGAGGAGGATCCGCGCGCCCTCCTCGACCTGCTCGTCGGGCGGATCGACGACACGGTCGCGACGGTCTTCCGCCAGATCGCGCTCAACCGCTTCGAGCACGCGATCCACACGGGCCGGCGCGAGGAGGGCGAGCTGCCCGTCGAGCGGGTCTCGGAGCTCTGGAGCGCGGAGCAGCGGCGGATGCTCGGCGACGCCGTCGAGGTCACCGACGACTACGGGATCTGGTGGAGCTACGTGCCGCACTTCATCCAGGTGCCGGGGTACGTCTACGCGTACTCGTTCGGCTACCTCTTCTCGCTCGCGATCTACCGGCGCTACCTCGACGAGGGCGAGTCGCTCGTGGAGCCCTACCTCGACCTGCTCCGCGCCGGCGGCTCCGCGCCGCCGGCCGAGCTCGCGTCGCGGCTCGGCTTCGACATCGGCGACCCCGGCTTCTGGGCCGCCGGCCTCGACGCGATCGGGACGCTCGTCGACGAGGCCGAGCAGCTCGCCGCGTTGCTCGACGGCTAGAGATGGCCTAGTGCTCCTCGTCGTCGCGGCGACCGGCCGCGAGCTCGCTCCGGTCGAGGGCGCGCGCACGCTGGCCTGCGGGATCGGGCCGGTCGAGGCCGCGGCGGCGACGGCGCGGGCGCTCGCGGAGGATCGGCCGAGCGCCGTCCTGCACGTCGGCATCGCGGGCGCGCGCGGGCTTGAGCCCCTTACGCTGGTGCTCGGCACCGAGGCGGTCTACTGCGACGCCGCCGGGCCGCTCGTGCCCGCGCTCGCGCTCCCGGACGCGGACCTCGTCGCCCGGCTGCACGCCGCCTTCCCCGACGCGGTGCTCCGGCCGATCGGGACGAGCGCCCGCGTCGGCGGCTCGCACTCCGTCGACGTCGAGGCGATGGAGGGCTTCGCCGTCCTGCGTGCCTGCGAGCTCGCCGGAATACCCGCGGCAGAGGTGCGCGTCGTCTCGAACGAGATCGACGAGCCCGACCGGGCGCGCTGGCGGTTCGACGAGGCCTTCGCGGCGCTCGCCGAGGCTCTGCCGAGGCTCGCCGCGGTAGCGTCCTCCGCGTGAGCTCGCTCGCGTTCCTGGGACGCCGCTCGCGTCGCGTAGGCCGGTGGGACAGTACGGTGGTACGGCCCGCCGGCTGGAGCGGCGCGAGCGGCGTCAGCCTTTCGCGGAGCCCGGCTTCGCCGGGCGGGAGCGAAAGGCGGCCAGGGACGTGAGCAAGCAGGTGCTTCCCCCGCCGCTCCCGCCCGAGACCCGCACGGTCGGGCAGTTGGTGGCGGAGACGCTGAAGCTGTACGGCCGCAACGTCCGGCTCGCGCTCGTCATCGGCCTTGCGCCCGCCACCCTCGATCTCGTGGCGACCGGGATGACCCGCAGTGAGGCGCTCTTCTTCGTCCCCCTCGTCGGCGGCCCCGTCCTCACCGCGGCGTTCATCCTCGCCTCGATCGGGGCGCTCGGCGTCAGACCGGGCCGACGCGCGCTCGTCACGGCCTTCGCCGCCGGCGTCCTCGTCTTCCTCCCGTTTCCCTTCCTCGCCAGCGTCTTCATCCTGCCGGGCCTCGCCTGGTTCGCGTTCGTCGGGCTCGCCGTTCCGGCGGCGGTCGCCGAGGGGGGCGGGCTCGGCGCGTCGCTGCGGCGGGGGATCGAGCTCGGGCGCGCCGACTTCGTGCACGCGCTCGGCTCGCTCGCCGCGCTCGCGATCAT
>DATKBA010000020.1:0-6132 GCA_035514455.1 Gaiellaceae bacterium | reverse complement strand
TCGAGCCCGGCGAGCGTCCGGCGCGCCGCGCCGGCCCACTTCGGCGGCGCCCAGGCCACGTGCGTCATCACGCTCGTCCGCAGCTCGGCGCCGTCCGTCTCCTCCACCCGCAGCTCCGCGAGCTGACGCTCCACCTGCCCGGCGATGCTCACCTCCCGCTCCCGACCGGCACCACCTGCGGCCGGCGGAGCCGGCCTCCGGCGATGCCTCGTGAGGGCGAGGTCAATGCCGCCGCCAGGAGCGCCCGTCGCGATGGAGCAGGTCGTCGGCCGGGGCCGGGCCCCACGAGCCGGCCGGGTAGTTCGGGAACGCCGGCCGGTCGCGCTTCCAGCCGGCCACGATCGCATCGACGAGAGCCCACTGCTCGTCCACCTCGTCCGCGCGCGTGAAGAGCGTCGCGTCGCCCAGCATCGCGTCGAGGATCAGCCGCTCGTACGCCTCCGGCAGGCTCGTGCGGAACGCGCCGCCGTAGAGGAAGTCCATGTGCACGGTGCGGATCGACATCCCCGCGCCGGGCACCTTCGCCCCGATCGCGAGCGCAACCCCCTCGTCCGGCTGGACGTGGATCAGGAGCACGTTCGGGCGCAGCCCCTCGCCGGCGACCTCGGCGAAGGGCGGGTGCGGCGCGCGCTGGAATTGGATCGCGATCGTGGTCTCGCGCCGCGGCATCCGCTTGCCCGCGCGGATGTAGAACGGCGTGTCGGCCCAGCGCCAGTTGTCGACGTAGAGCTTCGCGGCGACGTAGGTCTCGGTGCCGGAGTCGCCGGCGACGTCCGGCTCCTCGCGATAGCCGGGCACCTCCTCGCCCTCGACGAAGCCACGCCCGTACTGCCCGCGCACGACCGATTTCGGCCCCGGCGTGTGCAGCGAGCGGAGCACCTTCACCTTCTCGTTCCGGACGGCGTCGGCGGTGAAGTCGATCGGCGGCTCCATCGCCGTCAGCGCGACGAGCTGGAGCAGGTGGTTCTGGAAGACGTCGCGGATCGCCCCCGCCTGCTCGTAGAAGCCGGCGCGCCCCTCGATCCCGATCGACTCCGCGACGGTGATCTGCACGTGGTCGATGAACTGCCTGTTCCAGATCGGCTCGAAGATGCCGTTCGCGAACCGGAGCGCGAGCATGTTCTGGACCGTCTCCTTGCCAAGGTAGTGGTCGATCCGGAAGACCTCCTCCTCGGCGAAGTGGCGGCCGAGGATCTCGTTCAGGCGCTGGGCGGAGGCGCGGTCGTTCCCGAACGGCTTCTCGACGATCAGCCGCGTCCAGCCCGAGCTGCCGCGACGCTCGCCGAGCTCGGTCACGATCGTCTCGAAGGCGGCCGGCGGGACCGCGAGGTAGTAGAGCCGGTTGCCCTCGGTGCCGCGCTGCTCGTCCAGCTCGTTGAGGCTGTCGACGACCGCGTCCTGGCCGCCGTCGTCGGCGAAGTCGGTGGCGACGTAGCGCATCCCGGCCGCCAGCTCCTCCCAGACGTCCGCCTCGAGGTCGTCGCGGCCGTGCTCGGCGACCGCCTTCTTCATCTCGGCGATCCACTGCTTCGTCGTCTGCTCGGTCCGGGCGACGCCGACGACGCCGAAGCGCTCCGGCAGCAGCCGGCGGACGGCGAGGGAGTAGAGCGCCGGAAAGATCTTCCGGCGGGTCAGATCGCCGGAGGCGCCGAACACGACGAGGGCGCAGGGGTCCGGGCTCCGGCGCAGCCGCAGGCCCTCGAGCAGGGGGTTCTGCTCGCTCACCGCGGGTCGTCGCCCTTCTTCGCGTCCTCGACCGCCCGCACTGCGTGGCCGCCGAACTGGTTTCGCAGCGCCGCCTGCACCTTGGCGGAGAAGTCGATCTCGCGGCGGGAGGCGAAGCGGGCGAAGAGAGCGGCGCTGATCGCCGGCACCGGCACGCTCTCGTTGATCGCCTCGTTGATCGTCCAGCGGCCCTCGCCCGAGTCCTCCACGTAGCCGGCGATCTCGTCGAGATGGTCGCCGTGCTGCTCCATCGCCGCGTGCAGCAGCTCGAGCAGCCACGAGCGCACGACCGAGCCGTAGCGCCAGATCCCGGCGACCTCGCTCAGGTCGAGCGGGAACTCCGAGTGGTACATCAGCTCGAAGCCCTCGGCGTACGCCTGCATCAGCCCGTACTCGATCCCGTTGTGGACCATCTTCACGAAGTGCCCGGCGCCGGACGGGCCCACGTGCGCGAACCCGTTCTCGGGCGCGAGCGCCTCGAACACCGGCCGCAGCCGCTTCACCGGCGCCTTGTCGCCGCCGGCCATCAGGCAGAAGCCGACCTCGAGCCCCCAGACGCCGCCCGAGACGCCGACGTCGACGAACGCCACCTTCCGCTTCCGCGCCTCCGCGTAGCGCCGCTGCGAGTCGCGGAAGTTCGAGTTGCCGCCGTCGACGATCGCGTCGCCCGGCTCGAGGATCCCGAGCAGCTTCTGGAACGTGTCCTCCGTGATCTTCCCGGACGGCACCATCATCCAGACGTGCCTGGGCGCGTCGAGTTGCTTCGCGAGCGCACGCAGCGTCTTCGCGGTCGAGTCCACGTTGGGGTCGAACGTCTTGACCTCGTGCCCCGCCCGCTCGAGCCGCTCCGTCATCCCCGAGCCCATCCGGCCGAGGCCGACCATGCCGAGTTGCATCTAGAGATCCTCCAATCGGATGCGAATCACACGCCTGCCACGCTCCTCGAGCGCCGCCAGGTCGCCCGCCGCCTGGGCCCGGATCAGCGTGCCGAAGCCGAAGTCGCGGCCCGGGATCGGCAGCTCCTCTCCGGTCTCGTCCACCACCTGCACGAAGAGGCCCGTGTTCGGGCCGCCCTTGTGCAGCTGCCCGGTCGAGTGCAGGTAGCGCGGGCCCAGCCCCTGCGTGACGACGCAGCCGGTCTCGCGCGCGCGGGCGGCGAGCGGCTCCAGCTCCGCCTCCCGGGCGGGGTCGACGAAGGCCTGGATGCAGACGTAGTCGCCCGGGCGCGCCTGCCCGAGCAGCTCGTCGAGCGAGCCGCGCGGAGAGACGTCGGGATCCCCGGCCGCGAGCACGTCGCTCGTCTTGTCCTTCGCCGCCTGCACGTCCGGCTGGTCGAACGGGTTGATCCCGAGCACGTGCCCGGCGACCGCGGTCGCGAACTCCCAGCGGAAAAGCTCGCCGGCGAGGTCGTTGGGATCGTCGAGCGCGAGCTCGCCGCGCTGGCGGTCGGGCCCCTCGGGCGGCTCGCCCGGCGCGGGCACGAGGCCCTTCCCCTCCTTGCCCGTCGACTCGGCCAAGAGCTGCTCGGCCCAGAGCCCGAACCCGGTCGGGGAGGCGTCGAGGCAGACCTTGTCGCGGCCGTTCCGCCAGCCCTCGCCGAGCCGGAGCCCGAGCTCGAGGCCGGGATTCCCCTGCTCGCCGCGGCACGCCTGCGCCATCGACTCGGCTCCGTCCAGGAAGCGCGCGAGGTCGACGCCCAGCACCGCCGCCGGGACGAGCCCGAACATCGAGAGCGCGGAGTAGCGGCCGCCGATCTCGGGCTCGCCGGCGAAGACTGCGAGGAAGCCCCGCTCCCGCGCGAGCGTCTCCAGCTCCGAGCCGGGATCGGTGATCGCGGCGAACTGGGCGCCGCGACCCTCCGTCCGCTCCCAGAAGCGCTCGAGCTGCGAGCGCGTCTCGATCGTCGAGCCGGACTTGGAAGAGACGAGGAAGAGCGTCCGCTCGAGGTCGAGGCCGGCCTCGAGCCGACGGATCGCGGCCGGGTGCGTCGTGTCGAGGACGTGGAACGACTCGACCGCGAACGTCCGCCGCAACACCTCGGGCGCGAGCGAGGAGCCGCCCATCCCGAGCAGGACGACGTCGTCGAACTGCCCCGCCGCCGCCTCCGCGAACGCGTCGAGCTCCGCGACGTGCGCCCGCATGCGGCCCGCGACGTCGAGCCAACCGAGCCAGCGGTCCTCGTCCGAGCCGGTCCAGAGCGAGGCGTCGTATGCCCAGATCCGCTCGACGATGCCCGAGGTCACGCGGGGGCGAGCTCGCTGCGCTTCGCGCGGATCCCCTCCAGCAGCTCCTCGAACGAGTCGGCGAACTTCTGCACGCCCTCGCGCTCCAGCGTCTCGGTGACGTCGTCATAGTCGACCCCCGCGTCCGCGAGGCGGACGAGCAGCTGCTCGGCCTCCTCGACGCCCCGCTCGAGCGTGTCGGCGACGGCGCCGTGGTCCTGGAACGCCTCGACGGTCTCCAGCGGCATCGTGTTCACGGTCGCCGGGCCGATCAGCTCGTCGACGTAGAGCGTGTCCGGGTAGTCCGGGTTCTTCGTCGACGTCGACGCCCAGAGGCAGCGCTGCGGCGTGGCACCCGCGCCGGCGAGCTGCTCCCAGCGCGGGCCGGAGAAGAGCTCCTTGTAGCGCTGGTAGGCGAGCTTCGCGTTCGCGACAGCCAGCTTCCCGCGCAGCTCCGGCGCATGCTCGAGCCGCTTGTCGGCCTCCGAGTCGACGCGCGAGACGAAGAAGCTCGCGACCGAGGCGACGGTCGAGGGGTCGCCGCCGCCGACGACGAGCCGCTCGAGCCCGCGGATGTACGCCTCCGCGACGGCGGCGTAGCGCTCGAGCGAGAAGATCAGCGTCACGTTGATCGAGCGGCCCTGCGCGATGCACTCCTCGATCGCGCCGAGGCCGGGCTCGGTGGCCGGGATCTTGACGAACAGATTCGGCCGGTCGATCCACTCGTGCAACCGCAGCGCCTCCGCGATCGTCGCGTCGCGCTCGTAGGCGAGGGTCGGGTCGACCTCCATCGAGACGTAGCCGTCGAGGCCGCCGCCCGCGTCCCAGACCTCGCGGAGCACGTCGCACGCATCCTTGATGTCCTCGACGGCGAGCCGGTAGAAGACCTCCTTCGGGTCCGTCTCCTCGGCCAGTACCTCCCGGAGCTGGTCGTCGTACCAGTCGCCCTCGAGCGCCTTCTGGAAGATCGTCGGGTTGGAGGTGACGCCGACGACGGCATCCTCGCGCATCAGCTTGGCGAGAAAGCCCTCGCGCAGCCATTCACGGGAGATCGAGTCGATCCAGACCGACTGCCCCCGCTCCGACAGCTCATGAAGTCTCGAAGTGGTCATGCATTGCCCTTTCCAACTCCCGCACTTTTTCCAACCTCTGCACGTAGCGCTCGCCGCCGTCGAAGCGCGCGGCGAGGAACGCCCGGACGAGGTCGATCGCCAGCTCGGCGCCCACGACCTCCGAGCCGAGGCAGAGCACGTTCATGTCGTCGTGCTCGACGCCCTGGTGCGCGGAGTAGACGTCGTGGCAGATTGCGGCTCGAATCCCGGCGAGCTTGCACGCGGCGACCGAGGCGCCCACGCCCGAGCCGCAGACGAGGATCCCGCGCTCCGCCTCGCCGCGCTGGATCGCCTGCCCGAGCTCGCGCGCCTTGTCCGGGTAGTCGATCCGCTCCGCGTCCGTGTCCGTGCCCAGGTCGACGGCCTCGTGGCCGAGCGCGGCGAGCTCGTCGAGCACCCGCTCGCGCAGCTTCACGCCCCGATGGTCGAATGCGACCGCGATCTCCATCGCTCGCTAGGTTACGGCAATGGACGAGCACGAGCTCTGGCGGGAGCTGGGCCAGCAGCTGCGGGCCGACGCCGTGCGCGCGAGCGCGAAGGCGGGCTCCGGTCATCCCACCTCCTCGATGTCCGCCGCCGACCTCGCGGCCGTGCTGCTCGCCGCGCACTTCCGCTACGACTTCGACCAGCCCAAGAGCCCGTCGAACGACCGGCTGATCTTCTCGAAGGGCCACGCGTCTCCGCTCGTCTACGGCCTCTTCCGCGCCGCCGGCGTCCTCTCCGAGGAGGAGTTCGGCACGTACCGCCAGTTCGGCTCGCGCCTCGAGGGGCACCCGACGCCGGTGCTGCCCTGGGTCGACGTCGCCACCGGCTCGCTCGGCCAGGGACTGCCGATCGGGGTCGGGATGGCCCTCGCGGGCAAGCGGCTCGACCGGCTGCCCTTCCGCACCTGGGTGATCTGCGGCGACAGCGAGCTGGCCGAGGGCTCGATGTGGGAGGCGGCCGAGCACGCCGCGTTCTACGAGCTCGACAACCTGACCGCGATCGTCGACGTCAACCGGCTCGGCCAGCGCGGCGAGACGATGCACGGCTGGGATCTCTCCTCCTACTCCGACCGTCTGCGCTCCTTCGGC
>DATKBA010000019.1:0-5050 GCA_035514455.1 Gaiellaceae bacterium | reverse complement strand
TCGAAGCGATGGCCTGCGGCCTCCCCGTCGTCTACTCGGCCAGCGGCGGCGTGCCCGAGCTCGTCGGGGACGAGGCGGGCGTCGGCATCCCGGCCCCGCTCGACTGGGAGCGCGACCATCCCCCGGCGCCGGACGGGCTGGCGAGCGCCGTGCTCGAGGTCGCCGAGCGGCTGGACGAGCGCGCCGAGGCGGCGCGCCGCCGTGCGGTCGAGCGCTTCGACGCGCGCCGCTGGATCGCCAGGCACCGCGAGCTCTTCGAGGAGCTGACCCGCCGGTGAGGCGCCTCCTGCGGCTGCTCGACCCCGTGCTCCAGGCAAGGCAGGCCGAGGTGCTGGTCCGGGCCTGGGTCTCGGCAGTGTCGCGGCAGCCCCCCGACGTGGCGCTGAGACGGCTGCTGCGGGCCGCCGACGCGCTGCTGGCCCGGGTGGACGTCCTCGCGATCGAGCTCGACGGCGGCGTCCACGCCAAGCACCGGATCATGCGCTACCACGACTTCTTCCTCGATCGCGTCGGAGCGGGCGAGCTCGTGCTCGACGTCGGCTGCGGCAAGGGGGAGCTCGCGTACGACCTCGCGACCCGGGGCGGAGCACGAGTCACCGGGATCGACGTCAACACGACGTCGCTGGCCTTTGCGCGCGAGCGCTTCCGCTCGGAGCGGCTCGAGCTCGTCGAGGCCGACGCCCTCGAGTGGGTCCCGCCGCGGCGCTTCGACGTGATCGTCCTCTCGAACGTGCTCGAGCACGTCGCCGACCGCGTCGGGCTCCTGCGCCGACTGGTCGAGCTGGCGGAACCAAATCGGCTGCTGATTCGCGTGCCCGTCCTCGAGCGCGACTGGCTCGTCGGGCTGCGGCGCGACCTCGGGCTCCCGCACTTCAGCGACCCCACCCACGAGACCGAGTACTCGCCGGAGCAGCTCGAGGCGGAGCTCCGCGAGGCCGGTTTGGAGCTCGCCGAGCTCGAGCAGCGCTGGGGCGAGCTGTGGGCGGTGGCGCGCCCCGCCTGAGCCGTGGGGTCCCGTGGCTATCCTGCGGCGCGAGATGGCGGCCGCCGCCGAGAGCCGGGTCACGGTCATCCAGCCGCCGCGCGGCTGGGGGTCGATCAACCTCCGGGAGCTCTGGGAGTTCCGCGAGATCCTCTACTTCCTCGTCTGGCGCGACGTCAAGATCCGGTACAAGCAGACCGCGATCGGCGCGGCGTGGGTGCTGCTCCAGCCGTTGCTGACCGCCACGATCTTCACGGTCGTCTTCGGCCGGTTCGCCGGCCTGCCGAGCGGAGGCGTGCCGTACGCGGTGATGGTCTACGCGGGACTGCTGCCCTGGTTCGTGTTCGCGAACGCGTTGACCTTCTCGACCCGCAGCATCGTCGAGAACCAGGCGCTCGTGACGAAGGTCTACGTGCCGCGGCTGTTCCTGCCGCTCGTGGCCGTCCTCGCGGGGCTGGTGGACTTCCTGATCGGCGGCGTCTTCCTCGTCGGGTTGATGGCCTGGTACGGGATCGTCCCGCCGCTCCAGGCGCTGACGCTGCCCCTCTTCGTGCTCTTCCTCGTCGTCACGGCGGTGGCCGTGACGCTCTGGCTCTCGGCGCTGAACGTGCGCTACCGGGACGTCCAGTACACGGTGCCGTTCCTCACGCAGGCCTGGCTCTTCGCCACGCCGGTCGCCTACTCGGCCCTCGTCTTCCCGGAGAGCGTGCGCACGTGGATCGGGCTCAATCCGATGGCCGGCGTCGTCCAGGGCTTCCGCTGGGCCCTGCTCGGCGACGAGGCCGGCGGCGTCGGCGCCCAGGTCCTGCTCTCGGCGGCGATCGTCCTCGTGCTGCTCGTCGGGGGGATCGCTTACTTCCGGCGCGTCGAGCGGAGCTTCGCGGATGTCGTCTGAGCCCACGGTCGTCTCCGTCGAGGGGCTGCGCAAGCGCTACCGCCTCGGTCAGCTCGAGCCCTACAGGGCGCTCCGCGACGTCCTCGCAGGTGCGCTCGCCGCGCCCGCACGGCTGCTCCGGCGGGACGCCTCCGGGCCGCAGGCGCGGGAGGTCGTCTGGGCGCTCGACGGCGTGTCGTTCGAGCTCGGGCAGGGTGAGGTGCTCGGGCTGATCGGCGCCAACGGCGCCGGCAAGAGCACGCTGCTGAAGGTGCTCTCGCGGATCACCGCGCCCACGGAGGGCCGCGTCGTCATCCGCGGCCGCGTCGGCTCGCTCCTCGAGGTGGGCACGGGCTTCCACCCCGAGCTCACCGGCCGGGAGAACATCTACCTCAACGGCGCGATCCTCGGGATGCGCAAGACCGAGATCGACCGGCGGTTCGACGAGATCGTCGAATTCTCCGGGATCGCCCGGTTCCTCGACACGCCGGTGAAGCGGTTCTCGAGCGGGATGCAGGTGCGCCTCGCCTTCTCGGTGGCGGCGCACCTCGAGCCGGAGATCCTGCTCGTCGACGAGGTGCTCGCGGTCGGGGACGCGGAGTTCCAGCGCAAGTGCCTCGGGAAGATGCACGACGTGACCAGGCAGGGGCGCACCGTCATCTTCGTCAGCCACAACCTCGCGGCCGTGCGGAGCCTCTGCTCGCGGGCGCTGCTGCTCGACAAGGGCCGCCTGCTCTTCGACGGCGACACCGACGGAGCGATCGAGCGGTACCTCGGGCGCGGCGGCGGCCGCGAGGCGGCGGTCGTGGAGGGGGAGCGCCTGGAGGAGCGGGTCGCGAAGCGGCGGCTCTACGGCTCCGAGCCGCTGTTCCGCTGCACGCGGATCGCCGTCCTGGACGAGGAGGGGCTTCCCACGAGCTCGTTCCGCTCGGACGAGGAGATCAGGGTGGCGGTGGACTACACCGTGCTGCGCCGCGTGCCCAGCTTCCGCATCCTCGTGACGCTCACGGACGGCAACCAGGTACCGGTGCTGCGTACCGAGACCATCGACGAGGTCGAAGGCCCCGTGACGCTCGACCCCGGCTCGTACCGCAGCGAGGTGGTGATCCCCCGCGGCCTCTTCGGCGACGCGCAGCTCGACCTGAACGTCAGCCTGATCGCCGAGGTCAACCAGGTGATCGACTATGCGGGCGTCGTCATGCTCGACGTCCACTTCGCCGGCCATGGGTCGAACACGCGCGGCAAGGCCTACCTGCGCCCGCAGCTGCCGTGGCAGACGCGCGCGGCCGCGCCCTCAGCGGCCGACCAACCGGGTGTAGAGCGAGCGTAGAGCGCGCGAACGGCGCGCGACGCTGCGCACCGGCGCGAGGGGCCAGGCGCGCAGGAGGCCGCGGGCGGCCCGGAGCGCCGGCCGGCGCCTGCGCCGGGCGAGGTGGCGCCGTAGCAGCGACTCGAGCTTCGCCCGGTCGGCCGCGGTGAGGCGGAGCCGCCGCTCGGCTCCCTCGAGCAGCCGCCGGAGCAGCTCGTCTTCTCCCCCCTCCGGGTCGGACCCGGCCGAGAGCAGGAGCCGCAGCCGCCGCGCATGCTCCTCGCCGGCGAGCTCGGCGATGAACCGCTCCTGGCTCGCCCAGTCGTGGCGCTGCTGGACTTCCCACTGCTCCTGGGAGAGCTGTCGCTCGTGCCGCCGATAGCGGACGAGCGGCTCCTCGATCGAGCGCGCCTCGTGCCGCGCGAGCGCCAGGCGGCGGTAGAGATCCTTGTCCTCCGACGGCGCGAGCGTCTCGTCGTATCCGCCGAGCTCGAGCACCACGTCGCGGCGGAACATCACGGACGGATGGCCCCACGGATAGCGGTCGGCGAGGATCGCGAGGACGAGCTCGGGGAAGTCCCCGACACGGCCCCGCAGCCTCGCCCACAGCCGCCCGCGCTCGTCTACGACGTCCATCCACGTGCCGACCAGCGCCACCGATGGGTCCCTCTCGAGGACGGCGACCTGGCGCTCGAGCCGCTGGGGCAGGCAGACGTCGTCGGCGTCGAGCCGGGCGACGTACTCCCCGCGGGCCTCGCGCAGGCCGCGGTTCAGCGAGGGCGCCTGGCCGAGGTTCCGCTCGTTGCGCAGGACTCGGATCCGTGGATCGCCGTACGCCTCCGCCGCCTCGGCGGTCCCGTCGGCGCTGCCGTCGTCCACCAGGAGCAGCTCGAAGTCCTCGTAGGTCTGCGCCAGGACGCTCTCGACGGCCTCCCGCACCCACGGCAAGCCGTCCTTGACGGCGACGAGGACGGTGACGCGGTGGCTCACGACGCCACGGCGCGCAGTCGGCGCCGCCTCCCGCGCAGCGTCTCGTGCGGCCGGCTGACGAGCCGGCAGAGCCGGTGCTTGTCGAGCGCCGACACGCCGGGGAGGGCGCCGATCACCGGAAACAGGAGCTTGACCCGCCACGGCGCCTCGGAACGGCGCCAGTTCGCGCGCCGGGCCTCGAAGAGGGGCCGGTGCCGCTCGCGCAGGACCGCGTAGACGGCGCCGAAGCTGTCGAGCATCGAGGCGACGAGGCGGCGGCCGTGCTGGCGATGGCGGATCACGGCGCGACCGACGTAGGCGCCGCGCCAGCCGCGCTCGGCGAACGCCATCCAGAGGTCCCAGTCCTCGTAGCCGCGGAGCTGCCAGCCGCCCGCCTCGACCAGGGCGTCGCGACGGATGAGCGACGCGACCGGGATCTCGCTCACGTAGGTCAGCTGCCAGGCGTCGAAGGCGCGCGCGCCTGCGACCCTCCCGTCGAAGTCGCCGAAGATCTCGACGTCTCCCCAGGCGAGCTTCGCGCCCGGCTCGCGGTCGAGGGCATCGGCGAGCGCGCCGAGAGCGCCCGGCACGAGCAGGTCGTCGGCGTCGAGCGGGAAGACGTACGGCGCGCTCGTCGCGCGGACGCCCGCCATCCGCGCCGCCGAGAGGCCGGCGTTCTCCTGACGGATCACCTGAACGCCACCCCCGGCGAGCTCGTCGAGCACCTGCCGCGTCCCGGGATCCGTGGAGCCGTCGTCGATCACGACCAGCTCGTGCGGCTCCTCGGAGCGGAGCGACGCCACCGCCTCGCGCAGCGTGGCGCCGTCGTCGAAGCAGGGGATGACGACCGCGACCCGTGTCATCGCGGCGAGGCTACAGAACGGTAGATCTCGACCAGCTCCGCGCCCACGCGCTC
>DATKBA010000018.1:0-9288 GCA_035514455.1 Gaiellaceae bacterium | reverse complement strand
TCCTGTCTCCTTCGGGCTCGCGGTCGACCTGCTCGAGCCGTGGGCGAAGGCGTCGACGAGCCTCGCGGTGCTCAAGCGCGACATCGACGAGCAGACGGTGGTCACGGCGACGGAGCTCGTGGAGCGCGTGATCGGCCTCGCACCGGACACGACGGCGCGGCTGCGGCCGCTGCTCGACGCGCTGCGGAAGAGCGAGGGCCAGCCGGTGCGCAAGCTGATCGGCACGTACCGGCCGCCGGCGATCCCCCGGGTCGAGCGCGCGCGTCAACGCACCACCAGGAAACGCCGCACCTAGACTCCGCTCGTGGCGCAGAGAGTCGGAATCCTCACGGGCGGCGGCGACTGTCCCGGGCTGAACGCGGTGATCCGCGCGGTGACGCGGCGCTCGCTGGACCGCGGCTGGGAGGTCGCGGCCGTGCGCGAGGGCTGGCGCGGGCTCGTCGAAGGGCTCGTCGCGCCGCTCGGCAGCCGCGAGGTCTCGGGGATCCTGCCGCGCGGCGGGACGATCATCGGCACCTCCCGCACGAACCCCTACAAGGTCGAGGGAGGCGTCGAGAAGGTGCTCGAGACGTTCGAGAGCGAGGGGCTGAGCGCGCTCGTCGCGATCGGCGGCGAGGACACGCTCGGTGTCGCCGCGAAGCTCTTCGCCGAGCACGAGTTCCCGGTCGTCGGCGTCCCGAAGACGATCGACAACGACCTGAACGCGACCGACTACACGTTCGGCTTCGACACCGCGGTCACGATCGCGACCGAGGCGATCGATCGCCTGCACACGACGGCCGAGTCGCACAACCGCGTCATGGTCGTCGAGGTGATGGGCCGCCACACCGGCTGGATCGCGCTCCACGCCGGGATTGCCGGCGGCGCCGACGTGATCCTGATCCCGGAGCATCCCGTCACGGTCGAGGCCGCCTGCGCGCTGCTCGAGCAGCGGCACGCGACGGGCAAGGACTTCTCGATCGTCGTCGTCAGCGAGGGCTACGAGCTCTCGTACGACTCCGGCGAGCGCAAGCTCGTGGCCGGCGAGGCGCGCGCGACCGACCAGTTCGGCCACGTCGTCCTCGGCGGCGTCGGCGACGCGCTCGGCCGCGAGATCGAGGAGCGGACCGGCTTCGAGACGCGCGTCACGGTGCTCGGCCACGTCCAGCGCGGCGGCACCCCCACTCCGCGCGACCGCGTGCTGGCGACGCGCTACGGCCTGAAGGCCGCCGACCTCGTCGACGCCGGCACGTTCGGCCGCATGGCCGCGCTGCACGGCGACGAGATCGTCGACGTGTCGCTCGAGGAGGCGACGCGCGAGCTGAAGACGGTGCCGCCCGAGTGGTACGCCGTCGCGCAGGCCTTCGCCGGCTGAGCCCGACTCGAGTCGGGCTCAGCCCGTCCGCTCCGGCGGCACGAGCAGGAGGTGGCTGTCGAGCACCGCCTCGGCGACGTCGAAGAGCTTCTTCCCGCTCCGCTGCGACTGCGACCTGAGGAGGTCGAAGGCGCGGGTCTCGTCGATCGACTGCCGCGCCATCATGATCCCCTTCGCCCGCTCGATCACGGCGCGCCGGGCGAACGCGCCCTCGAGGTTCGAGTACTCCGCGTAGCGGCGGAGCGTGATCTCGATCGCGCTCTGCATCTCGCTGGGATTGCCGTCGACGATGTAGGCGAAGATGCCGCGCTTCGCAGCTTCGTTGACCCAGGTGGGGTCGACGGCCTCGAGCAGCGCGATCACGGGGCAGGACGCCTCGCGCACGATCTCGGAGATCATCTCGAGCGCGTGCTCGGCGCTGACGCCGAGGCCGACGAAGGCGAGGTCGGGGTGCTCGCGCTCCGTGGCGGCGGCGACCTCGGTCACCTCGAGCTCCTTCGAGATCACCTCGTGCCCGAGGCCCGTGACGATCTCCGCGATGCGCTCGAGTCGATCCTTGCGCTCGTTCGCGATCAGGATTCGAAGAGAATCCGTTGCCTTGACCATGCTCGCACTCCATGGTAGCGCGTGCGTGCGCGGATTACACAAGTTTACGAACGGGACAACTTGCGCTAGGATGATCCTTGCACGGTCACAGCATCCGGCCGGAGCGACGCTCCACCGCGGGGCCACACGAGCCGGCCCCGCAATGATCCGCCCTCAGCAACCGGGTTGGAGCGCCTGCCGCTTCTGGCCGGCGACACGCTTGTGGTCGAGGAGGATCCCATGGAGGCCAGCGCAGCGGTAAACGGGCAGGCTCACACGCCCGGGCGGTCGCCGCGCGTGCTGATCGTCGACGACGACCCCGCGATCCGCCTCGTCTGCGCGACTGCGCTGGACCTGGACGGGTGGGAGGTGATCGAGGCCGCGAACGGCCAGGAGGCGCTCGACCTCGCGTTCGCCGGTGTGGCAGACGTGATCCTGCTCGACATCGCCATGCCGGTCCTCGACGGCTTCGGCGTCGCCGCGGCGCTGCGGGCGGACACGCGGACGCGCGCGCTCCCGTTCGTCTTCCTCACCGGCGAACTCGACCCGCACATCACTCAGCAGGGCTACGCGGCCGGCGCCGCCGGCTTCTTCGCGAAGCCGTTCGACCCCGCCGCCGTGGGCGCGGCGCTCGGACGCCTGGTCGAAAGGCTCCCTTCCGTACAGAGCTCCGCCCCGCCCGGGGGGCACGCCTTCTAGTCGAAGAGGAGCAGCAGCGCGTCGGTCGGCGCGTAGTCGTCTGTGAGCACCGGGACGTCCTGCGTCGACACCGCCCCGTCCACGCGCCCGGCGATCGCATCCGCGAGGTCGGGAGCGCCGGGCGACTCCTTGCGCAGCTCCGCCCACCGCTCCTGGAGGAACTCCTTCGAGGGCGCCGCGCCGTCGCCCGCGACGACGATGATGTTCCGGATCGCCTGCAGGTCGTGGCCGCCCGAATCCAGCACGGGGTGAATCGTCACGGTCGGGAAGACGGTGCGGTAGGTGCGGAGCATCGAGCGGAAGAGGCGCGAGTCGGGGCCGCGCACGGCGCCGATGATGTTCGCCGAGACGAGCCCGCCCGGGGCGAGCCGCGACTTCGCCAGCTGGAGGAACTCCCGCGTCGCCATGTGGAACGGGATCGAGTCCGAGTAGAAAGCGTCGACGACGATCACGTCCCAGGGGCCGTCGTTCGTCGCCAGGAAGCGCCTCCCGTCCTCGACCTCCACGCGCAGGCGCGGGTCGCGGGGGAGCTCGAAGTACTCGTAGGCGACGTCCACGACCTCGGGGTCGAGCTCGACCGCGTCGATCCGCACGCCCGGGAAATCGCGCCACGTCCGCTTCGGCGCCGAGCCGCCGCCGAGCCCGAGGTAGAGGATGCGCTTCGTCTCCGCGCGGTAGGCGAGCGGCAGCTGCAGGTAGTCCGAGTAGCCGAACCGCGTCCGGTATGGGTCGTCGACGTACATCCCGGACTGGAAGGAGCTGTCGAACCGCAGGTAGCGGCTCGTGTCGTCCTCGACGACGGCGATCCGGTGGTACTGCGAGTCCTTCGTGTGCAGGATCTCGTAGCCCGCCTGCGTATCCTCGATCCCGCCGACCGGGTCGTTGCCGCCCTGCTGGCGGTAGACGGGCGACCAGTTCCGCAGCTGCGAGGCGGCGACGGTGCCGGTCTTGTCGGGCGCGAGCGAGACGACGGCGCCGACGCTGGCCCCGGCCAGCGCGAGGGCGATCGCGCCGGCGACCACGAGGCGCTCGACGAGCGCCACCGCCGCCGCCGCGAGCATCAGCGCGACCGCAGCCGAGGCGAGCACCTGGTCGGTGCCGAGCGCCGGGATCAGCCAGAAGGAGGTCGCGAACGTGCCGGCGATCGAGCCCGCGGTCGAGATGGCGAAGAGCCGGCCGGCGGTGCGGCCGAGCCGTTCGATCGAGCGGCCGAGCAGCCTGACGGCGATCGGCGAGACGGTGCCGAGGATGACGCTCTGGGTGCCGAAGAGGAAGACCGTCGCGAGCAACGGGTTCAGGCGCGGACCGGGGTCCCAAGCGACCAGCTGGTCGAGCACCCAGCCGTCCACGAACGGGATCGCGAGGACGAGCACGGACGACGTGCCGAGCATCGCGACGATCAGCCGCGTGTTCGGGTAGCGGTCGGCGATCACGCCCCCGACCCAGTAGCCGGTCGAGAGCCCGGCGAGGACGATCCCGATCAGCGCCCCCCAGACGTAGAGGGAGTTGCCGAAGTACGGTGCGAGCACGCGGCTGGCGGCGATCTCGAGGCCGAGCAGGGCGGCGCCGGCGAGGAAGACGGCGACCGCGATCACCGCGGTCGTGCGCTGCTCGCGGTTCACGCTACGCGCGTTCCCCGACGAGGACCGCGTCGATGCCGGCGCGCTCCAGCTCGTCGATCTCCGTCTGCGTCGCCTCGCGCAGGTCGGCGATCGCCAGCTTGCCGGCGGGCAGGTCGGAGAGGAGCTCGAGCACGCGGTCGAGCCGGTCGCCGCTCTCGGCGTCGCCGGCGGCGAGCACGAAGAGCTCCGGGTCGAGGCGCTCGAGCGCCTCCTCCAGCTCCTCCTCGCGCGCGACCTGCACGACCAGCTCGACGCCGGCGCCGAGCTCGACGTCGTCGTCCCCGGGGCAGACGATGCGGGCGTCGCCACCGCTGCCGTCCTGGGTGACGATGGGAAGAGTCGTGGCGGCGCGGATCGCGTCGAGCTCGCCCTCGGCGAGCACCGCCCCGGCGCCGCGCTCCTCGGCGCGGCGGGCGTCGTCCGGACCGCGCACGGTGACGATCAGCGAGATCCCGTCGCCCTCGGAGATGGCGTGGCTCAGACGTCTGGGGCCGGTCACTCGTCCGGACTGTACCGGAGCGGCTACCGTGCGACTCGTGCGCGCCCGTGTCGCGATCGTGCTCCTGCTCGCGGCGCTGCCGGCCGTGGCGGCCGCGGCCGCCCGACCGCCGATCATCGGCACGGCCGGCGCCGACGTCCTCGTCGGCACGCTCGGCTCCGACCGCGTCGTCGCGCGCGGTGGCAACGACCGGATCGCGGTCGAGTACGACGGCGGCTTCGACGACGTCTCCTGCGGGCCGGGGCACGACATCGTCGCGGCGGACGCGCGCGACCGGGTCCGCGCCGACTGCGAGGTCGTGAGCCGGCGGCTCCACCGCGACAGGCACACGAACGCTGAAGGCCAGCACGAGACCGGGGTCGAGCCCGACTCGCACACGGTCGGGCGGACGACCGTCGCCGTCTTCCAGGTTGGGCGCAACCGCACCGGCGGCGCGTCGAGCATCGGCTTCGCCACGTCGACGGACGCCGGGCGCTCGTGGCGCGAGGGCCTCCTCCCAGGCCTGACCCCGTACACCCGCCCGCCGGGACCGTCGGCCCGCGTGAGCGACCCGGTCGTCACCTACGACGCCGTCCGCGGCACCTGGCTCGCGAACACGCTCGCGATCGCGCCGGGAGCCACGCGCCTGACGATCCACCGCTCGTCCGACGGGCTCCGCTGGAACGGGCCGGTCGACGCCGCCGTGTCCCAGTCCGAGGAGCTCGCCTACGACAAGAACTGGCTCACCTGCGACAACGGCACGGCGAGCCCGTTCCGGGGTCGCTGCTACCTCGCCTACACGCTGATCGGCGAGCGCCTCGACGACGTCGCGCTGCAGCGCTCGGACGACGGCGGGCGCACGTGGTCGGCTCCCGTGACACGCCGGCTCCCGGTCACGGGCGTGATCCCGGTCGTCCAGCCGGACGGCAAGCTCCACCTCCTCTTCTGGTCGGGCCGGACCGGCATGGTCGCGGTGCCCTCGACGGACGGCGGCGTCACGCTCGGCGAGCCGATCGTCATCTCCGACCTGCGGGCGCACGACACCCGGCCGCTGCGGGCGCCGCCGCTGATTGCCGCCGAGGTCGACGCGGACGGCGGCGTCGTCGCCGTGTGGCAGGACTGCCGCTTCCGGACGGGCTGCGCGGCGAACGACGTGGTCGTCTCGCGGTCCGCGGACGGGGCGGCGTGGTCGCGGCCCGCGCGCGTCACCTCGGGACGCGACGCGGCGATCCCGACGATCGGCGTCGAGCCGGGCACCGGGCGGCTGGCGATCGCCTACTACGCGCTCCACCGCGACGGCGTCGACGCGGAGCTCGTCACCTCGGCTGACGGCGTCCGCTGGAGCGCGCCGCAGCGGCTGAGCCCCCGCCGGATGCGGTTCGCCTGGATGCCCGAGACGACGCTCGGCCGGATGCTGGCCGACTACATCGGCGTCACGTGGGCCGGCGGCCGCCCCCTCGTCGTCTATGCGCTCGCCTCGCCGCCGCGCGGCGGGAAGCTCCGCCAGGCGATCTACGCCGCCCGCGGCTGATGAAGCGGCGCCTGCCCACCGCCCTGCTCGCACGCATCCGCGGCCTCTTCGACGGGTTCTGGCTCGTCCCAGGGGCCGTCGCCGCCGCCCTCGCCGTGCTCGCCTTCGCGCTCGTCGCGCTCGACCGGGCCGTCGGCGGCGACACGGTCTCGATCGCGTTCGGCGGCGACGCAAGCGCGGCGCGGTCGATCCTGCAGACGATCGCGGGCTCGCTGATCACGGTCGCCGGCCTCACCTTCTCGCTCACGATCGTCGTCCTCTCCCTCGTCTCGGGGCAGTTCACGCCCCGCTCGATCCCCGCCTTCCTCGCCGACCGCGTCACCCAGGTGACGGCCGGAGCCTTCATCGGCATCTTCACGTATTGCCTGATCGTCCTCCGCACCGTCCGGGACGAGGAGGAGGGCGGCCAGGCCGGCTTCGTACCCGAGCTGGCGATCACGACGGCCGTCGGGCTGGCGGTGCTAGCGGTCGGGCTGCTGCTCTTCTTCATCCATCATCTCGGCGTCTCGATCCAGGCGTCGAGCATCGTCGCCCGGATCGGCAAGGAGACGCTGGAGCGGATCGACACGCTGCCCAGCGAGCCCGCCGGTGACGCGGCCGAGCCCCCCGGCCTGCCGGGCGTGGTGGCCTCCGGGCGGGCGGGCTACGTCCGCCACGTCGCGCTCGACCAGCTGGCGGAGCGAACGGACGGGGTGTGCGAGTACGTACGCGTCTGCGTGATCCCCGGCGACTTCGTCACCGAGCGCGCCGCGCTCGCCGAGATCTGGCCGCAGCGCGCAGCCGCGGACGCCGAAAGGCACGTCCGCGGCTCGATCACGATCGGGATCGAGCGCGACCTGCGCCAGGACGTGCTCTACGGCGTCCGCCAGCTGGCCGAGATCGCGATGAAGGGCCTCTCACCGGGCGTCAACGACCCGGCGACCGCCGTGTCCGCCGTCGGGTACCTGCGCGCGATCCTCGAGCGGCTCGCGGAGCAGCCGCTGCCGGCCGTGATCCGCAGCGACCGTGCCGTCGCTCCTCTCCGCAGCTTCGAGGACTACGTGGGCGCGTTCGAGCAGGTGGGACGGTACGCGTCCCGCGACGCGTCGGTGGTCGTCTCGCTCCTGGACGCCCTCGCCGCAGTCGCCGACACGGCGCGGCCGGACCGGCCCGAGCGGCTGGGGGTGCTCGTGGCGACGGCCGAGGCGATCGCTGCGCCGGCGCTCGAGGACGCGCGGACGGACCGCGACCGCGAGCGCATCCGCGCCGCCTTGGCGCGCGTCGCTCCGTGAGCTAGTGACACTGTGTCACGAGCCCTCTTCGGCCGCGAACGGCTTCAGAAGCGCGACGAGGGCAAGTGACACAGTGTCACAAGCCCGCTCTCGACCGGAGCGCGGGAGCGAAGCGCGCGGGCGTGCGGGCTTTGCCCGTGCGCTCGCCTACTGACCAATTGGGTGCCAGACGGTCTTGATCTCGAGGAAGCGCGCGATCGTCCAGGGGCTCTGCTCGTCGACCTCGCCGTGGACGACGCGCTTGACGTTGTCGGCGGCGAGGCGCTCGAGCTCGGCGACCTGGCCGTTCGCGCCGGTGAGGTCGAGCGCGTTCACGTCCATGTGGCCGGCGAGCGTCGGCGCGAGCTCGTCCGTGAGTCCGGTGAGGATGTTGACCACCCCGCCCGGGACGTCCGAGGTGGCGATCGCCTCCGCGAGCTCGATCGCGGCCAGCGGATGCGCCTCCGAGGCGACGACGACGGCCGCGTTGCCGCCGACGAGCACCGGCGCGAGCCGGGAGACGAGGCCGCCGAGCGCGGGCTCCTCCGGCGCGAGCACGGCGACGACGCCGGTCGGCTCCGGGAACGAGAAGTTGAAGTACGGGCCAGCGACGGGGTTGGACGAGCCGAGCACCTGCGCCAGCTTGTCGGCCCAGCCCGCATACCAGACGACGCGGTCGATCGCCGCCTCCACCTCCTTCTTCCCCGAGCAGACCGCGGCGAGGTCGGCGGTGCGGTTCTCCATCATCTCGGCGATCCGGTAAAGCACCTGGCCGCGGTTGTAGGCGGTCGCGGCCGCCCAGCCGGGCTGCGCCTTCCGCGCGGCGACGACGGCGTCGCGCGCGTCCTTGCGCGAGGCGCGGGCGACGTTCTGGCCCTCGGCCTCGTAGGTGCGCCCCGACTCGGAGCGCGGGAAGGCGCCGCCGATGAAGAGCTTGTAGGTCTTCCTGACGGGCAGCCGGGTCACCGGACGCTCCCGAAGCGGCGGTCGCCGAGGACGAGCGCGACCGCGGCGCCGAGCAGGAGCAAGGGCAGCCGGAAGCGCCTCACGCGTCGAACCTCAGGTACGGCTCCAGCCCGTGCCGGCCGCCCTCGCGGCCGAAGCCCGACTCCTTGTAGCCGCCGAACGGCGAGGCGGGGTCGAAGCGGTTGAACGTGTTCGCCCAGACGACGCCCGCGCGCAGGCGCTCGGCCATCCAGAGGATGCGCGAGCCCTTCTCGGTCCAGACGCCGGCGGAGAGGCCGTAGGCGGTGTTGTTCGCCTTCTCGACCGCCTCCTCGGGCGTGCGGAAGGTGAGCACGCTGAGGACCGGGCCGAAGATCTCCTCCTGCGCGATCCGGTAGCTCTGCGCGACGTTGGTGAAGACGGTCGGCGCGAACCAGTAGCCCTTCTCCGGCAGGCGGCACGCCGGCTGGAAGATCTCGGCGCCCTCGGCCTTGCCCGACTCGACGAGCTCGGTGATCTTGTCGAGTTGCAGCTTCGAGTTGATCGCACCGATGTCGGTGTTCTTGTCGAGCGGGTCGCCGAGCCGCAGCGTCTCGAGGCGGCGCTTCAGCTTCGCCACGGTCTGCTCGTAGATCGACTCCTGCACGAGCAGGCGCGAGCCGGCGCAGCAGACGTGGCCCTGGTTGAAGTAGATCCCGTTCACGATCCCCTCGACCGCCTGGTCGAGCGCGGCGTCGTCGAAGATGATGTTCGCCGCCTTGCCGCCGAGCTCGAGCGTCAGCTTCGTGTCCGTGCCGGCGAGCTCGCGCTGGATCGCCTTGCCG
>DATKBA010000017.1:0-2380 GCA_035514455.1 Gaiellaceae bacterium | reverse complement strand
TAGATCTCCTTCAGGTAGTCCTGGATCGCGTCGCTCAGGTCGACCATCCGGGTCCAGTGTAGGCGGGTGCTAGCCTCGCCACGTGCTGATCAGGCTCGGACACAGCCCGGATCCCGACGACGCGTTCATGTTCTGGGCGATTGCCGCGGGCGCGGTCGACACGCGCGGGTTCGAGTTCGAGCAGGTGCTGCAGGACATCCAGAAGCTGAACGAGTGGGCGCTCGACGGACGGCTCGAGGTGACCGCGATCTCCCTCCACGCCTATCCGTTCGTGCAGGACCGCTACGCGCTGCTGCCGCACGGCGCGAGCATCGGCTCCGGCTACGGGCCGATCCTCGTCGCCCGGGAGGCGCTCACCTTCGAGCAGCTGCGCTTCGCGGAGATCGTCGTCCCGGGGCGGATGACGACGGCGTTCCTCGCCCTGCGGCTGGCGCTCGGCGAGTTCGGCAACCGCGAGCTCCCGTTCGACAGGATCCTCGACGAGGTCTCGTCCGGCCGCGCCGACGCGGGCCTCGTCATCCACGAGGGCCAGCTCACCTACGAGGCGGAGGGACTGCACAAGGTGCTCGACCTCGGCGAGTGGTGGCTGCTCGAGACGGGGCTGCCGCTGCCGCTCGGCGTCAACGTCGCCCGCCGTGACGTCGGCGACCGGCTGCCCGACCTCTCCGCGGTGCTGCTCGACTCGATCAACGCCGGGCTCGCCAACCGGCGCGAGGCGATGCGCTACGCGATGCGCTTCGGCCGCGGCATCGACGCCGCCACCGCGGACCGGTTTGTCAGCATGTACGTGAACGAGATGACGACCGACTACGGCGACGAGGGGCGCAGAGCGGTCGCGGAGCTGCTCCGCCGCGGCGAGGCGATCGGCGCCTTCCCCGAGCCCGTTCGCCTCGACTACGTCGCGTGAGCCGGGCCGTCGTTCTCTCGGCGGTCCGAACGCCGGTCGGGCGCTACGGCGGCGGGCTTGCCGGGATCCGCCCGGACGACCTGGCTGCGATCGCGATCGCAGCCGCGGTCGAGCGCGCGGGCGTCGACCCGGCCGAGATCGAGGACGTCCATCTCGGCTGTGCGAACCAGGCGGGCGAGGACAACCGCAACGTCGCGCGGATGGCGGCGCTGCTCGCCGGCCTGCCCGAGTCCGTCGCGGGCGTGACCGTCAACCGGCTCTGCGCCTCCGGGCTCTCGGCGGTCGCCGGCGCCTGCCACGCGATCGCGGCCGGCGACGGCGACCTCTTCGTCGCCGGCGGCGTCGAGTCGATGAGCCGCGCGCCGCTCGTGACCGCGAAGTCGGACGCGGCCTTCCCGCGCGGCGACCGCACGCTCTACGACACGACGCTCGGTTGGCGCTTTCCGAACCCCGCGCTCGCGGCGCGGTTCCCGCTCGAGACGATGGGCGAGACGGGCGAGAACGTGGCCGAGCGCTGGGGCGTGACGCGCGAGGACCAGGACGCGTTCGCGCTCCGCTCGCAGCAGCGCTGGGCCGCGGCCGACCTCTCCGCCGAGCTCGTGCCCGCGGGCGGGCTCGAGCGCGACGAGCACCCGCGCCCGGACACGAGCGTCGAGAAGCTCGCGGCGCTGAAGCCCGCCTTCCGCGGGGGAGGCAGCGTCACGGCCGGCAACTCGAGCGGCCTCAACGACGGCGCCGCCGCCCTCGTGATTGCCTCCGAGGAGAAGGCGCGCGCACTCGGCGCGGCGCCCCTCGGCACGTTCGTCGCGAGCGCCGTCGCGGGGGTCGACCCGCGCGTGATGGGGATCGGCCCGGTGCCGGCGGTCCGGAAGCTCCTCGACCGCGCCGGGATCGGCGTCGCTGACCTCGACCTCGTCGAGCTGAACGAGGCGTTCGCCTCACAGAGCCTCGCCGTCGTCCGCGAGCTCGGCCTCGACGAGGAGAAGGTGAACGTGAACGGCGGCGCGATCGCGATCGGCCACCCGCTCGGCATGAGCGGCGCGAGGCTCGTCGTCACCCTCCTGCACGAGCTCGGGCGGCGCGGCGGGCGCTACGGTATGGCCACGATGTGCGTCGGCGTCGGCCAGGGACAGGCGGCCCTCTTCGAGCGATGAAGGGCGACCGCGTGCGGGTGATCAGACCGCCGGATCCGAGCAGGGACGACCTGACCGGCTTCGACTACCGCGCCGGCGTCGTCGCGGAGACGGTCGCCTCCGAGCGGCTGGCGCTCCAACTCGTCCGGATCCAGCCGGGCGTGCGCTCTCAGGCCCACTCGCACGGGGAGCACGAGTCGGCCGCGTACGTGCTCGAAGGCGAGGTCGTGACCTGGTACGGCGAGGAGCTGCTGAAGCACGTGACCGCGAAGACGGGCGACTTCGTCTTCATCCCCGCGGCCGTCCCGCACGTGGCCGCGAACTACGGCGACGTCGACGC
>DATKBA010000016.1:0-13681 GCA_035514455.1 Gaiellaceae bacterium | reverse complement strand
GGCCGTGCCGTTCTCGACGACGATGTTCGAGATCTCGTCCTCGCCGGTGCGCGCGGTCAGCGTCACGCCCCAGGTGACGTCCGTGCCGGCGTTCGTGATGAACATCTTCGAGCCGTTGACGACCCACTGCCCGTCGCGCAGCTCCGCGGTCGTCCGGGTGTTGCCCGCGTCCGAGCCGGCGCCCGGCTCGGTGAGCCCGAACGCGGCGAGCCGCCTCCCCGACGCGAGGTCGGGCAGCCAGGCCCGCTTCTGCTCCTCGCTCCCGAAGAGGAGGATCGGCATCGTCCCGAGCGAGGTGTGCGCGGCGACCGTGATCGCGACGGACGAGTCGATTCGCGTCAGTTCCTCGATCGCGAGCGCGTACGAGACGGTGTCGCCGCCCGCCCCGCCGTACTCCTCCGGGACGGGCAGGCCCATCAGCCCGAGCTCGCCGAGCTCGGACACGAGCTCGTAGGGGAAGCGCGAATCGCGGTCGAGCTCCTCCGCCACCGGCGCGATTTTCTCGAGCGCGAACTCCCGCACCGTGTCGCGTACGAGCTGCTGCTCCTGGGTCAGGTCGAGGTCCATGCGCGGCCGAACCCTACCGGGTAGATTCGGGACTCCAACCGACCAAGGAGCGAATCACGATGGCCGAGACCGTCCAGGAGTTCTTCGACACCCTCGCGGAGCGCGCGGACGCGGAGAAGACCGCGGGGATGAACAACTCGTACCTGTTCGACATCGAGGGCGCCGGCCAGTGGGTCGTCGCGGTCGCCGACGGTGCGGTCACGGTCACCGAGGGGGCGGGCGAGGCGGACACCACGATCTCGACCAGCGAGGAGACGATGATGGCGGTCGTCCGCGGCGAGCAGAACCCGACGACCGCGTACATGACCGGCAAGCTGAAAATCAAGGGCGACATGGGCGCCGCGATGAAGCTGCAGAAGCTCTTCTAATCCGCTTCGAGCTCGACGAGGAGGGCGCCGCCGGCGACGCGGTCGCCCTCCTCGACGTGCACCGCCTTGACCGTCGCGTCGTACGGGGCGGTCAGGGGCGTCTCCATCTTCATCGCCTCCAGCACGAGCAGCGGGCGGCGCGCCTCGACGCGGTCGCCCGGGGCGACGGCGACGGAGATCACCGTCCCGGGCATCGGCGCGGTCACGGTGCTTCCGCCTCCGGGGACGCCGTGGTCGTGGGCTGCGCTGTCGACGTCGGGCGCGGCCGCGGGCGCCGCCGCGGGGAGGTTGAGCCGCCAGCCGCCCCGCCAGGGGACCTCCGGCAGCCGCAGCGGTGCCTCGGAGAGCGGCGGGTACTCGTCGAGGAACGCAGTCGTCGCCTCGCCGGCCTGCACGACGGGATGGGCGACGAGCCAGCGCAGGAACGGCAGGTTCGTCGTCACGCCGGCGACCTCGGTCTCCGCGAGCGCGTCGGCGAGCCGCGCGAACGCCTCGGGCCGCGTCGGCCCGTGCGCGACCAGCTTCGCGATCATCGGGTCGTAGCCCGTGCCGACCTCGTCTCCCTCGGCCACGCCCGCGTCGACGCGGATCCCGGCCGGCAGCCGCAGCCGCCCGACCGTCCCCGCCTGGGGCAGGAACGTGCGCGGATCCTCCGCGTAGAGCCGCACCTCGACCGCATGGCCTTGTAACACAGTGTCACTTGGCTCGAGCGGCTCGCCCTCCGCGATCCGGATCTGGTCACGGATCAGGTCGCGGCCGGTGACGAGCTCCGTGACGGGGTGCTCGACCTGGATCCGGCCGTTCAGCTCGAGGAGGAAGAACTCGCGGCCGGAGAGCATGAACTCGGCCGTGCCGGCGCTCGTGTAGCCGATCGCCTCGGCGAAGCGGACGGCGGCGGCGCTCATCTCCGCGCGGAGCTCGGGGTCGAGCGCGGGGGAGGGGGACTCCTCGAGCACCTTCTGGTGGCGCCGCTGCACCGAGCAGTCGCGCTCGCCGAGTGCGACGACGGTGCCGTGCGCGTCGCCGAGCAGCTGGATCTCGACGTGGCGGGGGCGCTCGACGTAGCGTTCGCAGAAGACCGTCCCGTCGCCGAACGCTGCTTCGGCCTCGCGCGCGGCCGCCGCGAGCGCCTCCTCCAGCCCGGCCGCGTCGCGGACGACGCGCATCCCGCGCCCGCCGCCTCCGGCGGCCGCCTTCACGAGCAGCGGGTAGCCGAGCTCCTCCGGGTCGCCCGTGGGGACGACCGGCACGCCCGCCTCGATCGCGATCCGCTTCGCCTCCAGCTTGTCGCCGCCCCGCCGCAGCGCCTCGGCCGGCGGCCCCACCCACGTCAGCCCGGCGGCGCCAACAGCCTCGGCGAAGTCGGCGTTCTCGGCGAGGAAGCCGTACCCGGGGTGGATCGCGTCCGCACCCGAAGCCGCGGCCGCACGGATGTGCTCCTCCGGGTGGAGGTAGCTCGCGATCCCGACGGTCTCGTCCGCGGAGCGGGCGTGCAGCGAGCCCCGGTCGTCGGGGGCCGCGACGGCGACCGTGCCGATCCCGAGCTCGCGGCACGTGCGGAAGACGCGCAGGGCGATCTCGCCGCGGTTCGCCACCAGGAGCTTCCGGATCGCCATCGTTGCGGATCCTAGTTTCGGGGGATACTCTGCTCCGCTTCATGCGGCGCCTGCTCCTGATCCTCCTGCTCGGTCTCGCCTGCGCGGCGCCTGCGGGAGCCGGCACGACCTTCCTCGTCGACGGCCGCGGCTGGGGCCACGGGATCGGGATGAGCCAGTACGGCGCGCGCGGCTTCGCCGAGGCCGGCTGGGGCTACGAGCGGATCCTGAAGTACTTCTATCGCGGGACCGAGGTGCGCGCCGTGCCGCCGCGGCAGGTGCGCGTGCTGCTCGCCGAGGGCCGGCCGGCGCTCACGGTCTCCTCGACGAAGCCGTTCAAGGTCGTCGACGCGCGCGGCAAGGTGCGCAAGCTGAAGCCGGGGAAGCAGAAGCTCGTCGCCGGCAAGCTCGCCGCGGCGCGCCTGCCGCTCCGCTACGTTCCGGGAGCGGCCCCGCTCCAAATGGACGGGGCGGCGTACCGCGGCACGCTCGTCGTCCACCGCGTGGAGGGGAAGCTGACGGTCGTCAACCGGCTCCCGCTCGACCGCTACCTGCGCGGCGTCGTGCCCTGGGAGATGCCCGACGACTGGCATCCCGAGGCGCTCCGCGCCCAGTCGGTTGTGGCGCGCTCCTACGCGCTCGCGACGTTGAAGCCGGGGAAGCTCTACGACCTCTACGCGGACACGCGCAGCCAGGTGTACGGCGGGATCGAGGCCGAATCCGACTCGACGAACCGCGCGATCGGCTCGACCGCCGGCCGCGTCGTCTGGTGGAACGGCCGCGTCGCGACGACCTTCTACCACTCGACCTCGGGCGGCCGCACGGTTGCGATCGAGGAGGCGTGGCCGCGCGCGGCCCCGCTGCCGTACCTCGTCTCCGTGCCGGATCCGCACGACATCCTCTCGAAGCACCACCGCTGGGGGCCGGTGCGCCTGACCCCCGCCAGTGTCGGGAAGCGGCTCGGCGTCCCTGGCGTCCGCGATGTGCGCGTCTCGCGCGGGCCGTCCGGCCGCGTCACGAACGTCACGCTCGCTCTGCGCGGGGGCGGCTCGAGGAACGTCGACCCGACCGACTTCCGGCGCGCTCTCGACCTGCGCTCGACCTGGTTCTCGGTCCGGGTGCTCCACCTCGAGCTGCCGGCGGGGCGCGCGCTCGCGGCCGCGCGGCGGCCGGTCGTGCTGAAGGGCTTCGTCCGCGGGCTCGGCAAGGTGCGCCTCGAGCAGCAGGTGCTGCGTGGCGGCACTTGGACGACCGTCAAGCCCGTGCGGGCGCGGCCCGACGGCCGCTTCAGCGTCGAGGTCGACCCGCGGACGACCACGAGCTACCGCCTGGCGACGCCTGCCGGCGCAGGCGCGGTCGTCATCGTGCCGCGCTGACGACACTTACACGATCCTCACAGGCGGGTCGCTACCGTGCCCCGATGCTGCGCTTTACGCTGCTGCTCGCCGCCGTCGCCGCAACGCTCGCCGCGGCCGCGCCGGCCGGAGCCTCCCCGAACATCCGCTACGGGATCCAGGACGACGCCTGGCTGCTCTACGGCGCCGGCACGCTCGACGGCCGGATCGACACGCTCGACCAGCTCGGCGTCGACCTCGTCCGCTTCACGATCGACTGGAGCAAGGTCGAGGCTCGGCGCGGCGTGCACGACTGGAGCGCTGTCGACCCCGTCCTCGAGGGGCTGCGCGCGCGTGGGATCCGCGCCGTCGTCACGCTCTACGGCACGCCGCGCTGGGCGAACGGCGGCCAGTCGCCGAACTGGGCGCCTACCTCCGGCTCGACCTTCGCCGCCTTCGCCGCCGCGGCCGCCAAGCGCTACATCTGGGTCAAGGACTGGCTGATCTGGAACGAGCCGAACCAGCGCCGCTGGCTCAAGCCGACGACGCCTCGCACCTACGTGACGAAGCTGCTCAACCCCGCCTACGCCGCGATCAAGCGGACGAGTGGCGGCACGCGCGTCGCCGGCGGCGTCACAGCCCCGCGCGGATCGACGGGCGGCGTCTCGCCCGTGCAGTGGATCCGTGGCATGCGCTCGGCCAGCGCGCGCCTGGACGCCTATGCACACCATCCCTATCCGCTCTCGCGCTTCCAGACGCCCTGGACCGGCGCCTGCAGTCACTGCGAGACGATCACGATGGCGTCTCTCGAGCGCCTGCTGCGGGAGGTCCGGAACGCATGGGGCGGCGCGAAGCGGATCTGGCTGACCGAGTACGGCTACCAGACGAACCCGCCCGACCGCGCCCTCGGCGTCTCCTACGCGACGCAGGCCCGCTACGTCGGCGAGGCGGCGTGGCGCGCCTACAAGGCCCGGAACGTCGACATGCTGATCCACTACCTCTACCGCGACGAGCCGGAGATCGGGGGCTGGCAGAGCGGCCTGATGACGTCGACCGGCTCGGTCAAGCCGGCCCGCCGCGCGTTCATGGTGGCGGGGGCGCAGGCATACCGGATCGGCCTTACGACCGCGGTCTGGGGCCATGTCCGCCCGGGCAAGGGGCGCCAGTACTACGTGCTCCAGCAGTTCCGGAAGGGACTCTGGCATACCGTCAACGGCGCCTACAAGACGACCGTGAACGGCTATCTCTACCGCTACGTCCGCGCGGGCAAGGGCTCGAAGCTGCGCCTGATGCACACCCCGACGCGCACTTACAGCCCGATCCTGGTCGTTCGCTAGCCGGACTTAGTTGCTGTCAGCAACTAAGTCGCTCTACGCCCAGTCCGGGCTGCGCCGCTCGAGGAAGGCGCGCAGGCCCTCCTGGCCCTCCTCGCTCGTCCGCCGCTCGGCGATCCGGCGCGCCGTCTCGGGGCCGTCGGGCCGCTCGAGCACGAGCCGCTTCGCGTGGCGGGCGGCCCGCGGGCCGGCGCTCCGCAACTCCGCCAGCACGCGCTCGACCGCGGCGTCGAGGTTGGCGTCGACCTCGTGCACGAGGCCGATCCGCAGCGCGGTCGCCGCGTCGAACCGCTCGCCCGTGACGAAGTAACGGCGCGCCCAGCTCGGGCCGATCTTCGCCAGCGCGAACGGCGAGATCACGGCCGGGACGATCCCGAGCTTGACCTCCGAGAAGGCGAAGACGGCGCGCTCGTCGGCGACCGCGACGTCCGCGCAGGCGACGAGGCCGGCTCCACCGCCGAGGGCGTGCCCCTGCACGCGCGCGACGACGGGGGCGGGGCAGCGGTCGATCGCCTCGAGCATCCCGCGCAACGCGTTCGCGTCCGCCACGTTCGCGTCGAAGTCGAGGTCGACCGAGGCGCGCATCCAGTCGACGTCCGCGCCGGCGCAGAAGCTCGGGCCGTCGCCCGCGAGCAGGACGGCGCGCGCCTTGCCGACGTCGACGAAGGCCTCGGCGAGCTCGGCGATCAGCGCCGCGTCGAACGCATTCCGCGTCTCAGGGCGGGCGAGCGTCACCCGCAGCAGGTCGCCGTCCCGTTCGATGCGAAGCGCCCCCATCGGGGGATGATCCTCGCACACGGATCGACCACGCTTCGCGAGACATGATCGCCAGGGCCGCACCGCTCGCCGCCGTGCTCGTGCTGGCCGCCGGAGCAGGGCCGGCAGCCGACGCCGTCACGCCTGCCTGCACGATCACCGGCACGCCCCGGGCCGACTACCTGCGCGGGACGCCCGGCCGCGACGTGATCTGCGGGCTCGGTGGGGACGACACGATCATGGGCTTCGGCGGGAACGACATCCTGCGCGGCGGCGCGGGGAACGACAGGCTGTTCGGCTACGACGGCGCCGACGTCCTCCTCGGCGAGGCCGGCGACGACACGCTCGACGGCGGCGCCGGCGCCGACTCCCTCTTCGGCGGCGCCGGCAAGGACCGCCTCTACGGCGGACTCGGCCGGGACCGGCTCTCCGGCGGGATCGGGGACGACTACCTCCACGCCCGCGACGGCGTCCCGGACGCCGTCGACGGCGGTCCCGGCTTCGACGTGGCCTGGGTCGACGGCCCCTTGGACCGCCTCACCAGCGTCGAGCGCACCTGAGCCGCGACTAGGATCGGCGCATGAAGCGCCACTCCGCGCTCGTGCCGCTCTCGCACGACCACCACCAGACGCTCGTGCGCGCGCGCGAGCTGCGGCGCGCCGCAGCCGACGGCGACGACGCCGAGCTGGAGCAGGTTGCCGGCCGCTTCCGACGCGCGTTCGCGGGCGAGGTGACGCGCCACTTCCGGGACGAGGAGGAGCTGCTCTTCCCGCTCCTCGGCGAGGTCGAGCCGCCGCCCGAGACGCTCGTCCGCGCCCTCACCCAGCACGCCAGGATCCGTTCGCTCGAGCAGCAGCTCCCGGACCGGCGGGCGGCTGCGGCGCTGGGCACGCTGCTCGAGGAGCACGTCCGCCTCGAGGAGCGCGAGCTCTTCGACCTCATCCAGCGTACGGTCTCCGACGAGCGCCTGGCGTCGCTCTCGCTGTCCGAGCGAAACGCGAGGGAGCCCGTCGTCGACCTGCTCGCGGGCGACGGCGAGGGACCGCTCTGGGGCACCGCGTCGGACGACCTGAACGCGACCGTGCTCGCGTGGCCGGCGGGAGCCGGGACGCCGGAGCACGTGAACGGGGAGCGCGACGTCCTCGTGATCGGGGTCGCGGGATCCGGCACTCTCACCGTCGACGGCGAGACACACGCGCTCGGCGCCGGGACGGCCGCCCTGGTGGAGAAGGGCAGCAGTCGGCGGATCGAGGCGGGCGCCGCCGGGATCCGGTACCTGACCGTGCACCTGCGCCGCGGCGGCCTCTCGATCGCTCCCCGCGGTGGCTGACGTGCTGCGCGGCGCGCTCGCCGCGGCCGTGACGCCGCAGGCGGACGACCGGCTCGACGAGGCCGCCTTCGGGCCGTACGTCGACTTCCTGGCGGGCGCGGGCCTCGACGGCCTGCTCGCGCTCGGCACGACCGGGGAGGGCCTGCTCTTCCGCCCCGAGGAGCGGCGGCGCGTGCTCGAGCTGTTCCTGGACGCGGCAGCCGGCCGGCTCCAGGTGGCGGTGCACTGCGGCGCCCAGACGACCGCGGACACCGTCGCGCTCGCCGCGCACGCCGCCGAGGCGGGCGCCGACGCGGTCGCGGTGATCGGGCCGCCGTACTTCCAGCTCGACGAGCGCTCGCTGCTCGAGCACTTCGAGGCGGCCGCCGCCGCGTGCGCGCCGCTCCCGTTCTACGTCTACGAATTCGAGCGGGCCAGCGGCTACGCCGTGCCGGTTCCGGTCGTCCAGGAGCTGCGCGGGCGCGCGCCGAACCTCGCCGGGCTGAAGGTCTCCGACGCGCCGTTCGACCGCTTCTCGCCCTATCTGCTCGAGGGCCTCGATGTCTTCGTCGGGCCCGAGGCGCTGATCTTCGAGGGGATCACCGCGGGAGCCGCGGGTGCCGTGTCGGGCCTCGCGGCCGCGTTCCCCGACCGCGTCGCAGCCGTCGTGCGCGAGCCGACGGAGTCGGGCGCGATCGAGCTCGGCGAGCTGCGCGCGGCGGTCGAGCGCTTCCCGCGGCACGCGGCGCTGAAGTTCCTGCTCGGCCTGCGCGGAGTGCCGGTGCGCGAGGACGTGCGCCGCCCCCTGCGGCAGCTCGCGGACGGCGAGCGCGAGGAGCTGCGCGGATGGCACGAGTCGTCGTAGCGGGCGCCGGCGCGATCGGCGCCTCGATCGCCTACCACCTCGCGCTCCGCGGCGCCGCCGGCGTCGTGCTCGCGGACGCGGGCGAGATCGCGGGCGGGGCGACCGGCAAGGCGATGGGCGGCGTCCGGCAGCAGTTCACGACCGCGCCGGAGGTGCGGCTGGCGCAGGCGAGCGTGCGGCTCTTTCGCGAGCTCGGGGCGCCGCTCTTCGAGCAGGTCGGCTACCTCTTCCTCGCGACGAGCGAGGCCGGGCTCGCGGAGCTGGAGGCCCGGCGGGAGATTCAGGCGGCGCTCGGCGTCCCCGTCGAGGCGGTCGACCCGGGCGTCGTCGACGGCCTGCGGGCCGACGACGTGCTCGGCGCGACGATCTGCCGGGAGGACGGGATCGCCGACCCGGCCGGCGTCACGCGGGAGCTCGTCGCGCGGGCCGCGGCGCTCGGGGTCGACGTGCGCGAGCGCACCGACGCGCTCAGCCTCGGCGAGGGCACGCTCGTCGTCGCCTGCGGGGCCGGCTCGCCGCAAGTCGCGTCCGCGCGCGGGGTGGAGCTCCCCGTGCGCCCGCTCGTCCGCCAGCTTGCCGACGTCGGCCCGGTCCCGGGGCTCCCCGCGACGCTGCCGATGACGATCGAGGAGAACGGCTTCCACTTCCGCCGCGTCGGCACCGACGGCCTGCGGCTCGCGATGGGGGAGGCGGAGCCCCGCTGGGACGGGCCGGAGGAAGTGCGCGACGACCTGGTCGAGGACTGGCGGGCGCGGCTCGCGTGGCGCTACCCGCGGGCGGGAGCGGCGCCGCTGCGGCGCGCGTGGGCCGGCTTCTACGACATGACGCCCGACGCGCACCCGATCATCGGATCCGTGGCCGACGGGCTCTACGCGGCCTGCGGCTTCTCCGGCCACGGCTTCATGCAGGCGCCGGCGGTGGGCGACGCCGTCGCCGCCGAGCTGCTCGGAGAGGAGCCGCCCTTCGACCTCTCGCCGTACCGGCTCGACCGCTTCGCCGCCGGAGCCGTCTTCCCCGAGACGCTCGTTCTCTAGAGAGCTTGTGTTTCAGAAACACAAAGTCGCTCGGGGCGCTACTCGAACGCGAGCCCGAGGTGGGAGAGCTCCGCGTCGACGAAGCGGCCCTCGACAGACGCCTCGAGGTCGAAATCCTCGACGAGGTCGGGCTCCTTGCCGATCAGCTCGCGCGCGTGCCCCGGCAGCGGCTGGTCGGCCGCCTCGCGCGTCTCGAACAGGTAGAAGGCGCCCCAGCGCTCGCCGAGCGCGTCCGAGATCCACGCCTTGAAGCGGAGGCCCTCGACGTCCGCGAACGCGTCGACCGACTCGTCGCGGAGGTAGCGCCGGAGCTCCTCGATCGTCGTCTTCGAGTCCGCGAGGCTCCAGAGGACGATCCGGACGACCACTCAGGTGGCTCGCACCTTCGCCAGCGTCGCCTTCGCCTGCCGGAGGACGTCGGCCTCGTCGTGCCCGAAATCCTGGAGGTAGGCGTGGAGCGCCGCCTGCTCTGCCGTGATTGCCATCTCGCCTCCTTCTACATCCGGAAGATGCCGAACGTGGACTCGGACACCGGGGCGTTCAGCGCCGCCGAGATCCCGAGCGCGAGCACGCGGCGCGTGTCGCGTGGGTCGATGATCCCGTCGTCCCACAACCGCGCGGTCGAGAAGTACGGGTTGCCCTCCGCCTCGTAGGTGGCGCGGATCTCGTCGGGGTCGGCGTCGCCGACCATCGAGAGGACGGTCGCGGCCTGCTCGCCGCCCATCACCGAGATGCGGGCGTTCGGCCACATCCAGAGCTGGCGCGGCCCGTAGGCGCGGCCGCACATCGCGTAGTTGCCGGCCCCGAACGAGCCTCCGGTGACGACGGTGAACTTGGGCACGTCCGCACAGGCGACCGCGGTCACGAGCTTCGCGCCGTCGCGGGCGATCCCACCCTCCTCGTACTCCTTGCCGACCATGAAGCCGGTGATGTTCTGCAGGAAGACGAGCGGGATCCGGCGCTTCGCGGCGAGCTCGATGAAGTGCGCTCCCTTCTGCGCAGACTCGGCGAAGAGGACGCCCTTGTTCGCGAGGATCGCGACCGGGTAGCCCTCGATCCGGGCGAAGCCGCAGACGAGCGTCTCTCCGTAGAGCGCCTTGAACTCGGCGAAGCGCGAGCCGTCGACGATCCGCGCGATCAGCTCGTGCGCGTCCATCTCGTGCTTGAAGTCCTCCGGGACGAGCCCGTAGAGGTCGGCCGGGTCGAGCGCGGGGGGCTCGGGCGGGGCGAGCTCCCAGGGGAGCTCCTTGCGCCGGTGCAGGTTGCGGACGACCTGGCGCGCCAGCGCGAGCGCGTGCTCGTCCGAGGTCGCGTAGTGGTCGGCGACGCCGGAGCGGCGCGTGTGGACGTCGGCGCCGCCGAGCTCCTCGGCGGTCACGTCCTGCCCGGTCGCCGCCTTTACGAGCGGCGGGCCGCCGATGAAGATCGTGCCCGTGCCCTGGACGATGATCGTCTCGTCGCTCATCGCGGGCACGTAGGCGCCGCCGGCGGTGCACGAGCCCATCACGACCGCGATCTGGGGGATGCCCTGCGCCGACATGCGCGCCTGGTTGTAGAAGATCCGCCCGAAGTGCTCCCGGTCCGGGAAGACCTCGGCCTGGAGCGGTAGGAACGCGCCGCCGGAGTCGACGAGGTACAGGCACGGCAGGTGGTTCTGCTCCGCCACCTCCTGCGCGCGCAGGTGCTTCTTGACGGTGAGCGGGAAGTACGAGCCGCCCTTGACGGTCGCGTCGTTGGCGACGATCACGCACTCCTGCCCCTCGACGACGCCGATCCCGGTCACGATCCCGGCCGACGGCGCCGCGCCGTCGTAGAGCTCCCAGGCGGCGAGCGCGTTCAGCTCGAGGAACGCCGTCCCCGGGTCGAGGAGCCGGTCGACCCGCTCGCGGGCGGGCAGCTTCCCGCGCGAGCGGTGCCGCTCGACGGCCTTCTCGCCGCCGCCGCGGGCCACGAGCGCCGTCCGCTCGCGCAGCTCGGCGACGAGCGCCTCCATCCGCTCGGCGCGGCGGGCGAACGTCTCGTCCCGCGCCACCTGCGTCGTCAGCAGTGCCACGACCGGAGCCTACCCCGGAACGACGACGGAGCCCCGCAGGGCTCCGTCGCAGATCGTCGTGCGGGATGCCGCTCTAGGGGCGCTTGCTGCCGCTCTTGCCCTTCTTCGCGGCGGCCGCCTTGCGCTCCTCGGCCTCGGTCTTCGTGGCCGCGACGCGGTCGGTGGCCGCGACACACTGGCCGAGCCGCTCGCCCCGGAAGCCCTTCGCCTTGCAGGTCTTCGACGCGTTCATGATCCGGGTCTGCACGGCGCCGAGGTTGCGTGCCTTGGCCGCGGCGGAAACGCACTTGCCGAACCCGTTCTGGGTCCCGCTCGTGGCCCACAGCTCGTTGAAGGCTGCGCGGCCGAGCGCCGCCTGCTGCGCCTTGCAGGCCGTGGTCGGGTTGACCTTCGCCTTCGGCGGCTTCGGAGCCTCCGGCGTCAGGTACGTCTTGTCGTTCAGCTTGACATTGCGGACGAGGATCGTCTGCTCCTTGTCCGCGAGCGCCCAGCTGCCGTCGACCACGATGCTGATCGAGTTGATCGGACGGCTGCCGACGAGCGCGACCGCGGCCGCCCACGTCGAGCACTGCGTGCCCGGCGAGAGCTGCGAGGTGTCGACGCGGCATGCGTCGGCCGTGCCGACGAGATTGCCCGTCGAGAGCCACGTGTCCTGGGCGCAGCCCGTGAACGTCGGGGCCGGGCCGAAGTAGACGACCATGTTCTCGTTCGTGCCGTAGTTGATCACGAAGCGCGGCGAGCCACCGGCGCAGTCGTCGTTCGTGACGTTGTACTCGGCGGAAAGCTCCGTGATCTGCGCGAGCGTCAGCCCGGCCGGCAGCGGGAAGCCGACACCGCTGAAGTCGTCGGCCGTGTCGGTGTTCGATGTGTTCGAGACCAGCGTGGCGACGCCGTCCGTGATCGTGGCGGCCCCGAACGTGGTCGTGCCGTCGGCCGCGAGCGCAGGTGCGCTCACGGCGAGCGCGAGCGCCGCGACGGCGGCGAGCAGAAGCTTTCTCATTTTCTAATCCTCCAGATAAGCGTTGTGAATCACATCACAAGCATCTCCGGAGGATGTGGGCGCAAACCGAAACGGACGTAAGGATTCCGTGTGGTCTGCCGATAAGGGCGGGTATGCGGCGCGACAACTTCAGGGGATTGCTGGTGGCGGGCGGGGCGATTGCGATCCTGCCGCCCGCGCTGATCCACTTCGTCACCCGCGACCAGGTGCAGCTTTCCAGCGAGACGCACTTCTGGAGCGTCGTGCTCTCGTCGCTCCTCGCCTGCGCCGCGGGCGTCGCGCTCTCGTACGGCGGCGCGCGTCGCGGCGACGCCCGCGCGGTGCTCGTCGGCACCGCCTTCACCGTGATGGCGTCGCTGCTCCTCGTCCACGGCTTCGCGAGCCCGGGGTTCATCGTCGAGATGAACGGCGTCGTCTCGCTGACGGGCGCGGCGACGCTGCCGGTCGGCGGCGTGATCCTCGCCCTCTCAGCCCACCCCTTCGCGCGCAGCCCGCGCGCCGTCGTGCCGCTGCTCTGGCTGCAGGCGGGGCTGATGGTCGGCGTCGTCGCGCTCGGTCTCGTCGCGCTCTGGCTGCCCGAGCTCGTGCCGTCGGTGCCGGAGCCGGCGAGCCTCGCGGCAGTCCTGACGCTCGTGGTCGGGCTCGCGTTCTACGGGCTGCTCGCGCTCCGCGCGCTCCACACCGTCCTGCTGACGCGGCGGCTCGCCGACCTCGGCGTCTTCGTCGGGCTCGTCTGGCTCGCCGGCGCGCTCGTTCCGGCGCTGACGCAGAGCTACCTCGACCTCGCCTGGTGGCTCGGCCATGGGCTGGAGGTCGCGGGCGTGCTCCTCGTCGGCGCCCCCGTCGCGGCCGACCTCTTCCGCTCCTCGCCGTCGCGGCCGCTCGCCGGCGACCTGCGCGGGAAGGAGATCGTCTCCTCCGAGGAGGCGTTCCTCGGCTCGCAGGTCGGCGGGCTCGTCCGCCTCCTGGCCGAGAAGGACGAGTACACCGAGGGCCACACGCGGCGCGTGGCTTTGCTCGCGGTGGAGGTGGGGGAGGAGCTCGGCATCCCGCCGGCGCGCCTGCGCGAGCTCGCGACGGGAGGCCTCCTGCACGACATCGGCAAGCTCTCCGTCCCCGACGAGGTCCTGAAGAAGCCCGCGGCGCTCGACGAGGAGGAGTACGCGCTCGTCCAGAAGCACGCCGTCTGGGGCGATTCGCTGCTCGGCCGGCTCGGGTTCTCTCAGCGGGTGCGCACGCTCGTCCGCGACCACCACGAGCGGCTCGACGGCAGCGGGTACCCGCACGGGGCGACGTCGCTGTCGCTCGAGACGCGCGTGCTCGAGGTCTGCGACGTCTACGACGCGCTCCGGTCGGACCGGGTCTACCGGGCTGCGTGGACGCACGAGCGGGCGATCGGGCTGCTCCGCGAGGAGGCCGGCACGGCCTTCGACCCACGGTGCGTCGCGGCGCTCGAGCAGGTGCTG
>DATKBA010000015.1:0-8090 GCA_035514455.1 Gaiellaceae bacterium | reverse complement strand
CCGATGTTCATCCCCTTCCTCGGCGCGCTGATCACGCTGAAGCAGATGCCGGAGAACGCCTGGAACGAGGCCAAGGTCGCGATCGCCGGGCCGGTGGTCGGCGGGCTCGGCGCGGCCGCCGTCTGGGCGGTCGGCGAGGCGATCGACTCGGAGCTGCTCGTCGCGCTCGCGTTCACGGGCTTCTTCCTCAACCTCTTCAACCTCGCGCCGATCTCGCCGCTCGACGGCGGCCGGATCGTCGCCGCGATCCACCCCGCCCTGTGGCTCGCCGGGCTGGCCGTCCTGCTCGGCCTGACGATCGTCACCCCCAACCCGATCCTGATCCTGATCCTCGTCCTCGGCGGGCTCGAGTCGTGGCGCCGCTGGCAGCACCGGAAGGAGCCGCACGGCAAGGCGTACTACCGCGTCTCGCCGGCGCAGCGCGTCGTCACCGGCGTCGCCTACATCGCGCTCGCGACGCTGCTGACGCTGGGGATGAGCGCCACCTTCGTGGAGCGCCAGCTCTAGTGTCCGCGCACGACGACCGCTGGATCCTCGAGCGCACGCACGACGACCTCGCGAACGACGTCTCGATCATCGCGTCGGAGTTCCTGGGCGGCTTCCAGAAGATTCTCGAGATCGACCGCCCGGCCGTCTCGATCTTCGGCTCCGCGCGCGTCGGCGAGGACACCGCCACCTACCGGGAGGCGCGGCGGACGGGCCGGCTCTTCGCGGAGACGGGCTTCGCCGTCGTCACCGGCGGCGGCCCCGGCGTGATGGAGGCCGCGAACCGCGGCTGCCAGGAGGCCGGCGGCCTCTCCGTCGGCTTCAACATCGCGCTCCCGCACGAGCAGGGCCTGAACCCCTACTGCGACATCGAGATGACCTTCAAGCACTTCTACGCGCGGAAGACGATGTTCGTGAAGGCGGCCGAGGGGTTCGTGATCTTCCCCGGCGGCTTCGGCACGCTCGACGAGCTGTTCGAGTCGCTGACGCTGATCCAGACCGGCAAGGTGCTCGACTTCCCGGTCGTCCTGATCGGCACCGAGCACTGGCGCGACCTGCTCGACTGGATCCGGGACGAGGTGCTGAGCGACGAGCTGATCTCGCCCGAGGACGTCGAGCTCCTGCACGTCACGGACGACCCGGCCGAGGCGGTGCGGCTGATCGTCGAGGGCTACGAGCACCGCACCGGCGCGGCGTCTCCGGTGCGGCCCGGCAAGGCCGACGCCGAGTAGGGGCTAGACGCGCGGCAGGACGAAGTACGAGCCGGGAATCGAGCTGCCCGGCCCGTAGATCCGGGTCGGCCCGACGGCGATGTACTTGCTCGTGGTCGCGTCCTCGCGGACGAGCTTCCCGCCCTCGTAGACCTTGCGCGTCACGGTCACGTCGAAGCCGGACTGGTTCGAGCCGGTGACCGTGCGCACCGAGCCGCGCGGCGCGTACGGGTCGAGCGCGTAGGTGACCTGCGGCGAGCGCCAGTTCGTCCGCTCGCTCGTCGTCGCGACGACGCGCCGCTTCGGGTCCGAGCCCCAGAAGTCGAACGTGAGCGTGTCGTCGGCGTAGCGCGTCTTGATCAGGATCCCGGTCTTCAGGTCGTTCGTGAAGGCGAAGTCGGGGCCGCCCCAGGACACCGTCGCGTCGCGGCCGAGCGGGTAGTGCGAGATGTAGAAGCTGTGGTTGTAGCGCTGGACGATCGGGAGGCCGAGCTCGAAGGCGTTGTTGAAGAGCGTCGTCGCCGTCTGGCAGACGCCGCCGCCGATCGAGGGCAGAAGCAGCGAGCCGATGATCATCTGGCCCTCGCGGAAGCCTCGCTCGACGGTACGCGGGCCGACGGACTCGTTGAACGAGAAGGTCTCGCCGGGCCGGATCAGGGTGCCGTCGATGTACTCGGCCATCAGGTGCACGTTGTGGATCCGGTTCGACGACGAGGGGCCCATCTCGGTCGTGAACGTCGAGATGCGCTCGCGGATCCCGAGCAGGTCCGCCTCCCGCGTGGTCAGGTCGGCGCGGGTCTGCTTGAGCGAGAGCTCGGCGACGCGGCCGCCGTAGGCCGCGGCCGTGACGGCGTCGAGCACGGCCTTCTCGTTCACGTCGAGCCCCGGCAGCGAGGGCCGGATCGCGACCGTCTCGCCGCGGACGACGAAGCGGGCGTTGCGCGCCCGCTTGCGCCACGGGTCGAGCGTCGGCCGGACCGCACGGGCGAGCCGGTCCCGGTCGAACGTGACGACGAAGCGGTCTCCGGCAGGCTTGAAGCGGACGAGGCGCGCGAGCCGCTCGGGGGCGAGCGACCCGACCTGCTCGCCGCGGAAGGTCAACTCGACCGGCACGGCGACGAGCGCGCGAGCGGTCGCGAGCGCTTCCTCGGCGACGGCGGTCGAGAGCGGCGGGTCGACGTGGCGAAGCGGCGCCTCCACCCAGCCCCGCCCCTCCAGCACGGCCTCCTTCACCGCGGCCAGGAGCGCCTCGCGGTCGACCTCGTCTCCCGGGCGCGACGGCTCGACGCCGGCAAGCGAGACGCGCGCGGGCGACGGCTCCGGCAGGTCGCGCTCGACCCCCTGGAGGAAGCCGTCGACGCTACCGTGGCCGACGAGGACGGGATCGACGGCGAGCACGGCCGGCGACGGGTCGGCGAGCGCGAGCACGCGGGTGCGGAAGGACTCGCGGCCGCGCTCTCGGGCGGCGGCGGCGGTCGCGGCCTCGTCGACGCGAACAATCGTGCGCGGATCGAGCGCGTAACGCTTGCCGCCGACACGCACCTCGATCCCCTCGTCGAGCGCGACCTCGCGTACGGACACCCCCGGAAGCGGGCGCTCCCAGTAGACGGCGTCGCGCGCCGACACAGCCGTGACGGCGGCCACCGCGAAGGCGGCGAACGTGCCAGCGAGAATCAGTCCGAACCGCTTCATCCCTGCAAAGTATCCGGATCGGCGGCTCTACACTCATTTCCGTGAGGCTTCGCGACCTGCCCTCGGTGGACGAGCTGACACGGGACGTCGACGACCCGCTCGCGGTCGGCGCGGCGCGGGAGCTGCTCGAGCGGGCGCGCGAGGAGATCAGGGCGGGCGCCGAGCCCGGCGACCTGCGCTCCCGCCTCGCCGAGGCGCTCGCCGCGGCGCGGCGGCCGGAGCTGCGGCGGGTGCTGAACGCGACCGGCGTGCTCGTGCACACGAACCTCGGCCGGGCGCCGCTCGCCGACGCCGCGCTGGCGCGCGTCCGCGAGGCCGCCGGCTACTCGAACCTCGAGTACGACCTCTCCTCCGGCTCGCGCGGCTCGCGCCAGGACCACCTCGCGCCGCTGCTGCGCCGGCTGACGGGCGCGGAGGCGGCGCTCGTCGTCAACAACAACGCGGCGGCGATGCTGCTGGCGCTCGCCGCCCTCGCGGAGGGGCGCGAGGTGGTCGTCTCGCGCGGCGAGCTGATCGAGATCGGCGACGGCTTCCGCATCCCCGACGTGCTCGCGCGCTCGGGGGCGCGGCTCGTCGAGGTCGGGACGACCAATCGGACGCGCGCCGCCGACTACGAGCGCGCGATCGGGCCGGACACCGCCCTGCTCCTGCGCGTGCACCAGTCGAACTTCCGCGTCGTCGGCTTCGCGGAGCAGCCGCGGCTGGAGGAGCTGGCCGCGATCGCGCGCCGCCACGAGCTGCCGCTGCTCGACGACCTCGGCTCGGGCGCGCTCGTCGGCGTCGAGGGCGAGCCGACCCCTGCCGCAGCGCTCGCGGCGGGCGCCGATCTCGCCTGCTTCTCCGGCGACAAGCTGCTCGGCGGCCCCCAGGCCGGCATCGTCGCGGGCCGCGCCGACCTCGTCGAGATGCTCCGCCGCCACCCGCTCCACCGGGCGCTCCGCCCGGACAAGCTGACGCTCGCGGCGCTCGAGGGCACGCTCGCGCTCTACCTCGACCGACCGGAGGAGGTGCCGGTCGTGCGGATGCTGCGCGAGCCCACCGAGGCCGTTCGCGCCCGCGCGGAGCGCCTGGCGGCGGCGACGGGCGGCGCGGTCGAGGAGACGATCGCGCGCGTCGGCGGCGGCGCGCTGCCGCTCGCCGAGCTGCCGAGCTTCGCCTGCGCCGTCGAGGAGGAGCTTGCTGCGGCCCTCCGCGCCCACGAGCCGCCGGTGATCGCCGTCGTCCGCGACGCCCGCGCGCTGCTCGACTGCCGCACGCTCACCGACGCGGAGGCCGACGAGGTCGCCGCAGCCGTCGCCGCCGTCCGGAGCCGGCGATGACGACGAGACGGATGGAGGGAGACCTCTGGCAGCTCTTCTGGGGAGCGCTCGTGACGAGGTTGCTCGCGATCACCGCCGACCTGGGGATCGCGGACGCCCTGGCCGACGGACCTCGACCCGTAGACGAGCTCGCTCGAGAGGTCGGAGCCGATCGGGACGCGCTGCACCGCATCCTCCGCGCGCTCGCGAGCGACGGCGTGTTCGCCGAGGTCGCGCCCGGGGTCTACCGAAACACCGAGGCGTCCGAGGGCCTGCGCCGCGGAACGAGGTGGCACGACTTCGCGCACCTGTTCGGCGGTGTCTGGCACCGGGCGCTCGGTGAGCTCACCGCCACCGGCGAGCCCACCTTCGAGCGCGTCCACGGCACCGACTTCTGGAGCTGGCTCGGCCAACACCAAGACGAGCGCGGGGCGTTCGATCGCGCGATGTCCGGAAGCTGGGAGTGGAAGGTCGACCGGGTCGCGAGCGTCGAGTGGCGAGGGGACGAGCTCGTCGTCGACGTCGGCGGCGGGAACGGCGCCCTCCTGGTCGAGCTGCTTCGCCGCCGGCCCGGTCTGCGCGGAGTCGTCTTCGACCTTCCGGAGACGACACGGGACGAGGCGGCGTTCGGCGACCGCATCGAGTTCGTCGCCGGCAGCTTCTTCGAGCGTGTTCCGCCCGGCGACGTCTACGTGCTCTCGACGATCCTCCACGATTGGGACGACGACCGCGCGGGGCAGATCCTGCGCGCGATCCGCGTTGCTGCGCCGGACGACGCGCGCCTGCTCGTCGTCGACGCCGTCGTCCCCCCGGGAAACGAGCCGCACGGCGCGAAGTTCCTCGACCTGCTCATGCTCGCGCTCTTCGGCGCCCGCGAACGCGACGAGGGCCAGTGGCGGGCGCTGCTCGAGGCGAACGGGTTCGAGCCCGTGCGGATCGCGGACGGGTTGATCGAGGCGCGGTGCCGCTGACGGTCGGCACCGCCGGCCACATCGACCACGGCAAGACGTGGCTCGTCCGGGCGCTCACCGGCACGGACACGGACCGCCTGCCGGAGGAGAGGGCGCGCGGGATCTCGATCGACCTCGGCTATGCGCCGCTCGACCTCCCGGACGGCCGCCGGCTCTCGCTGATCGACGTGCCCGGCCACGAGCGCTTCGTGCGCACGATGGTCGCCGGGGCGACCGGGATCGACCTCTTCCTGCTCGTCGTCGACGCGGCCGAAGGGGCGCGGCCGCAGACGCACGAGCACCTCGCGATCCTGCGCCTGCTCGGCGTCGAGCAAGGGGTCGTCGCGGTCACGAAGGCCGACGCGGTCGACGCCGAGACCCTGGAGCTGGCGGTCGAAGAGGCGCGCGAGCTCGTCCCGGGCGCCGAGGCGATCGCCGTGAGCGCCAAGACGGGCGCGGGCCTCGACGAGCTGCGCGCCGCGCTCGCGCGCGCCGCGGACTTTGTGTTTCAGGAACACAAGCTCCCCTCGCGCGCGCCGGCGCGGCTGTACGTCGACCGGGTCTTCTCCCTGCGCGGGATCGGGACCGTGGTGACCGGGACGCTCTGGGAGGGGACGGTCGGCGAGGGGGACGTGCTCCGCGCCGAGCCGGCGGGCCGCGACGTCCGCGTCCGCAGCGTCCAGGTGCACGACAGCCCCGTCGAGCGGGCCGAGGCGGGACAGCGCGTCGCGCTCGCGCTCCCCGGCGTCGAGCGGCACGAGCTACGGCGGGGCGACGCGCTCGTCGCCCCTGGCAGCCGGCGGCCGAGCTACCGGCTGGACGTGGCGCTCGAGGAGCTCACGCCGGTCGCGGACGGCACACGCCTCCACGTCCACCACGGCACCGCCGCCGTCCCGGCTCGGGTCGTCCGCTCGGGGCCCTTCGCGCAGCTGCGGCTCGCGTCGCCGCTGGTGGCCGCGCGCGGCGACCGGGTCGTCCTGCGCGCCGGGACGACGCTCGGCGGCGGCACCGTCCTCGACCCCGCACCCCGCCGTCACGCCGACCGCGAGCGCTTCGAGCAGGCGGAGCGCGGCGAGCGGGTCGTGCACGAGCCGGCGCTCGTGGACGGTGCCTGGCGCTTCTCCGACGAGTGGCTCGAGGAGCTCCGGGCGCGGCTCGAGCAGGAGATCGCGGCGGCCGACCCGCTCGACCCGGGCACGACCGCCCCCGCGGAGCCGTGGGCCCGCGAGGCGCTCGCGCGCCTCCCCTTCGAGCGGCGCGGGTCGAAGCTCTACCGCCCCGGCGCCGGCCCCGACCTCGGCCCCCGCGAGGCGGAGGCGGCCGCGCTCGAGACCGGCCTGGAGGCGGCGGCACCGTCCGCCCTCAAGGTCGCGGACGGAGATCTCGCCCGCGCGCTCGAGCAGGCGGGGCGGCTCGTCCGGCTCGGCGGCGGCTACGCCGTCACGCCTGCGGCCTACGAGAGCGCGCGGCGGCTCGTGGTCGACGAGTGCGGCGCGGCAGGCACGATCGCGCTCGCCCGCTTCCGCGACCTCGCCGGCGTCGGACGCCGCGACGCGCAGCTCCTGCTGGAGCGGCTCGACGCGGACGGCGTCACCCGCCGCGTCGGCGACGAGCGCGTACTGCGGCGCGTCAGGGCGTGACGGGCCCCGCCGGCGCCGCCACCTTCTCGTCGCGCTTCTCCGGCTCCGGCTCCCGGTCCGCGATCGTCCGCATCGCGCCCGAGAGCACCATCCGCGTCCACCGCTCGCTGAAGCCGGCGAGGAACGAGGCGACGACGAAGAACGGAAGCGTCAGCGCGTCGCCGTCGATCGGCACGAGCGGCGTCTGGACGACGAAGTAGACGACGATCCCGGAGATCGCCCCGACGATCGGGCGGTAGGCCCCGGCGACGACGACCTCCCAGCGCCCGAGCTCGTGGTCGATCACGAAGTTGCCGCGGCCGCTCATCCGCATCAGCACGCTGGCGATCGCTCCGACCGCACCGCCGGCCGTGGCGGCGTAGAACTCGCGCACCGCGGCGGATCCGAGGTCGAGCGCGCCGAAGAGCTCGAGCGCCCCCGCGGTCGCTACGGCCGCGACGACCACGGCGAGGAGGCCGAGCGAGAACATCCCCTCGACGTAGCGCATCCGGGCGCGCTTCTCGCCCGAGCGGATGTAGTACTCCTCGATCCGCTTCAGCTCGGCGCGCTCCTGCCGCGCGAACTCCTGGATCTCCGCCGGCTCCGGCAGGGCGTCCGTGTGCGCCTCGAGGTAGCCGAGCAGGTGCGACTCGACCAGCAGCAGCCACTGCATCGCGACGGCGCGCGGGACCTGCTCGAGCCCGTGCGACGCCTTGATCGCCAGGATGTCGCAGTCGTGCAGCAGGTCGGCGACCTCGTGCGTCTGCATCCGGATCGCGTCGGACGAGCGGTGCAGCCGGTAGTCGAGCTTGCGCCGGCGGCGGAGGAGCCCGCTGCGGACGACCCGCTCGCGCCGCGTCAGCGCCACCGCTGCACCGTCGGTCTCGCCCCAGTGGGCGTCGACAATCGAGCCGAAGAGCTCCTCGAACGAGCCGAGCAGCGCGTGGAAGCGCGTCACGTCCGCGTGGCGCGCCTCGACGAGGTCTGCAAATGAGACGTGGAGGGTGCCGTTCTGCTGTTCGGGCGCAGCCTGGGTGGACATCGTCCTGCCTCCTGCCGCAGCTCGGTTGTCCAGCCAGGGTAGCCCCTCGTCCCGGTCCTTACAAGGGCGTGACCGTGAGCGAGAGCACGTCGGGCCGGTGATAGTGGCCGGCCGGGTCGAAGCGCTGCCGCGACTGGAGCAGGAGCTCCGGATCGAGCTCGGCGTAGAGGATCCCCTCCTCGCCGTAGAGCGGGCCGGCGAGGTAGGACCCGTCCGGCCCGAGGATCGCCGAGCCCCCGCGGCCGAGCAGGTCGCGGCCCTCCAGCAGCGCCCGCAGCGGGAAGTCGTCCGGA
>DATKBA010000014.1:0-2574 GCA_035514455.1 Gaiellaceae bacterium | reverse complement strand
GTCGGCGCCGGCCGCGAGCGCGAACGCAAGGTCGGCCCGGTCCTTCTCCGTCAGGGCGGGGATCGGCAGCGACGACGACGGCAGGTTGACCCCCTTCGAGGGCTTGATCGTGCCGCCCACCTCGACGCGGCAGAGGAGGCGTGTGCCGTCGCTCGCCTCCGCACGAGCCCGGATGCGACCATCGTCGATCAGCACCTCGTCGCCCGGAGCGACGACCTGGGCGATGAGCGCGGCGAAGCTGACGGCGAGCTCGCCGGCCTGGACGCGCCCCACCGAGGTGAGGACGAGTGCGTCGCCGGCTGTGACCTGCATCGGCTCGCGCAGCTCGGCGACGCGAATCTTCGGGCCGCAGAGGTCTGCGAGGACGGCGATCGGGCGCGCGAGGCGGTCCTGCGCGACTCGCACGGAGGCGAGACGCTCCAGGTGCTCGTCGTGCGACCCGTGCGAGAAGTTCAGCCGCGCGACGTCCATCCCCGCCTGCGCCAGTTCAAAGATCGTCTCGGGATCGGTCGTCGCCGGCCCAAGCGTGCAGACGATCTTCGTCCGCCGAACGGCCGGCCGCGCCGCTGAGGGCGCGATCGTCTTCCACGTTTCGGTCAGGGAGAAGCTCGACATCTCATCACCTCGCTCGTCTGGTTTTCGAAGCGAGCGTAGGAGCGAGTGGGGCCCGGTCGCGTCCGGGATTCCCCTAGCCGGGTTCCTGGTTACAAAGGTTGCGTTCTATGATCGGCTCGTGCTCATCGGCCGTGAGAGCGAGTGCGCTCTGATCGATCGAATGCTCGAGGAGGCGAGGGGTGGCCGGAGCGGCGCACTTGTCGTCCGCGGCGACGCCGGGATCGGCAAGAGCACTCTGCTGGAGTACGCCGTCGCGCGGGCCGGCGAGGCTCGGGTCGTGCGCGCACTCGGCGTCGAGACCGAGTCGGAGTTCGCGTTCTCCGGTCTGCACGAGCTCGCTCGCCCGCTGCTCGACCGCCTGCCCGAGCTGCCGCCGGTCCAGGCCGACGCGCTCCGCGGAGCCCTCGCCCTCGCCGAGACGCAGGCCGCAGGCCGGCTCTACATCGGCGCCGCGACACTGAGCCTGCTGGCCGCGGCGAGAGACGACGGCCCGCTCCTCTGCGTGATCGACGACGCGCACTGGCTCGATGAGGCGTCAGCCGGCGCGCTCGCGTTCGCGGCGCGACGGCTAGAGGCCGAAGGGGTGGTGATGCTCTTCGCCTCCCGCGGCCAGGCATTCCGCGCCCGGGGGATCCCCGAGCTCGAGCTCGAGGGCCTCGACGCGGAGGCCGCCCTCGCGCTGCTGGATCACGGTGCGAACGTGCGCGTCTCGCGGGAGGTCGCCGAGGAGCTCGTCGCCGCCACGGGCGGCAATCCGCTCGCGATGCTCGACCTGCCCCGCCGCCTGAGCGATGAGCAGCTGCAGGGCGTGGAGCCGCTGCCGCACCCGGTGCCCGTCGGCGAGAGCCTGGAGACCGTCTTCGCCGCGCAGGCGCGCAGCCTCTCGGAGGAGGCGCGGCGGGCACTCGTGCTCGCCGCAACGGCCGACACCCGGGCGCTGCGCGTAATCACCCGGACCGGCGGCACGAACACCGCGGCCTTCGAGGAGTGCGAGGACGCCGGCCTGCTCGCGATCGAAGGCGGCCGGGTCACCTTCAGCCACCCGCTCGTCAGGTCGGCGGTCTACCAGCAGGCGACGGCGGCGGAGCGCCGCGCCGCGCACCGGGCGCTCGCGGATGGGTTCGGGGGCGAAGCCAAGTACGCGGAGCGCCGGGCCTGGCACTCCGCGGCGGCGAGCGTCGAGCCGGACGAGGAGGTGGCGAGCCGGCTCGAGTCCGTCGCCGCGGCGGCGAGCGCCCGCCGCGGGCACGTCGCGGCCGCGGCGATGTTCGAGCGCGCGGCCGGGCTCACCCCCGGGAACGAGCTCCGGGCGCGGCGGCTCTACCTCGCCGCCCACTCCGCCTGGCTCGCCGGCCAGGCCGATCGCGCCGCGCGCCTGCTCGACGAGGCGTCCGGCGGCGACGACGACCTCCTGCGGGCCGATGTCGCCTTCCTGTTGGGGCGGATCGAGCTGCGCGAGAGCGCGACGGGCGCGATCGACCGCCTGGTTGCGGCGGCCGACGAGGTCGAGCCTCTCGACGCCGGCAGAGCCGGGGCGATGCTCGCGACCGCGGCGGAGGCGGCGACGGCCGACGTGCGACTCGAGCTGGCGCGGCGAGCCGTCTCGGTCACGGCCGGGCGAGACGACGCGGCCGGGCTGCTCGCGAGCCTCGTGCTCGCGCGGGCGCTGCTCGAGGGCGGCGAGCCGGCCGAGGCGCACGCGCACCTCGACAGCGCACGGTCGACGCTGCTGGCAAACCGCGAGCTCCGGCACGACCCGGAGCTGATCCTGGCCGCCGTCGAGACGCTCGCCCATGTCGGTTCCGGGGAGGACGAGCTCTTCCGCGAGCTGCTCGACGAGCTGACTGCCGCCGCCCGCGCCCATGCCGTCGTGGTGCTGCCGCGGGCGCTGCTCCAGGCCGCCTGGCTGGACTTCGAGGCCGGTCGTTGGACGGACGCGTCGCTCAACTTCTTCGAGGC
>DATKBA010000013.1:0-4939 GCA_035514455.1 Gaiellaceae bacterium | reverse complement strand
GACCGTCGCGCTGAAGACGCTCGGTCTGGCCGCGCTGCTGCACCAGTCCGGGCTGCGCCCGCCGGCGGACACGGCCGAGCTGCCGGTGTTCGACCAGGTTCTCGCCGACATCGGCGACCGCCAGTCGATCGAGATGAGCCTCTCGACCTTCTCGGGCCACGTCGCCAACCTCGTCGCGATCCTGCGCGCGGCGAGGGAGCGGTCGCTCGTCCTGCTCGACGAGGTGGCGGCCGGCACCGATCCGGTCGAGGGCTCCGCGCTCGCGCAGGCGCTCCTGGCCAGGCTCGCGGAGCAGGCGCGCCTGACGGTCGTCACAACCCACTACGCCGAGCTGAAGGAGTGGGCGAGCGCCACCGAGGGCGTCGCCAACGCCGCCACCGGGTTCGACCCCGACACGCACGCGCCGCTCTACCGGATCGCACTCGGCCGTCCGGGGATCTCCCATGCGCTCCAGACCGCGGAGCGCCTCGGCCTCGATGCGGAGGTCGTCGCCGACGCTCGCGGGCGTGTGGCGCCCGAGCGGCTTCGGATCGAGGAGCTGCTGGCGGAGGCGGCTGCGGCCGAGAGGGCAGCAGCCGAGGAGCGCGAGGCGGCAGCGGGCGAGCGCGCGGAAGCGGCCGAGCTGCGCACCGCTGTCCGTGCCCGCGAGGAGGAGCTGGAGGCCGAGGTCGACGCGGTGCGCGCTTCCGCGGCGGCCGAGCGCGAACGCGCCTCCGCCGAAGCACTGCGCGACCTGGCAGACGCTCGAGCGGAGCTCGACGCGCTCCGGGACGAGATCAGGAAGGCGCGGCGCGTGCGGCGGGACGAGCCCGAGCGCGACCGCCGGCTCGGCGCGGCCTCCGAGCGCGCCGCCCGCGCCGAGCGCGCGATCCGCTCGCTCGACGAGCCGCTTCCCGTCACCGGCCCGCTCGCCGCCGGCGACCCCGTCGAGGCGCCCGCCCTCGGCGTCCACGGCACGATCGCCGCGATCGAGGGCGACGAGGCGGAGGTCGTCGGCCCCGCCGGGCACCGGCTGCGGATCCCCCTCGCACGCCTGCGCCCGTCGCGGCAGCGCGAACCCGACGCCGAGACGCCGGTCCGCGTGGTCGCAGCCGCGCGCGGCGACATGACGGACGAGCTCGACGTGCGCGGGCGGCGGGCGCAGGAGGCGCGCGAGGCGGTGCGCGCCTTCGTGGACGACGCTGCCCTGGCCGGCCTGGCCTCGGTTCGGGTGATCCACGGCCGCGCCACCGGCGCCGTCCGTGCCGCCGTCCGCGACGAGCTCGGCAAGCACCCGCTCGTCGACCGCCACGAGAGCGACTCCGCCGACGGAGCGACGATCGCCCACCTGAACGGCTAGCGCGGCTCCTCGACGACCTTCGCGGCGTAGAGCTGGTACGGCAGCTCCTCGAGCACGCGCAGCCGCGGCTCGGGCACGTCGAAGAACCGCTCCAGCGCGAGCGGCTCGAGCCAGGCGAGGTCGGGGCGGGCGGCGAGGACGCGCGCGACGGCCGCGCGGTCTCCTCCGAGCGCGAGGCGCTCGACCCGCTCCCGCCAGGGACCGAGCACCCGCGCGGCCTCCGCGGCCGCTGCGTCGACCAGCTCGCGCTCCTGCTCCCCGCGCCGCCGCCGGAAGCGGTTCGCGGACGAGCCGCCCTTCTTGTGCCGGCCCTTGACGAACCGCGAGCCCACCTTCGAGGCGACGATCCGCTCGCCCTCGAGGACGCCGACGGCGTAGCCCCCCAGCCGCACCAGCACGACGCCTACGAGTCGGTCCAGCTCAAGCGCCTCGAGCAGCGGCTCCGCCCGCACGACCGCGTACTCGGCCTCGTGCGCGAGCCCGAACGGAGGCGTCACCGTAAGCACGGCTTCCTCCAGCTCGAACCGCGCGCTGCCGTCCCGGTAGGTCGTCCGGGCGGGGACGCCCTCGAGCCCGCGGAGCCGCTTGGCCACGTTCGCACGGCCGATGTAGCGGGTGCCGGTCACGAACCGCCACAATGGCACGGATGGCCACGACGCAGGTCACGTCCGCGGCGAACCAGCCGCCGCCGCTCGCGGGCCACAACCTGTTCGAGCAGGACGCGGCGCTCGTCGAGGCGGTGCGGCGCGAGGGAGCGGCGGCCTGGGAGGACGAGCTCGCCGCCTTCGGCGCGACGCTCGGCGGCGAGCCGCTCGAGTGGGGCCGGCTCGCGAACGAGCACCCGCCCGTCCTACGCACGCACGACCGCTACGGCGAGCGGATCGACGAGGTCGAGTTCCATCCCGCCTGGGACTCGATGCTGCGGCTCGCGCTCGCGGCCCGGGTCCAGTCGCTGCCGTGGGTGGACGAGCGGCCCGGCGCCCACGTCGCGCGCGCGGCGCTGTTCATGCTGCTTGGCCAGGTCGAGGCCGGCGTCTGCTGCCCCGTCTCGATGACCTTCGCGGCCGTCCCCGCCCTGCGCCGGCAGCCCGACCTCGCAACGGAATGGGTGCCGCGCCTGACGGCCGGCGAGGCGCTCTGCGGGATGGCGATGACCGAGCGGCAGGGCGGCTCCGACGTCCGTGCCAACGAGACCGTCGCACGGTCCGACGGCGACGCCTGGCTGCTGGACGGCGACAAGTGGTTCTGCTCCGCGCCGCAGTCGGACGCCTTCCTGGTGCTCGCGCAGGCGCCGGGCGGGCTCTCCTGCTTCCTGTTCGAGCGGCCGCAGCCGGGCTTCCTGATCGACCGGCTGAAGGACAAGCTCGGCAACCGCTCCAACGCGTCCGCCGAGATCCGGCTGGAGGGCGTGCGCGCGCGCCTCGTCGGTGAGGAGGGACGCGGAGTCCGCACCATCGTCGAGATGGTCAACCACACCCGGCTCGACTGCGTGCTCGGGTCGGCGGCCCTGATGCGCCGGGCGGTCGCGGAGGCGACGCACCACGCGGCCCATCGCTTCGCGTTCGGCCGCCTGCTCGCAGACCAGCCGCTGATGCAGAACGTGCTCGCCGACCTGTGCGTCGAGTCGGAGGCGGCGACGGCCACGGCGCTCCGGCTCGCCCGCGCCTACGACGAGGCGGACGGGCCCTTCCGCCGACTCGCCACCGCCGTGGGGAAGTTCTGGGTCTGCAAGCGGACGCCGCCCCTCGTCGCGGAGGCGCTCGAGTGCCTGGGCGGGAACGGCTACGTCGAGGAGTCGCAGCTGCCGCGGCTGTTCCGCGAGAGCCCCGTCAACTCGATCTGGGAGGGGTCCGGGAACGTGAACGCGCTCGACGTCCTCCGCGCGCTCGGCCGCGAGCCCGAGACGGCCGGGGCGTTCCTCGCCGAGGTCCGCCTCGCCGAGGGCGCCGACCCGCGGCTCGACGACGCCGTCGCGCGGCTCGAGCGGGAGCTGGCGGAACCGGACGAGCGTGGCGCCCGGCGGCTGCTCGAGCTGCTCGCCGTCACGCTCCAGGCGTCGCTGCTGCTCCGCGACGGCCCGCCCGAGGTGGCCGAGGCCTTCTGCGCCTCGCGCCTGGAGGCGCCCGGCGGTGTCTTCGGCACGCTTCCGTCCACCGTCGACCAGGCCGCGATCGTCGAGCGCCACAGGCCGCGGCTGTGAGGGCTGTCCTGGCGATCCTCGCCCCGGCCCTGCTCGCCGGTTGCGGCGGCGAGGAAGGACGGGACTTCCGGCCGGCCCGACCGCCGTCTGCAACGAGACGAACGAGGAGATCCGCGCGCTGGGTGCGCAGGCTCCTTCCCCGACACCCAGCTCTTCGCACGCCGCGCGAAGGACGCCGTCCACGACCAGATCCGCGGCCTCGCGGAGCTCGTGCCCCCGGCCGAGGACGCCGACGCGGTCGCGCTCTACATCGACAGCCTGCGGGTGCGCGAGCGCCTGCTCGGACAGCTCGCGGAGGCCGCCGACGCGGGGAGCATGAACGACATCCGGGAGACGGGGACACAGATCGCGAGGCTGGATGACACCGCGCGCGAGCAGGCGGCGGCCGCCGGCATCGCCGAGTGCGAGCCAAGCTAAGCTCCGGAGCGTGGCCGTCGAGATCCACTACTGCCCCATCTGAGGGGGCTACGACCGCAAGGCCGCGAGTCTCGCGGCCTTCCTGAACGACCACGGGGTCGAGGCCTCGATCGCCGAGGGCGCGAAGAGCCAGTTCGACGTGCTCGCAGACGGGCGGCTGCTCTTCTCGAAGCAGGAGCAGGGCCGCTGGCCCGACGAGGACGAGATTCTCGCCCTCGCGCGCTGAGCGCCAGGTAGCGTTTTCGCAACGCGGCGCCTGGCTCTTCTCCCCCTGGTCGCGGTGCTCGCCGCCTGCGACGGCGACGGCGAGCTCTCGCGCGAGGAGTACACCAAGCGCGCGAACGCGATCTGCCTCGAGGCGGAGCGGACGCTCGAGGCGCTCGGCGGCTTCGAGAGCTTCGACGAGCTGTCCGAGGAGATGAAGAAGGGTGAGGCGGCGCTGCGGAAGTCGGCCGAGGACCTGCGCAAGCTCGTGCCACCCGTCGCGCTGCGCGGGCAGCACGCCCAGCTCGCCGACCTCCAGGACGAGACGGCCGACGTCGCCCAGCGGATCTCGGCGGCCGCCGCCGAGGACGACAACGTCGAGATGCAGACGCAGGCCGAGCGCGCCGACAAGCTGACGACCGAGTCGAACGAGACGGCGCGGAAGCTGAAGCTCGACGAGTGCGTTGCGGGCTAGTCGTCAGCTGCCGCTGAAGGTCGGCGGCCGCTTCTCCAGAAACGCGGCCACGCCTTCGGCGAAGTCGGCGGTCGTCGTCGCCTCCTGCTGGAGCTCGGCCTCGAGCTCCAGCTGCTCGTCGAGGCCCGCCGTGAAGGCGTGCTCGAAGAGGCGCTTCGTCATCCCGATCGCGCGCGTCGGCAGCCCGGCGTAGAACGCGGCCAGCTCGGCGGCCCGGGCCGGCAGTGCGTCGGTCTCGACGACCTCGGAGACGAGCCCCCACGCGTGCGCCTCCGCGGCAGTCAGGCGGCGGTTCGACGTCATC
>DATKBA010000012.1:0-2762 GCA_035514455.1 Gaiellaceae bacterium | reverse complement strand
CGTCCTCGCCTCGACGGCGGACGACCCGGCGCGGGGCGAGCGGCTCGGCACCGCGGGCCTCGCCCTGCTCTCGGCGGGCGACGAGAGCCCGGCGACCGGCGCCCGCTCGCTCACGCAGCTCGAGGTCGCGCTCCGCGAGGGGAGCGTCTTCGCCGTGCGCGAGGAGGGCCGCAGCATCGTCGCGACCACCAGCCCCGAGCCGACCTCGGGCCTCGTCTTCTACGATCTGAAGACCTGCCTGCGCACGCTCGCGCAGGGTGCGGAGGAGACGTCCGCGAAGCCCAAGCGCCGCCCGAAGAAGGAGGACGCCGGTGCGTAGGCTTTTCGCGCTGCTCGTCCTCGTCGGCGGCCCGATCCTCTACCTCAGCCGGCGCCGCGGGGAGCGCACCGAGCGTGCCCACCTGTACTTCGACGACGGCTCGATGGTGACGCTCGAGCGCGGCGCGCCGGAGGCCGAGCGCCTGCTCGCGCTCGCCCGCGACGCCCTGTGACGGACGAGCTCGGCGCCGCGCTCCGCGAGCACGCGCTGCTCGAGGGCGACTTCGTCCTCCGCTCCGGCAAGCGCTCGAGCTACTACCTGGACAAGTACCGTTTCGAGACGCTGCCCGAGCTGCTCGGGCCGATCGGGAAGCGGCTCGCCGCCGCCGTGCGGGAGCACGAGCCCGGCGCGGCTCGCCTCGCCGGCCCCGCGCTCGGGGCGGTCGCGCTCGCCGCGTCCGCGTCGCTCGCGTCGGGGCTGCCGTTCGTGATCGTCCGCGAGTCCGCGAAGGAGTACGGCACCGCGAACCGGCTCGAGGGCGTCTTCGCCGAGGGCGACCTCGTCTGCCTGATCGAGGACGTCGTCACCTCCGGCGGCGCGCTGGCCGAGGCCGTCTCGGCGCTCCGCGAGGCCGGGCTCGTCGTCCGGAACGCCGTCTGCGTGGTCGACCGCGAGGAGGGAGGCGCCGACGCGCTGGCGCGGATCGGCGTCCGTCTGCGGTCGCTCTACCGGGCAGGAGAACTCGTCCCGAACGCCAAACGCACGGAAAATCCGCATGGTTGAGCCACGGAACCGTTGAGGTCAGTCCGACGGGCTTGTTAGTCTGCGGCGGGTTTTCCGACATCCCCACGAACAGGAGGAGTGGCAAAGTGACAAAGCAGGAATTCGTCGACGCCGTCGCGTCCCGGGCGAACCTCTCGCGCCGCGACGCCGGCGCAGCGGTGGAGGCCGTGCTCGACAGCATCACGGACGCGCTCAGGAAGCGCGACACGATCACGTTCACCGGGTTCGGCAAGTTCTCGACCAGCGATCGCGCGGCGCGCGAGGGCGTCAATCCCCGCAACCCGAGCCAGAAGGTGCACATCCCGGCGGCGACCGTGCCGAAGTTCTCGGCCGGCAGCCAGCTGAAGGCAGCAGTCAAGGGCGGCTAGCCCAAGCGCCCTCCTCTTGTCTCTCTGCGCAAGGGCGGGATCCGCGGGAGCGGATCCCGCCCGCGCGAAGATCCCTGAAGGGCCGCTTCGCGGCCGGAGTTGAGTAGCGAACATATGTTCGCTATGGTCGGGCGGTGCAGCTCTCGTTCGACGCCGCCGACCGCCTCGTCGAGCTCGTCCAGGCCCGGCACGGCCCCGTGCCGGCCGAGGACGCGGCGCAAGCGCTCTACGCGCTGCGGCACGTGCCCGTCGGGCTCGCCCGCTCGCTCCTCGCCGACGTCGTCGAGGGGGACGCGCGGCTCGCCTGGCGCGGCGCGCACGTCGGCCTCGCCGAGGCCCCCGGCGCCGGGGTCGCGCTCGAGCACGCGACCTACGTCGTCTTCGACCTCGAGACGACGGGCCTCTCGCCCGGCTCCGCCGCGATCTGCGAGATCGGGGCCGTCCGGATCCGCGGGCTCGCGCTGGAGGAGCGCTTCGAGACGCTCGTGAACCCGCGCTGCCCGCTGCCCGCGCCGATCGCGGCGCTGACCGGGATCGACCCGCGCGCCCTCCGCGGGGCGCCGCCGGCCGAGCTCGCCGTCCGCCGCTTCCTCGAGTTCGCCGGCGACGCCGTGCTCGTCGCCCACAACGCCCGCTTCGACGTCGGCTTCCTCGACCGCGAGGTGGAGCGCCTGACCGGCCGGCGGATCGCGGCCCCGGTGGTCGACACGATGTGGCTCGCACGGCGCCTGCTCGAAGGCCGGCTCTCCCGCGTCGGGCTCGCCTCGCTCGCGCACTTCTTCGGCACCGCCGCGCAGCCCTGCCACCGCGCGCTCCCCGACGCGGAGGCGACGGGGGAGATCCTGCTCGCGCTGATCGGGCTCGCGCAGGAGCGAGGCGCGACCGGCGTCGACGACCTGGTCGACCTCGCGGCGCCGCGCGCGCGCCGGCTCGCCGGGAAGCGCTCGCTCGTCGCCGGGGCGCCGCAGCGGCCGGGCGTCTATCTCTTCCGCGACCGGAACGACCAGGTGCTCTACGTCGGACGCGCCCGCGACCTGCGCGCGCGGCTGTGCTCGTACTTCCGCACCGAGCGGCAGCGGCCGGCGGTCGAGGCCGCGCTGGCCGCGCTCGAGCGCGTCGAGTGGCGCGTGCTCGGCTCCGAGCTCGAGGCGGGGCTGGAGGAGCTGCGGCTGCTGCGGGAGCTCCGCCCTCCGGCAAACGCGCGGAGCACGCGGCCCGACCGGCACGTCTACCTGCGGCGCCGCGGCGCCGGCTGGTGCGTGACCGAGACGCCCGGCCCGCACGGGCCGCTGAAGAGCCGGGCCCGCGCCCGGCAGGCCGCACGCGCGCTCGAGGGCTGGGAGGGCGACCCC
>DATKBA010000011.1:0-2112 GCA_035514455.1 Gaiellaceae bacterium | reverse complement strand
CGTGGAGATTCCGCACTGCCTCGATCATGGTGAGCGCGCTGCCCGCGAGCCTTCCGTCCGGCGCTCTCGTCGGGCCGGCGACCGCGTCGGTCACGAGCGCCACCCTGCCGGCTGCGGCCTGCCAGACGAGCATCGACGTCTCAGGGGCGAGGTGGACGCCGTCGAGGATCATCTGGACCGTTACGTCGTCCCGGGCTAGGGCGGCGCCGGCGACGCCTGGATCCCGGCGCGCGAACGGTCGCATCGCGTTGAAGAGGTGCGTGACGGCGCGCGCTCCCCGGTCGAAGGCCGCGTGGGCCTCCGCCGCGGTGGCGTCGCTGTGCCCGATCGAGACCGCGATCCCGCGCGCCGTCAGGATGTCGATCAGCTCGTCGGCGCCGGGCAGCTCCGCCGCGAGCGTGACCAGCCGCACCGGGCCCGCGGAGAGCAGCCGCTCGAGCAGCGCCGGGTCCGGGTCGCGCCGGGAGGAGGCGGGATGGACGCCGAGCCGTCGGGGGGAGAGGAACGGTCCCTCGAGATGGACGCCGAGGATGCGCGGGGCGCCCTCCTGCGGCACCGCGCCGAGGGCCGCGACGAGCTCGTCCTCGGGCGCCGTGACGAACGTCGGCAAGTAGCCGGTGACGCCGGTCTCGAGGAGCGCGTCGCCCGCCCGCCGGTACCCGTCGGCGCCGGCGCCGAGGAAGTCCACGCCCTCGAAGCCGTTCACCTGGAGGTCGAGGAAACCCGGGACGGCGGTCCCACGGCCGCTGCCGGCAACGCCGTACCGCGTGACCCGCCCATCGATGATCTCGACGTCTCCGGGCACGAGCCTGTCCCCGATCAGGGCCGAGGCGACGCCGAGCTTCATCCGCGCCGGACGAGCTGGAGGGACCGGCCGAGGCTCTCGGCCCCGAGCCGCTGCATGCGTGGGTAGACGACCCGGTTCACAGGGCTCGTCTCGGTCGTGAAGGTCGGATGCCCCCACCGTGAGGCCGCGGTCAGCGCCTGCTTGAGGAGCGCGGCGGCGATCGAGGTGCTCCGGTAGCGGCGGAGGACTCCCAGGAGCCCGAAGCGCGGCCCGGCCGGGTTCCGCCAGATCCGCGCCAGCCCGACGTACTCACCGCCCCCCTCGTCGATTGCGACGAGGTAGGCGCGCGGGTCGAACGGCGGCGCCTCGGCGAGCTCGTCGTGGAACCAGCGGCGGTCGCCCTGCCAGCCGTCCGTTCCGGGCGTGTCCCGTCGCAGCGCGTTGTCGAGCGCGAACAGCCGCTCCTCCTCGACCTCGTCGGCCCGGCGGACGCCGAAGCCGCGCGGGACCCAGGCCCGATCGACGAGGGCGAGTGCCCTGTCGAACCGGATCCGGAACCGCTCCTGGACGAGCTCGGTCTCGAAGCCGGCGGCTTCCAGCGCGGCGACCGCGTCACCGGCGGCGGCGTCGACCAGCGTGTGCAGGCGGCACCGAAGAGCTTCTGCGGCCGCCTCCGTCAGCGGCCCGTACGCGGCTGGGTTCCGGCACGCGAAGTCCAGGAACATCCGGTCGTCGGGCCGCAGCCAGGCCGTCACCGCGCCCACGGCGTCGCCGCCCCGGAAGGCGAGCCAGCGCCGGAGGGGCAGCGCGCGGTCGCGATCCCGGCGACGCAGATCCTCCGGCGTGCAGCCGTGGAGCGCGGCTGTGACCTCGTACTGGTCGGTGAACCGCTCGACGTCCATCGCCGCCGAGAGTAGAACTTGCGCGTGCCGACGCGCTGCGCCTGGGCCGGCGAGTCCGACCCGCTCATGCTCGCCTACCACGACGAGGAGTGGGGAGCTCCTTCCCGCGACGAGCGGCACCTCTTCGAGCTGCTGACGCTCGAGGGGGCGCAGGCCGGTCTCTCCTGGGCGACGATCCTCCACAAGCGCGAGGGCTACCGCCGCGGGTTCGCGGGCTTCGACGCCGGAGCGGTCGCCCGCTTCTCGGAACGGGACGTCGAGCGGCTGCTCGCCGATCCCGGCATCGTCCGGCACCGCGGCAAGATCGAGTCCACGATCTCGAACGCGCGTTGCATCCTCGAGCTCGAGGGCGGCCTCGCCGAGCTCCTGTGGAGCTTCGTCGGCGGCGAGCCGATCGTCGGGCGGCGCCGCACGCTCGCCGAC
>DATKBA010000010.1:0-3148 GCA_035514455.1 Gaiellaceae bacterium | reverse complement strand
CGGCCTGGGCGCCCTCGAGCACGAGCAGCTCGAACAGGTGCCGGTCGTCGCGCGAGGGGACGCCCCACTCCTCGTCGTGGTAGGCGGCGTAGAGGGAGTCGCCCTCGGGAACCCAGTCGCAGCGGGCCGGCACGGCGGCGTCACGATCTCACGCCGGCCTGGTGCTCAGTCCGTGCCAGGCGCCGGCGGCAGCTCGAAGAAGAACGCCGAGCCGCTGCCGCTCTCGGGCTCGAGCCCGACGGAGCCTCCGAGGTGGCCCGCGAGCAGGCGGCAGATGTAGAGACCGAGCCCGGCGCCCCCGACGCCGCCGCTCTGCGTGGGATCGCCACGGGAGAGCTTCTCGAAGATGCGCTCGCGTTCCCCCGCCGGGACGCCGGCGCCCTCGTCGCGCACGACGAAGCGGACGCCCTCGCCTGCCGGCTCGACGGAGACCCGGATCCGCCCTCCATCAGGCGAGTAGCGGATCGCGTTGTCGATCAGGTTGTCGAGCACGCGCCGTACCTTGCCGCCGTCGGCCTCGATGCTTGCCGGGACGCCCTCGGCCGCGTCGAGCTCGAGCGCGAGACCCGGGGGAAGCTGCGGGCGGGCCGCCTCGACCGCACGCCCGGCCAGCGTGACCGGGTCCAGGGGCTCGGCGATGATCGTGACCGCCTCCGACTCGAGCCGGTCGGCCAGGACGATGTCCGTGACGAGCGTCGTCAGCCGCTCGGCCTCCTCGGCGATCACCTCCAGCAGCCGCCGGCGCATCGGCTCGTCCTCGACTACCCCGGGCGAGAGCAAGGTCTTGGCCGCGCCATAGACGGAGGAGAGCGGCGTGCGGAGCTCGTGCGAGAGGGTCGCGACGACATCGCTCTTCGCCTGCTCGAGCCGGTGCTCCTCCCGCCGCGCGGCGAGCCGCAGCTCCATCTCGTCCATGACGACGGCCGCCAGGTGCTCGAGCGCGGCGACCTCGTCCTCCTCGACCGGGCGCGGGTGCCGGTCGATCACGCAGAGCGTGCCGACGTTGTAGCCGTCGGCCGTCGTGAGCGGGACGGCGGCGTAGAAGCGCAGCCCGAACTCGCCGGCGACGAGCGGATTGGCGAGCGTCCGCGGGTCGACTGCCGCATCGCTCACGAGCCAGGGCTCGCCCTGGAGGATCGCCGATGCGCAGAGGCCCGGGTCCCGCGCGATCTCGGTGACGTCGAGCCCGTGGCGCGACTTGAACCAGATCCGGTCGTGATCGACGAGGCTGACGAGCGCGATCGGGACGTCGAAGATGTGCGCGGCGAGCGCGGTGAGGCGGTCGAAGGCGCCGTCGGGAGGCGTGTCCAGGAGGTCGTAGCGGCGCAGAGCCGCGAGGCGCTCGGCCTCGTCGGGAGGGATGATGGTTGCCGGGGCAGCGCTCACGGAAGGCGACTCAGTAGTAGCAGACAGCGCGGTCTCTTTTTGCCCCTCCCGGGCGGCCGAAAACGCCTCAGAGCGCCCGGAGCGCCGCGAGCTCGTCGCCGGAGGCCTCCCAGCGGCCCGCCTCGGCGTTCGCCCGCACCTGCTCCGGCTTCGTCGCGCCGGCGATGACGGAGACGACGGCCGGCTGCGCCGCGAGCCCGCCGATCGCCAGCTCGAGCAACGAGACGCCGAAGTCGCGTGCCAGCGCCTCCAGCCGCTCCACGCGCTCGAGATCCGCCTCGGCGACCTCCCGCCCGTGCAGCCGCGTGCCCTCCGCCGGCGGCCGGTCGCGCCCGACCTTCCCGGTCAGGAGCCCGCTCGCGAGCGGGAAGTAGGGGATGAAGCCGACTCCGAGCCGCTCGCAGGCCGGCAGCAGCTCGCGCTCGGCGTCGCGCCGCAGCCACGAGTACTCGCTCTGCTCGGTGGCGAACGGCGTCAGGCCGCGCGAGCTCGCCGCGGCGTGCGCCTCCTCGAGGAGCGCTGCGGAGAAGTTCGAGGAGCCGATGGCGCGGACCTTGCCCTCGCCCACGAGCTCGTCGAGCGCGCCGAGCGTCTCCTCGACCGGCGTCATGCCGTCGGGGCGGTGGTACTGGTAGAGGTCGATCCGGTCGGTACGCAGCCGGCGGAGCGAGGCCTCGATCGCGCGGCGGACGTAGGCCCGCGACCCGCGCGGCTCGGCCGCGCCGTCGCCGAGGTCGTGCCCGAACTTCGTCGCCAGCACGACGCGGTCGCGCCGGCCCTCGAGCGCGCGCCCGATGATCTCCTCGCTCCCGCCGGCGCCGCCGTAGACGTCGGCGGTGTCGAAGAAGGTGACGCCGGCGTCGAGCGCCGCGTCGATCACCGCGCGCGACGCGTCCTCGTCGACCCGGCCGCCGAAGTTGTTGCAGCCCAGGCCGACGACCGTGACCTCGATCTCCGTGCCGGGCAGCCGTCGCGTGCGCACGGGCGCAGCCTAGAGTCTCGCGTGCGACCATCGACGGGTGAGCGCGCCGCCCCTCGCCTCTCCCTGGCCGCCGGGCTTCGCGCGCGTCCCGGACGAGGACTGGGTCAGGGAGCCGCCGGAGACGCTCGCGCTCAAGTACGACACCGTCCAGGATCACGGCTGGTACCGGAACCTCGACCGCACGGTGGCCGACCTGCGGGAGGATCTCCGCGCCGGCGACATCCTGCTCGACTACTCGGGCGGGACCGGGATCCTCGCCGGCCGGCTGCTCGAGGAGGTGCCCGAGCGCGGCTTCGGGATCCTGATCGTAGACGCGTCGGCGAAGTTCCTGCGCGTCGCGCTCGAGAAGCTCGGCGGGCACGAGCGGGTCGCGTTCCGGCTGATCCGCTACCTGAAGGCCGAGCGCCGGCTCGAGACGGTCCAGGAGGTCGTCGGGCGAGAGCTCGTCGAGCGCGGCGTGGACGCCGTCGCCTCGACGAACGCGATCCACCTCTACTACGACCTCGAGGACACCCTGCGCTCGTGGCACGACCTGCTCCGTCCCGGCCGCAGGGCCTTCGTCCAGTCCGGCAACATCGGCGTCGCCGAGCTCCCGGAGGACGCGTGGATCATCGACGAGACGGTGGAGGCGATCCACGCCGCCGCCGTCGCGCTCGTGCGGGAGTCGGACGAGTGGGCCGCCTACCGCGGCGTGCTCGACGACGAGCGGCGCACGGCGGCGTACGACGGGGTGCGGCGCAAGCTCTTCCTGCCCGTGCGGCCCCTCGACCACTACCTCGA
>DATKBA010000009.1:0-13640 GCA_035514455.1 Gaiellaceae bacterium | reverse complement strand
GATCGAGACGCCGCCGAGCGCGAGCGGGAAGAGCGGCAGGTTCCCGAGCGGGAAGGCCGTCCCGAGCAGCATCACGGCGACCGCGGTGACCGCGTAGGTCTCGAACAGGTCGGCGGCCATACCGGCGCAGTCGCCGACGTTGTCGCCGACGTTGTCCGCGATCACGGCGGGGTTGCGCGGGTCGTCCTCCGGGATCCCCGCCTCGATCTTGCCGACGAGGTCGGCGCCGACGTCGGCGGCCTTCGTGAAGATGCCGCCGCCGAGGCGCGCGAAGACCGAGATCAGCGAGCCGCCGAACGCGAGCCCGATCAGGTCGTCGATCGCCGACTCCTGGTCGACGTCGAAGACGCCGGTGAGGATCGCGTAGTAGCCGGCGACGCCGAGCAGGCCGAGGCCGACGACGAGCAGCCCGGCCACCGAGCCGGCGCGGAACGCCACCTCGAACGCCGGGCGCAGCCCCTTCTTCGCCGCCTCCGCGGTCCGCACGTTCGAGCGCACCGCGACGTTCATCCCGATGAAGCCGGCCGCGCCGGAGAGGATCGCGCCGACCGCGAAGCCGATCGCGGTTCCCCAGCCGAGCTTGTCGTAGAGCCCGATCACGAGGAACGGGACCACCGCGACGGCCGCGATCGTCATGTACTGGCGGCGCAGGTAGGCCGCGGCGCCCTCCTGGATCGCGCGCGCGATCTCCTGCATCCGCTCGCTCCCCGCCGGCTGCCGCAACAGCCACGCGGTGAAGTAGAGCCCGAATCCGACCGCGACGCCCGCGCAGATGAGCGCGAACGCGACAGCGTGGTCATTGAAGAAATCCATCAAGCCTCCGTCCGAATTACCCCGTCACAAAGTGAGCGCCGAGGTGTCTCGGCGCGGGGGATTATGTAGCACAAGCGGCGGCGGGTGCCCCGGTCAAGGCGCGGGCTCGACCGCGGCCGCGTAGGCGAGCTGCAGGTTCGCGGTCACCTGCTCGAAGTCCCGGACGAGCTCCGGCGGGACCGCCCCCGCGACGACCGGGACGAGGGCGCGCAGCGCCTCGATTGCGAGCCGCACCTGATCGAGGTCGCGCTGCTCCTCGTCGAGCCGGTGGTACGCCAGCGAGGAGACCGTCGAGAGCGTCTGCACGAGCAGGTCGGAGACCTGGAGCTGCCGCAGCGCGTCCAGCAGCTCCTGCTCGCCGACGGGCTCGTCAGCCACGGACGGGCACTCCGGCGAGCTCGGCGTAGATCTCTTCCAACGTGGCTCCCTCCTCGAAGCGCGCGATCTGGCGCTCCGCCGCGTTGCGCTCGGGGATCGCGAGGTACGGGGCGGCTCCGATCTCCTCCGCCACCGGCGCGACCCACTCGAGCAGCCGCTCCAGGCGCGCCCGCGTGGGCAGCACGTCGCCGCGCTCGAGGTCGAGGAAGTCGCCGGAGAGGCCCCAGCGGATCGCGCGCCACGTGTTCTCCTCGATCAGCCGGTGCGGCTGGTCGGCGAGCGGCTCGCCCTCGTCGTGGGCGCGGGCGATCCGGGCCGCGAGCGCGGTCGCGAACGCCGCGAGCGCCTGCGACTCGGCGAGGTCGGGCTGGCCGTCGGCGATCCGGATCTCGACCGTCGGGAAGGCGAGGTGCGGACGCACGCTCCACCAGAGCTGGGTGTGCTCCGTGACCGACCGCGTCTCGTAGAGGAAGCGGACGTAGTCCTGGTAGGCCCGCCACGAGCCGAAGGCGTCCGGGACGCCGCAGCGGGGGAAGAAGCGCGTGAACACCTGCGTCCGCGCTGAGTGCAGACCGGTGTTGACGTTGTCGTGGAAGGGCGAGCTGGCCGAGAGCGCGAGCAGCTCGGGCAGGAGGTTCCGGAGCCCGTCCGCGACCGCGATCGCCCGGTCAGCGCCGCGGACGCCGACGTGCACGTGCATCCCGAACGTGTTGTTGCGCCAGACGACGTAGCGGAGGAGCTCGTCGTTGCGGCGGTAGTGCGGGGTGTCGATGATCCGCTGCTCCTGCCACGGCGACCAGGGATGCGTGCCGGTCGCGCCGAGCACGATCCTCATCGGGTCGACGAGCGCCTGCAGCTGGGCGCGGCGCTCGGCCATCGCGGCCGGCACTTCGGCGAACGTCTCGCACCGGCCCGTCTTGACCTCGACCTCCGACGCGATCAGCTCGCCGACGAGGTGCGGCTCGAGCGGCGTGCCCTGGGCGGCCGCCTGGACCTCCTCGAAGCGGTTGACGAGGTTCAGCGTCGCGGGATCGAGGAGCGCGAACTCCTCCTCGACCGCGACCGTGAAGTCGGTGCCCGCGTCGAAGCCCTCGCGCGCAGCCGCCAGGAGCTCCTCGTAGCCGAGCCGCTGCTCGTCACCCATCGGCCGAAGGCTAGACGAAGGGTTCGAGCAGGCGGCGCGCCACGCCCGCCCAGCTCCAGCGGGCCACCGTCGCGCGCCGCGCCGCTTCTCGGAGCGCGGCGCGGTCGGCACCCCGGAGAGCCAGCAGCTCGCGCAGCTTCGCCGCCAGCTCGGCCGCGTCCCCGGTCGCGAAGCTCGCCAGGTGACGCAGGTGCGGCGGGTACTCCTGCTCGAGCCCTTGCGCGACCTCGGCCAGGCCGGAGTGGCGGGCGACGAGCGGCGGAGAGCCGGCGGCGGCGGCCTCGGCCGCGACCATCCCGAACGCCTCCGGGAAGATCGACGGCACCACCGTCGCGTCGGCGAGCGGCAGCAGATGGACGAGATGGCGGTGCTCGAACGGCCCCGTGAAGAGCGTGCGCGGCCCGGCGAGGCGCTCGAGCTCCGCGCGGTGGTCCCCGAAGCCGACGATCACCGCTCGCGCGTCCACCTCCCGCAGCGCCTCGAGCAGGACGTGCACGCCCTTGTTGTGGAGCAGCTTGCCGAAGTAGACGACCGTCGGCTCGTCGCCGGCGAGAAACGCCGCGAGCCGCTCGGCGTTCCGCTCGTCGGGGAGCCGCTCGCTCGCGTTGCCGGGATTGGGCGGGTCGCGCCGCGCCTCCCCGAGCAGGCCCGCGAGCGCCTCCCCGTGCGGGCGAGGGCGCCACTCGTCGATGTCCACTCCGGGCGGCACCTCGTGCACGCGCTCGACGTGGCCCACGACCTCCTCGAGCACCTCGCGGACGTGCGCGGAGCCGACGAAGACCGCCGCCGCTCCGGCGAGCGACTCGCGCCCCCACGCCGCGAGCTCCGCGTCGCCGCGGAGCGAGTACTCGAGCTCGGAGCCGTGCGCCTTGACCGCGTAGCGCGCGCCGGAGGCCGCCGCGACCGGCCCGCCGAGGAGGACGTGGTTCGCGAAGACGAGGTCGGCGGGCAGGAGCGCGCGGATCGCGGCGGCGTTCCGCTCGACCCAGTCCTCCAGCTCGGCGCGCGAGCAGTCCTGCACGAGCTTGACCTCGTAGCCCTCGTAGCGGTCGAGCACGAAGACGGGCAGCAGGCCGCCCACGTCCGGGCGCACGGTGGCGACGCCGCCGAGGTCGTACTGCTCCGGGTGCGGCTCCTGGCTCAGCACGGTCACGTCGTGCCCCGCCCGGGCCCACTCCCGCGCGAGCGCCCGCGTGTAGACGTTCGAGCCGGTCCCACCGAGCAGATAGCCGTGCCAGAGGAGGATCCTCATGGCACGCAACCGCTACGTGAGATGAAAGTACAGGGCGTACAAAAGCTCGACGGCGGGGTTCGAGGCGTGCACGGCGACGTCGCCGGGCACGTCGAGCAGCGCCTCCGAGTAGTTGAAGATGATCTTCACGCCCGCGTCGATCAGGTCGTTCGCCGCCTGCTGCGCGCTCGTGGCGGGCACGGCGAGCACGCCCACGATGATGTTGTTGTCGCGCACCGCGTCGCGCAGCTGCGCGTACGGCTGCACCTTCAGGCCGCCGATCGCCCGGCCCGCCTTCTCGGGATCCGTGTCGAGCACGGCGGCGATGTTGATCCCGTGCTCGGCGAAGATCGGGGAGCTCGCGATCGCCTGGCCGAGGCGGCCGGCGCCGACGAGGGCGATGTTGTGCTGGCCCTGCGTGCGCAGGATCTTGCGGATCTCGCCCAGGAGCGCGTCGATGTTGTAGCCGACGCCGCGCTTGCCGAACTTGCCGAAGGCCGAGAGATCGCGCCGGATCTGGGTGGCGTTGATGTTCGTGTAGTCCGAGATCTCCTGGGAGGAGATCCGTTCCTTGCCCATCTTCTTCGCCTGCGTCAGCACCTGCAGGTAGCGGGAGAGACGTGCCGCAACCCCCACCGTCAACCGCTCCGCCAACTCGCTCCCTTCCTGGTTTGTGACAGCCGCGTCACATTCTGCCGACGCTCCACCGGCAACGCCGGGAGAACCGTCAGGCGCATGCCTTCAGCCGCTGCCGCAGCGCGTCCGGCTGGACGAAGAAGGTGAACGCCCGCTCGCCGTCGATCTCGACGACGGGGATCGACGTGCGGTAGGCCGCCTCGAGCCCAACGTCGCCCGCGATGTCGACCAGCTCGTAGTCGCCGCCGCACACCTGCTCGACGACCTCGCGCGCCCGCTCGCAGAGGTGGCAGTCCGCGGCGGCGTAGAGGACGACCCTACGGATAGAGGCCCCGCGTCACCGTCGCCTCGGCGACGCGGCGGACGGCGAGCCCGTAGGCGGCGACGCGCATGCTCGTGCCGTACTGCTCCTGGGCGTCCCAGGTCTCGCGGAACGCGCGTGTGACGATCTCGTTCAGCCGCGCGTTCACCTCCTCCTCCTTCCAGAAGTACTCCTGCAGGCCCTGCACCCACTCGAAGTAGGAGACGACGACGCCGCCCGCGTTCGCGAGCACGTCCGGGAGCACGAGGACGCCGCGGTCCTCGAGGATCTCGTCGGCCTCGGGGGTGACGGGGCCGTTCGCGCCCTCGCAGACGATCGGCGCCTTCACGTTCGCCGCGTTACCGCCGTGGATCACCTGCTCGAGCGCGCACGGGGCGAGCACGTCGCAGTCGAGCGCGAGCAGCTCCTCGTTCGTGACCGCGTCGGCGGCCCCGTAGCCCGCGAGCGTGCCGTGCTCGGACTTGTGGGCGAGCACGGCGGGGATGTCGAGGCCGTTCGGGGCGTGGAGGCCGCCGCTCGTGTCGGAGACGGCGACCACGGTCGCGCCCACGTCGGCGAGCAGCCGGGCGAGGTTGCTGCCGACCTTGCCGAACCCCTGGACGGCGACCCGGAGCCCGTCGAGCGACCGGCCCTTCTCCTTCAGCACGTCGGTGATCACGTAGAGGGCGCCGCGCGCCGTGGCGCCGTCCCGGCCCAGCGAGCCGCCGATCGCGAGCGGCTTGCCCGTGACGACCCCGAGCACCGAATGGCCCTTGTTCATCGAGTACGTGTCGAAGATCCACGCCATCACGCTGGAGTCGGTGCCGACGTCCGGGGCCGGGATGTCCTTCTCGGGGCCGATCTCGTTGATGATCTCGCTCGTGTACCGGCGCGTCAGGCGCTCGAGCTCGCCGCGCGAGAGCTGCTTCGGATCGCAGACGACGCCGCCCTTGGCACCGCCGAACGGCAGCCCCATCAGCGCGCACTTCCAGGTCATCCACATCGAGAGCGCCTTGATCTCGTCGCGGGTGACGGCGGGGTGATAGCGGATGCCGCCCTTGGACGGCCCGCGCGCGATGTTGTGCGTGACGCGGTGGCCCTGGAAGACGCCGACGGAGCCGTCGTCCATCGTCACCGGGATCGAGACCTCGACCGACCGCTTGCACTTCTCCAGCACCTTGATCAGGTTCTGGTCGATCCCGAAGGTCTCGCCGACGTGGCGGAGCTGCTGCCTCGCGAGCACCAGCGGGTTCTCGCGCAGATGGGTGGTCGACTCCGTGGTCGTCATCTCGGCCCGGGGAGTCTAGACGGAAGGCGTCAGCTGATCCGGAAGGTGACGACCTCCGCCTCGGGCGGCCCTTCGGGAGGCAGCGCCACCACACGCAGGCGGTAGGCGCCGCGCGCCAGCGCGCCGCCGCGGGGGCCGCGCCCGGTGAGGCCGAACGCGTACGTGCCGGGGAGCACGTCCCGCAGCCGCGCGAGCAGGCCGAGCCGCTCGTCTCCCCGCCAGAGCTCGACGTCGAGCCGCGCGACCGGGCGGAGCTGCCGGCGGCCCGCGAGGTCGCGCACCTGACCGGCCTGGACCGTGAGGACGGCGGGGGCGAGATCCGAGACCTTGAAGGTGCGGGGGGCGAGCGTGATCCCGCCGATCAGGGCCGAGCCGCGGACCGGCAGGGCGACCGCCCAGGGCACGGCGACGCGACCGCCGCCCGCGACCTCGACGCGGGCACGGCCCTGGATCGCGCCGAGGCCGCGCGGCAGGAACGAGACCCGCGCCGTCAGCGTCACGCCCGCCCGCCGCCCGGGCGCGAGCCGGAGCCGCTCGGGCGTCGCCGTCACCGACACGCCCGCGATCCCCTCGGCCGCAGCGGCCACGTCGAGCGTGAGCGGGCGGGTGGAGACGTTCCGGAGCACGATCCGCCGCGTCGCCTCCCAGCCGGGCTCGTCCGCGGCGCCGAAGGCGACCGCGGCCGGCTCGGCGACGACCTCGGCTGCGCTCGCGGCGAGCGGGTCGAGCGCGCCCGCTCCCTGGGCGGCGGCCGCGCTCGGCCCGACGGGAACGGCCGCGCCGACGAGCGCGCCCTTGAGCGCCGACGCGTCGAGCCCGGGCCGGGCCTGCGCCAGCACCGCCGCGGCGCCGCCGGCGAGAGCCGCGGCGGCGCTCGTCCCGCTGATCGTGCCGTAGCGCGCGGTGCGGTCAGGGTTTCGGCCGGGATCCGCCGTCACGAGCTCGACCCCGGGCGCCACCGCCTCGGGCTTGATCCCGCCGCCGAAGGCGAGGCCGTGCGACGAGAACGGCACGACGGCGCTGCGGCGCGCGTTGTTCCGCCAGCCCGGCGCCCCGAGGGAGACGTGGACGTCCACGCCGCGCGCGAGCGCCGAGCGGAGCGCGGCGGCGGCCTGCCGCGGGAGCCCGACCACCGGGACGTCCAGCCGGTCGTCGAGCCCGAGCGCCCCGGCCGGGACGAGCCCGTCGACGAGGATGGCGGCGGCTCCCGCGACCACGGCGGCGCGGGCGTCGTCGCCCGGGCCGTCGGCACGCGCGAGCAGCGCCGCACGTCCGGCCACGAGGCTGTAGCCGCCGTCGTCGAAGAAGCGTGCGAGCGGCCTGCCGCGCGGGCCGTCGGCGGCGTCGCGCCGCGGCCGGACGACGCCGAGCGAGAGCGGCTCGCGCGGTGCTGCCGCACCCGCAAGCGGGAGCTCGCGGTCGAGGATCACCCTGAGGCCCGCCCGCAGGACGACGCGCACGGTCGCCGTATCGAGACGCTGGTCGGCCGCGCCGACGGTGAGCGCGGCCGGGGCGCCGCCCGGCCCACCGACGCTCCCGTACCCGGGGCCGGCAGGACCTTCGTTCCCGGCCGGAACGACCACGAGCGTGTCGAGCCGCATCGCGCCCTCGACGGCGCGCGCGAGCGGGCCGTCGGGGAAGGACGCGAACGGCTCGGTCAGGCCGACGACCGCGACGCGGGCTGCGTCGAGGACGTCCCCGTCGCCGTCGGGGTCGACCGCCCACTCGAGTCCGGCGAGAAGCTGGTCGGTGCGGCCGTACACGGCGAACCCGCCCTCCGCGGTCGGCTGCCAGCCGGCGACGCGGATCGGCAGGATCGTCGCTCCGGGCGCGACGCCGCGGATGCCGCCGGGCCCGTCGCCGCCCGCGATCAGGCCGGCCATCTGCGTCCCGTGCCGCTCGAGCCGGGTCGGCTCGCCGGGGTGCGGCCGCGCGAGCCCGCGCCCGTCCGGGTCGAGCACATCGATGCCCTCCCGCAGCCGGTCGCGCACGAAGGGGTGCGTGGCGTCGATCCCTGTGTCGAGCAGCGCGATCGTGACGCCGCTGCCGTCGAAGCCGGGGATGCCCAGCTCGGCGCGCCGGCCGGCGCCCGCCGCGAACGCGGCGCCGCGGAGCTCGGCGGCGGACAGCGAGGCGGGGTAGGCGGCACGGACCGGATAGATCCCGGCGACGTCCGGGTCGCGCTCGAGCAGGGCGAGCGCGCGGGCGTCGACGGGGGCCGAGAAGCCGCTGAACGTGCGCGTGTAGACGAAGTCGGGGACGATTTGGATCCCCTCCCGGGACAGGCGCGCGCCGATCTGCCTCTGCCCGGCGAGAGCCGCGGCGGTCCACTGGCGCATCGCGGACTCCGTCGCCCGCCCCCCCGCCTCAGCCATGCGGTCGGCCAGCGAGGGGTTCTTCAGCACGACGATCATCCGCTGGCCGAGCGCGACCGGGTCGCGGTCGCCGTCGACGAACCCGCGCCAGTCGGCGGCGCCTCCCTCGAGCGGCCCGGGCCGCTGGGCACCCTGGCCGCCCCCCGCCGCGAGCAGCGCGACGGCGACGGCCAGCCCGGCGGCGAGGCTGCGCCGGTCAGTCCCGCGATGCGTACGCGTCGAGGTCAAGGTAACGAGGATAGGCGAGGCGCCTGCCGTACCTCCCCGCGGAGGCGATCATCGCGGCGTTGTCGGTGCAGAGCGCGAGCGGCGCGAAGCGGGCTCCGGCGAGCGACGCGCGCAGCTCCGAGTTGGCGGCGACCCCGCCGACGACGGCGATCGTGCCGTGCCCCTCCCGCTCCGCCGCCGCGAGCGTGCGCTCGGCCAGCGCGCGCACGATCGCGCGCTGGTACGAGGCGGCGAGGTCGGCCCGCCGCGCCTCCGCCCCGTCGCCGAGGTCGCGGACCGCGTAGAGCAGAGCGGTCTTGACGCCCGAGAAGGAGAAGTCGAGCCCGTCGAGGCGGGCGACCGGGAACGTGAACGCCTCCGGGTCGCCGCTCCGTGCGAGCAGGTCGATCTCCCGCCCGCCCGGGTAACCCAGGCCGAGCAGGCGCGCCCCCTTGTCGAAGGCCTCGCCGGCGGCGTCGTCGATCGACGTGCCGAGGACGCGGTAGCCCGCGCGGTCCTGGACGTCGAGCAAGAGGGTGTGACCGCCGCTCGCGAGCAGGCAGAGGAAAGGCGGCTCGACCGGGTCGGGCTCGAGGAAGAGCGACGCCACATGCCCGTGCAGGTGGTCGACGGGCGCGAGCGGTAGCCCGCGCGCCCAGGCGAGCGCCTTCGCCGCGGAGAGGCCGACGAGCAGCGCCCCGACGAGGCCGGGCCCCTGTGTCACCGCCACCGTCTCGACGTCGTCGAGCGTCGCCCCCGCCTCGCCGAGCGCCTCGCGCACGACCGGCGCCACGAGCTCGAGGTGCCGGCGCGACGCGACCTCCGGCACGACGCCGCCGTAGCGGGCGTGGAGCTCGGCCTGCGAGGAGACGACGTTGGCGCGGATCTCCCCGTCCGCGGTGACGACCGCCGCCGCGGTCTCGTCGCAGGACGTCTCGATCCCGAGGATCATCCGGCCTCGGCGTGCTCGCCCGCGACCGGGTCGCGCCACATGATCAGGGCGTCCTCGCGGTTGTCGGTGTAGTAGCCGCGGCGAACGCCCCGCGCGACGAAGCCCATCGCCTCGTAGAGCTTGATCGCACCCTCGTTCGAGACGCGCACCTCGAGCGTGTACCCGCGGCGCTCGTCGGTGGCCGTGACCTCGAAGAGCCGGTCGAGCAGCGTCCGCGCGACGCCGCGGCGCCGCCAGGGCGGCGTGACCGCGAGGTTCATCACGTGCCAGGCGTCGACGTAGCGCGAGATCACCAGGTAGCCGACGAGCACGCCGGTCTCCTCGTCGAAGGCGCCGAGCGAGATCGAGCTGGGCTTCGCCAGCTCACCGGCGAACATCGAGCGCGACCAGGGCGTCGGATACGACTCGCGCTCGATCCGCTCGATCGTGTCGAGGTCGCGCAGCTCGAGCCTGCGCAGGGTCATGCTCACCGACCCGCCTCGACCGCGTCGGGCAGCCGCACGTAGAGCGGCTCGACGAGCTCGGCAGGCCCGAAGTCCCCGGCGAGGAGGGCGTGGAAGCGCGCGCGCGGCAGGTGGCGCTCGTCGTCGTCGGGAGGGACGACGGCGCCCGCCTGCTCGAGCACGTCGCGGTAGCGGATCGCGCCGTCCCCGACGCAGAGCGTGCCCGGCTCGACGTCGAGCGCGGACGGCTCGAGCGCGCGCGGGCCCGGCACGAAGACCTCGCTGCGCTTCGCGTCGATCACCGGCAGCGCCCCGGGTGCCCCGGCGGCGAGCGCGTCCAGCGTCGAGACGCCTGCGGCCGGGACATCGAGCGCGAGCGCCAGCCCCCGCGCCGCGGCGAGGCCGATCCGGATCCCGGTGAAGCTCCCGGGGCCGGTGCCGACGGCGAGGCCGCCGAGGTCGCGCGGGTGCGCGCCGGCCTGGCGCACGAGCGCGTCCACGTCCGCGAGCAGCGTCGACGCCCGCGACACCCGCTCTCCGAGCACCTCGCCATCGCCGACGAGCGCGCTCGTCGCCCGGTCGGTGGCGGTGGCGAAGGCCAGGATCAGCACCCGGCGCCTGCTCCTACGGGGGCGGCAGCGTCGAGGTGATCGTCTGGCCGGCGCAGGCTTCGGCGGCGTCGACCCGCGCCTCGAGATCGGCGGGCGGCGCCTCCTGCTCGGCCGCCGAAGCGAGGTCGACACGCGCGGCGGTGCAGTCCGCCTCGTTGCCGGCCGGAAGCTCGCCGGCGCATGCCTTCGCGGCGTTGTCGAGCTGCAGGTCGACGAAGAGACGGTCGCGCTCGGACACGGTCGAGAGCAGGTCGGCGGTCGCGTTCTCGCAGGCGCCGCCCGCCTCGGCGCCGTCGCCGTTCCCGCCGCAGCCCGCGGCGGCGAGCGCGAGGGCCGCCACGAGGGCCGTTCCGAGTGCGCGTCTGCTCACGGCGGCAATTGTACGCCGCCGGAGATGACGATCCGGCGGCTGCTCTCGCCCGCGTGCTCCAGCCGCACCTCTGCGCGCACGGACGGGAGGCCCCCGCGCGCCGCCTCGGGCCACTCGACGAAGACGATCGCGTCGTCGAAGTAAGGCTCGAGGTCGCCCCACTCCGCGGGCGAGACGGCCGTGAACCGGTAGAGGTCGAGGTGGGAGACGTCGGGCTCGCCCTCGTAGCGGTGGCCGATCGTGTAGGTCGGGCTCGTCACCGGCGCGGTGACGCCGAGCGCCCGGCAGGCGCCGCGGACGAACGTCGTCTTCCCGGAACCGAGCTCGCCCGAGACGGTGACGACGTCCCCCGGCACGAGCGCGCGCGCGAGCCGGGCGGCGATCGCCTCGGTCTGCTCAGAAGAGGTCGAGCTGAACTGCAAGCTGCGGCACCTTCGCCGGCTCGGGCACGCGCTCGGGCTCCGACGCCGGCTCGACCAGGGGAGCGGACGCGGCCGGAGCGCGGCCGAGCAGCTTCGGGATCCGGGCGAAGTCCTCCTCCAAGACGGCCAGCATCGAGCGGGTGTAGAGCGCCGCCGCCGGGTGGTAGATCGGGTAGAGGGTGACCGCGTTCCCGCCCAGCACGACCTCCTGGGGGACGCCGTGCACGCGCGTGATCCCCGCGGGCTTGCCGGAGAGGAGCTTCGTCGCGAAGTTGCCGAGCGTCGCCACGAGCGCCGGCCGGATCAGCTCGATCTGCCGGAAGAGGTGCGATTCGCACGCCTCGATCTCGTCGGGCTGCGGGTCGCGGTTGCCCGGAGGCCTGCACTTGAGGACGTTCGCGATATAGACGTCGGCGCGCGAGAGGCCGATCCCGCCGAGGAGCGTCTCGAGCAGCTTCCCCGCCTGGCCGACGAAGGGGACGCCCTGCTGGTCCTCGTGGAAGCCGGGCGCCTCGCCGACGAACATCAGTTCGGCGTTCGGGTCGCCGGCGCCGAAGACGACCTGCGTCCGCGTCGCCGAGAGCGGGCAGCGCGTGCACCCCGACGTCTCCTCTCCGTACTGCGCGAGCGCGTCGATCACGCGGGGCAGTCTACGCCCGCGACAGGACGGTCAGCCGCAGCCGCAACTGCCGCCGCAGCAACCGCCGCCGCCGCCGCCGCTCTCGGCGCGCTGTGCCGCCACGCCCGCGACCGCGAAGCTCGAGAGCTGCTTGAGCACGTTACCGGCGCCGCAGTCCGGGCACGCGACCGCCTGCTCCGCGTTGCGGACGAGCTCCTCGAAGTGCGACTCGCACTCCATGCAGGCGTACTCGTAGATCGGCATGCTCGCAGTCTAATGGCCGAGTGGTCGACACCCGTGCTCGAGGGCGAGCTCGTCCGGCTGGAGCCGATGACGCTCGAGCACGAGGACGGCCTGTGGGAGGCCTCGCGCGACGAGCGCACCTGGACGTGGCTCAGCGTCCACCAGCCGCGGACGCGGGCGGAGCTGCGCGCCTACGTCGAGGACGCGCTCGCGAACGCGGCCGCCGGGGTGGAGCTGCCGCTCGTGACCGTCCGCCGCGCGGACGGCCGCGTCGTCGGCAGCACCCGCTACCTCGCGCTCAGGCCGGAGCACCGCAGCCTCGAGATCGGCTGGACCTGGCTGGCGCCCGAGGCCTGGGGGACGGGGATCAACGTCGAGGCGAAGCTGCTGATGCTCGAGCACGCCTTCGAGACGCTCGGGTGCCTGCGGGTCGAGCTGAAGACGGACGCGCGCAACGAGCGCTCGCGCGGCGCGATGGCGGCGCTGCCGGCGCAGTTCGAGGGCGTGCACCGGAAGGCGATGCTCGTCCGCGGCGGGCAGCGGCGCGACTCGGCCTGGTACAGCGTGATCGACGACGAGTGGCCCGAGGTACGCGCGAACCTGCTGCGGCGGCTCGGCCGCTAGAGTGTCCGTGCCCGGTATCCGGCGACGGAACTGGAGCCACCGAGATGATCGAGAGAGCCCATGTGATCGGCGCGGGACGCGTCGGGTCGGCGATTGCGGCGCGCCTGCGCGAGCGCGGCCTCGCCCTGGGCGCGGACGGGCCGGAGCTCGTGCTCCTCTGCGTGCCCGACCGCGCGATCGCGGAGGTGGCGGCGGCGCTTCCGCCCGGCCCGTGGGTCGCGCACGTGAGCGGGGCGACCCCGCTCGCCGCGCTCGACCCGCACACGCGGCGCTTCGGGCTGCACCCGCTGCAGACGTTCACGCGCGAGCGCGGCGCCGAGCAGCTGGACGGGGCGTATGCGGCGCTCACCGCCGAGACGGAGGAGGCGGCCGCACTCGGAGCCTGGCTCGCCCGGACGCTCGGCCTCGAGCCGTTCCCGCTCGCCGACGACCGGCGCGTCCTCTACCACGCGGGCGCGGCGATCGCGGCGAACTACCTCGTCACGCTGCGCCGCGCCGCCGGCTCGCTGCTCGAGGCGGCCGGGGCGCCGCCCGAGGCGCTCGACCCGCTGATGCGACGCACGATCGAGAACGGGTTCGAGCTGACCGGCCCGATCTCGCGCGGCGACTGGGCGACGGTCGACGCGCACGTGGCCGCGATCCGCGCCGAGCGCCCCGAGCTCGAGCCGATGTACGCGACGCTCGCCGAGACGACGAAGGCGCTGCTGTGAAGATCGTCCGCACGGTCTCCGAGCTGCACGCGGAGCTGACCGCACGCTCCGGCCCGGTCGGGCTCGTGCCGACGATGGGCGCGCTCCACGAGGGCCACCTTTCCCTGATCGCGGCGGCGCACGCCGAGTGCCACACGGTCGTCGTCAGCGTCTTCGTCAACCCGACGCAGTTCGACGAGGACGCCGACTTCGACGCCTACCCGCGCGACGAGGAGCGAGACGCCGAGCTCGCGGGCGACGCCGGCGCCGACCTCCTCTTCGCGCCGCCGCCGG
>DATKBA010000008.1:0-6658 GCA_035514455.1 Gaiellaceae bacterium | reverse complement strand
CGCGAGCCATACACCCACATCTCGATCGTCCCGTCGTCTCCGGCCGTGCCGACGTAGTAGTTCGCCGGCCCTTCCGGCCCGTCCTCGACGGAGCCGACGAACTGCTTCTCGAACGGGATCACGATCGCGGCGTTCGACGCGGTGGCGGGCGCCGCGATCGCGAGCGCCGCGAGCACCAGCACGGCGGTCGCGGCGAGATCACGCGGACGAAGCCTGGCGAGCATCTGGACCTCCTTGGGCTTGGGCGGGTGAGACCGCCATCTGCAGGACCGGGTGGAGGACCCGCGCGCCCGCCGTGCCGCCGACCGCCCTCGCGGCGGCGCCGGCCGAGCGGGCCGGGTCGAGCAACCACCCTTCGAGGACGACTCCGACCGCCTCCGAGTCGCGGACGACGGCGACGCTCGTGACGCCGAGCCGGGCGAGCTCCTCGGCGAGCTCCTGGCGGACCGAGAACCCGGAGCTCGGGTCGAGGAGGATCACCATCATCGCCACGGCCGCTCCTTTCGGCGGGGAGAAGTCCGTGGACGACACTAGGAGGGCGTCAGCCGCGGATCATCGGTGAGCTCCCTCGACCTCGAGCTCGGCGACGCGCGCCGCGAGCTCGGCGCGGTTCCGGGCGCCGACCTTCCGGAGCACGTTCGAGACAGTGCGCTCGACCGTCTTGCGCGAGAGGAAGAGCCTCTGGGCGATCTCCGGATTGCTGGCGCCGCCGGCGATCAGCCGGACGACCTCGCGCTCGCGCTCCGTCAGGATCCCTGCGGCGGGGCCCCGCTTCCAGGTCCGCACCCCGAGCGCGCGGAGGCGCTTCGCCGCGAGCTCGGCGATCGTCTCCGAGCCGCACGCGGCCGCGGTCTCGGCGACGGCGGCGAGCGTCTCCCTGGCTCTCTCCCGGTCGCCGTGCTGCAGCGCGGCGCCGAGGTCGAGCCTCGTCACGAGCTCGTCGAGCCCGAAGCCGAGCGCCTCTGCCTCCCCGGCCGCGCGTTCGAGGAGATCCGCGGCCGGCGGCTGCCGGAGGTGCGCCTCCACGCGGGTCCGCACGTAGCCGTCACGCGGCTGCGCGTTCGGGCGCATCCGCTTCCACGCGGCCAGCGACTCGGCGGCCTCGGCATGGCGGCCGACCCGTGCGAGCGCTTCCGCCGCGGTCAGGCAAAGCTCCGCGGCGCAGCGCGGACACGCGGCCGCCTCGGAGCACGCGCGCGCCGCTTCGACCTCGGCGACGGCCTCTTCGGTGACCTCCTCGCCGCCCGCGAGGACCAGCCAGCTCGCGGCCAGCTGGTGAAGCTCCACGCCTGCGTGCTCGCTCGCGCCGCGCGTATACGCGCGCAGCCGCTCGACGCCGCCCCGCCAGTCGCGCGCGTGAAAGTCGAGCTCGCTCGCAAGCCGCTCGATCCCGTGCCGGGCGCGTGCCTCGTCGCCCACCCGCGCCGCGAGCTCGAGGGCGTCGCCGACGACGTCGTCGGCCTCCGAGATCCGGCTGCTCTGGAGGAGGAACGTGCCGAGCCAGTAGCTCGCGTCGAGCTCGAGGCGCGGCAGGACGCGCTGCTTCGCCTCGTCGCGAACCTGCCGCGCGCGCTCGAGCGCCTCTCCGAGTCGGCCGACCCGCCGCAGGGCCCGCGCACTCTCGAGGAGCGCGGTGAGATGCGCATCCGCGTTGAAGCCGCGCGCGATCGCCGCGCGCTCCTCGGCCGCGCGGAGCATCGTCTCGCCGTCGTCCTCCTGGTAGGCCGCCTCGTGCTCGGCGCGGAGCGCTTCCAGGTAGGTGTCCCGGGCCCGGTCGTCCCGTGCGAAGAGACCGCGCGCCCTCGCGACCGCGTCGTGGGCCCGAGCGCGCCCGACCTCCTGGCGGCCGTCCGACCACAGGTCGAGCGCCGCCTCGTGGACGTCGAGGTCGAGCCCGAGGAGCGGCTCGCGGCTCGCCGTCGCGCGAGCCCGGGCGAGGTCCGCGCGAGCGGCTTCCTTGTCGCCGAGGGCGAACGCCGATCTCGAGGCCTCGAGCAGGGCGCGAGCCCGCTCGTGGGCGTCCCGCCGCCGGTCGGCGCTCCGGAGCCAGCGGTCGCGGCGGATCTCGTGCCTCGCGAGCGCCGCGGCGAGCGAGGCGATCTCCTCGTTCAGCACCAGCGCGTCCTCGTCGTACGGCTCCGCCTCGTCCGCGATCGTGACGAGCACAGCGAGCCCGTCGTCGCCGATCAGCGTCCGGTGCGGCGAGCGCACGAGGCGGAGGGCGAGGTCGAGGCCGGAGCTCCCGCCCGAGTGCGCGTGGGCGAGCGCCTCGCAGAGCAGCTGGGCGTCTTCGCCCGCGATGCCGGCGAGCCACTCGCCGACGCGCCGGTGCAGGTCCAGGCGTCGCTCCTCGGTGATCCCCGTCTCGACCCCCGCCCGGATGAGATCGTGTGCCAGGCGCGTCACGCCGCCGGACTCGAGGGCGATCCCGCGGGCGACGAGCTCGCGCGCCGCGTGCTCCGACCGGCGGGTAGCCCAGCCGAGCAGCCGCGCGACATCCGCCAGCGCAAGCGGACGCGCTGCGACCGCGAGCAGCGCGACGAGGTCGCCGGCGTCGGCGCCGCAGCCACGCAGTCGCGCGGTCACGAGTCCCGCTGCGGTCTTCTCGGCTCCGCTGCCCCGCGCGAGGGCCTCGAGCCAGAATGGCGAGCCACCGGCCTTCGAGGCGAGCTCGCGAGCCTCCTCCTCGCCGACTTCCGGCGCGAGCGCCTTCACCAGCTCCATCGCCTCGCCGCTCGACAGCGGCGACAGCTCGAGCCGGACGACGCGGTCACGCCCGAGGACGTGCTCCATCGACGACGAGAACGTCGCCTCCCTCGCGGACGGACGCGCGGCCGCGAGGAGGGCGAGCGGCTCGCCGCCGGCATCGGCGGCGCGGACGAGGAAATGGACGAGCGCGAGCGAGAGGTCGTCTACCCACTGCAAGTCGTCGATCACGATGAGCGCGGGCCCGGTCGCACGAAGCGCTCGGTGGGTCGCCTCGAAGAGGCGCGTCCGCTCGAGGGCGGACCTCTCCCCCGGCGGGCTCTCGGACAGGAGCTCGCCGAGCGCCCGCAGCAGCTCCGAGGCGGCCGCGAGCGGCACCCCCGCTGCGGGCTCGTAGCCGACCACGCGGAAGCTGCGCGGGAGCGCCGTCCGCCGGCCCGCCTCGGCGAGCAGCCGGCTCTTCCCGATGCCGGGCTCGCCAATGAGGACCGCGACGGCGGGCTTCCCGGCGGCCGCGGCGCGATCGATCCGGGCCAGGGCCTCGAGCTCGTGAGCGCGCCCGACGAACACGTCCACCCCGGAAGCGTACGGCTGCGACGCGAAACGAGAAAGGCGGGCGGCGGGGGCGCTCGGTCAGTTGAAGGCGAACAGCGGCGGGAGGACGACCACGACCGCGGCGGCCCAAAGGGCGAAGACGGGAAGGTACGTGGTCTGCCAGCGCTCGAGCCGGTGGAGCCTGCTGCGTCCCGTGAGGAACCGGGCGGAGAGCCAGGCGGCCCCGGCCAGGTTCACGAGCACAACGAGGTTGAGCCCGAGCGCCGCCGTCCGGTTCGGGGTGAACCCGAGCTCGCCGATCCGGGCGATCATCGCGCCGAGCACCATCACGTCGAGCACGAGGGCGCTGACGACGGCGACCAGCTGGATGCGGTCCATCCAGTCCGGCGACGTGGACGGGTCGCGCGCGGACATCCCGTACAGGACGAGCCCGAGCACGACCAGCAGCAGGGCGTCGAAGACGCTCAAGAGCTCGCGATCGAACGCGCCGCCAAGCCCGGTCACGGCATAGACGACGGCCGCGCAGGCAAGCATCACCGCGAACAGCGGCGTGAAGAGCATCGTGAGCACCGGCGCCATGTTCTCGACCACCCGTTGCTTCGACTCGACGAGCCACGCGGCCACGATCACGCCGGCCGCCGCTCCCGAGGGCAGCACCCACTCGGCGATCCGCTCGACGTCGACCCCCGTGGGTACGAGGATCCCCGCGGTCAAACCCATGAGCACGCCGCCCCCGAGCGCGATCAGCACGTAGTAGATGAACCACTCGCCCGTGAAGCGGACGAAGTCCATCCGCCGCTCGTGCGATCGGACCGTGCCGCCCATGTACGGATAGGCGACCGCGAACCACAGCACGACCGGGAGATGGAGCGCGACGACGACCTCGGTGGCCGAGCCCGCCCCGTACGGGTAGAGGTTGACGACGAGCGCAGCGAGCACGAACGGCGCCGCCGTTCGCACCCAGCGCCGCGTGTCGAGCCGCCGTCGGCGGGCGAAGTACCCGGCGAGGAACGGCAACACGAACAGAGTGCCGTTCCGCACCAGCCAGCCCGGTTCCTCTTCGGGGAAGTCGGCAGCGAGACGTGCAACCTGGATCACGACGGCCGCAGCCACGGCGAAGACGAGCGTCTCGAGCCAGCCGCCGGCCGCGCGCGCCGGCTCGTCGTCACCGCTCAGGACGAGCTGCTTCCACAGTCGGCCGCTGTGCTCGCGTGCGAACTCCCGGGACAGGCCGTCGAGGTCCCCCATCCGCTTCACGGCGACCAGGAACGCCTCATCGGCTGTGAGTCCGGCCGCGTCGAGCTCGGCGATCTGGTGGCGAAGATGATCCTCCAGCTCGTCGACATCGCGGCCGTTGACGCCCGGAGCCTTCGCGACGTAGGCCCGCCACTCTGCGATCTGCGACTCCGCGCGATCCATGGCTCACGCCTCGCCGAGAGCCGTCAGCAGCCCGACGGAGCCCGGCCAGACGTCGTTCAGCGCACGGGTGACGGCCACCCACTGGCGTTGCTGGTCCGCGAGCGCTGCTCGTCCGTCGTCCGTGATCGTGTAGTACTTGCGGCGACGCCCTTCCGGCGGCGTTCGCCACTCCGTCGTCACGTACCCGAGCCGGAGCAGGCGATGGAGCAGCGGGTAGAGCATCCCGTCGGTCCACTCGAGCTCTCCCCCGGAGAGCGCACGGACCCGCTTCAGGATCGCGTAGCCGTAGCTCTCACCCTCAGCCAGCATCGCGAGCACGAGCGGCGTCGCCGAGGCCGCGATCAGATCCTTGTCGATGTGCATACGCCCTCCATGGCTTGAAGCCCTATGCATAGAAGCACAAGGTACATGGAGCCGCAAGGCACCCGCGTGGATGAATGTGGCGGAGCAGTGAGCATCAGAGCGTGAATCGCCTTCGCCTGCTGCGCACCCCGTTGACACCCGCGCCATTCCATGGTCCATTCATTCGATGCGCTGGCACGCTCTTCTCATCGCCGTGTTCCTGCTCGCGCCCGCCACGGCCTCCGCACAGCGGGTTGAGGACACCTTCTTCAACTCGGTCATCCCGAGCAGAGTCGACCACCTCATCGGCTTCACACCGACTACGTTCGCCATCCACCCGCGCGGGAAGCGCGTCGTGCCGATCACGGTTCGGGTCGGAGGGCAAAGGTACCGGTACACCTTCGGCAATGCCGCCGCGGCCGTGGGCCCCACGGCCGACATCTACCTGAGGAACATGATCCGCTCACGGCGCTTCCCGAGCCCGCAGGGAATCTTCCTCGACCGCCGGCTCACGGCCGTTGAGCGTCGCCACGTGCACGTGCGCGCGGACCTCGGCCGCGACGCCGACGTGCTGGCTGTCGGACGCGGGCATCCCGCGTGTGCCTCAGGCGTGTCGCGTGCGGTTGCCCGGGGGATCGCCGCGGGGACGATCCGTACGTGGTCGGCGGCCGGCGTTCCGATCCCGGCGAGCGGGGACGTGATCGCGCTGCGGCGCGCCGGCAGCGGCGTCGATCGCTTCGTGGAGCCCCGCTTCCGAGCCGGCTTCCGGCTGCCGACAGGGGCACGGGCTGCGCCCGACGGCGGCTTGGCCGAGGCCGCATCGGGCAACCTCGCAATCGCGGCGGTGACAAGCTGGTCGCGAGCCCGTGCGTTCCAAGGGACGACGTGCGCGGTCCCGGTCGGCGGGGCGGCGCCGAGCGACACGTCCGTGCGCGCGCTGTCGCACCCTGACGCCTACCCGATCTCGTTCGTGACGCTGCAGCGCCTCCGCGACGTCCGCCCGATCGTTGCCGCCTTCTTGCAGTACCTCACCGGCCCGCGCGCCACAACCTCCTTTCGCCAGCGCGGGATGCTCCTCGTCAAGGAGCCGTGGCCGGCGGTGCCGGGGCCGTAGTAGGAGGCGGAGGAACGCCGAGGGCGAGGCGCTCCCTATCTCTGCGCGAGTTCGGCCGCGGCCGGGAGCTGGTACCCGAGGAAGGCGGCCGATGCGGGCGAGCAGCCACATGACGGCGCGTAGAGGGCCGGCCGCGACGAGCGACCGCGAGTGCTCTTGCCAGAGCATCGAGATGAAGGTCAGCGTCTTGGGACTCTTCAGCCTGACGATCTCCCCCGCCTCGGCGAGCGCGTGGAGCCTCTCGATGTACTCGAAGAAGTCCAGCGCCGGCCGGTGGACGTTCCGGACCCTCGCGCGCACGCTCGCGCCCCGGAAGGAGTGCACCTCGCCGGCGTGACGGCTCAGCGAGGTTCGACAGATCTGATGCCCTCCCGGGCCACCGGCTGGACCTCGTCGCTGGCGTGGACCGCGGCCTCCGCGAGCTCAAGCGCGGAGGCCAGGTCAAGCGCCCGCCCCTCGGCCCAGGCGGCCTCGATCATGCCGTCCCCGCCGATGAGCTCGAGCGCCCGGGCCCGTATCGCC
>DATKBA010000007.1:0-6537 GCA_035514455.1 Gaiellaceae bacterium | reverse complement strand
GTTCTCGAGGTCGACCGACGAGATCCACTCGCCGCCCGACTTGATCACGTCCTTCGAGCGGTCCTTGATCATCACGTAGCCCTTCGGGTGGAAGGACGCGATGTCGCCGGTCTTGAACCAGCCGTCCTCCGTCCAGCGCTCCGCCTGCTCGGGCGTCTCGTAGTAGCCGGCTGCGACCCACGGGCCGCGCACCTCGAGCTCGCCCATCGCCTCGCCGTCCCACGGGATCTCCTTGCCGTCGTCGCCGACCGCGCGCAGCTCGACGAACGGGAGCGGCAGGCCCTGCATCGCGACGACGTCGATTTGCGTCTCCTCGTCGGCGTGGCGGAACTCGCCCACATAGTCGGAGGCGGTCGCGAGCGGGGAGGTCTCCGTCATCCCCCAGCCGTGCACGACCGTCTTGCCGTGCCGCTGCCGGAAGCCGGCGATCATCGCGCGCGGCGCCGCCGAGCCGCCCACGAGCATCGAGTGCAGCCGGTCGAGCTTCCAGCGGTCCGGCTCCTTGTCGAGCATGCCGAGGATCCCCATCCAGATCGTCGGCACGCCGGCCGTGATCGTCACCTCCTGCTGCTCGAAGCCGTCGAGCAGCGTCTCGGGGTCGAGGAAGGGGCCGGGGAAGACGATCTTCGCGCCGACCATCAGGCACGTGTAGGGGTAGCCCCACGCGTTCGCGTGGAACATCGGCACGACCGGCAGGAACGTCTCCGCCTCGGTCACGTGCAGCCCGAGCGGCGCCGCAAGCGCCTGGCCGAGCGTGTGCAGGACGGTCGAGCGGTGCGAGTAGAGGACGCCCTTCGGCATCCCGGTCGTGCCGCTCGTGTAGCACATGGCCGCGGCCGTGTCCTCGTCCAGCTTCGGGTCCTCGTAGTCGTCCGCGTCCGCGCCCGCGAGTAGCTCCTCGTAGGAGTCCTCGACGACGAAGACGTGCTCGATCGGGGTCTTGTCCTTGAACTGCTCCCAGAGCGGCAGCAGCGAGCGGTCGACGATCACGGCCTTGTCGCCCGCGTGTGTGGCGATGTAGCCGAGGTCGTTCGGGTGCAGGCGGAGGTTGAGCGTGTGCAGGACGAAGCCTCCGCACGGGATCCCGAGGTACGCCTCCAGGTGCTGGTAGTTGTTCCACATCAGCGTCGCGACGCGGTCGCCGGGCTCGAGGCCGAGCCCCTTCAGCGCCACCGCGAGCTGCCGCGCCCGCTTGCCGAAGTCCGCGAACGTGTACGAGTGGAAGCTCCGGTCCGGCATCCGCGTCACGATCTCCTGGTGCGGGAAGTACGTCTCCGCCCGCTTGAGGATCGTCGGCAGCGTCAGCTGGAAGTCCATCATCAGGCCCTTCACGATCGTTCCCCCTTTCCCAGGCTCTGCCGCAGAGCCAGGTCCTCGTCGCTCATCACATGTCCGTCGCGCTCGACGTAGCCGTCCTTGCCGCCGACGACGAGCAGCACGAGCTCGTCCTCGCCGGCGTTCGAGATCCGCCGGGGCGTCGTCGACTCGACGTGGAAGAGCCCGCCGGGGCCGAGGATGCGCTCCTCGCCGTCGACCTCGACCTTCGCCGTGCCGCTGTGGACGAAGTAGAGCTCGTCCTGGGTGTCGTGGTAGTGGTGGACGCCCGGGAAGCCGGGCGGGTAGACGACCCCGTTGACGCCGAACGCGGTGACGCCGAGCGGCCCGCGGATCTTGCGGAAGCCCGGCCCCTCGCCCAGCTCGTCGAGGGACGAGAACGAATGTGCCATCAGGCCACCCTCCTCGGCATGTCGGTGTAGACGCGCTCGCCCTTGAAGCGGCGCGAGACGGGGTCCCACGGGAAGAAGATCGCGTTGCGCCAGGTCATCTTCTCGCCCGTCGGCTCGTGCTCGAGCCACTTCGCCGCGTGCGTGCCGGTGACGATCGCCTCCTCGACGACGCCCTGCGGCCCGATCACGATGTTCTGCAGCTCGAAGACGACGTCGGGGAAAGCGGTCAGGAGCTCGGTGTAGAAGCGCGCCGCGCCCTCGTGGCCGTGCCAGGAGACGTCGTCCGGGTAGACCGTGTAGACGCAGTCCTCGGAGAGCGTCGCCAGCAGGCCCTCGATCGAGCGGTTGTCCTCCGCCTTCGAGTGCTCCTTCCAGAGCTCCCGGATCTCGTCGGTCTCGGCGGGGTCGGGATCCATCCGCATCAGTTCCAGGACTTCCGCTTTCGGGACGGGCATGGGCCTCCTTCTCTCAGTCGAGGAGCGCCGCGGCGACCGTCGCGCGGTGGGAGGCCGCGTGGCCGCCGAACGCGTCGATCCACTGGGCGCGCTTGTAGTAGCGGTGCAGGACGTGCTCCCACGTGAAGCCGATCCCACCGTGCACCTGGATCGACCGCTCGCAGGCCGCGACCGCGGTCTCGGCGCAGAAGGACTTCGCGGCGGCGACGGCCGTCGGCGCCCGCTCGTCGTCCTCGGCGACGCACCAGGCGGCCCAGTAGGCGAGCGAGCGCGCGAGCTCGGTCTCGACGTAGGTGTCCGCGAGTGGGTGCGAGACCGCCTGGTAGGTGCCGATCTTCTTGCCGAACTGCTCGCGCTCGGAGACGTAGGCGACGCCGAGCTCGAGCGCCTTCTGCGCGACCCCGACCGCCTCGACCGCGAGCCCGGCGAGCAGCCGCAGGCGGACGGCGTCGAAGCTGCCGAAATCTCCCACATAGTTGCTGTCAGCAACTAACTCGACCCGGCCCAGGGGGCGCGTCTCGTCGACGGTCGCGAGCGTCTCGCCCTCGGCCGGAACGGATGTCATGTCCTCGCGCAGCACCCGGTCGGCCGTGTCCAGGTGGGGCACGAGGCCGTCGAGCTCCACCGACCACGCCTCCTCGCCCACCTCGGGCAGCGCGGGAAGGACGACCGCGGTCGTCAGGAACGGGCCGGAGTAGAGCGCGCGGCCGGCCTCCTCGAACAGGATCGCCTCGTCGACGAACGAGAGCCCGCCGCCGCCGCGCTCCTCGGGCACCGAGACGCCGAGCCAGCCGAGCTCGCGCAGCTCGGCGAGCGGCGCGTCCGGGTTCGCCTCGAGGAACGAGCGCGCCTGGCGCCGCAGCTCCTCCTGCTCCTGGGTGAACGCGAACTCCATCAGCGGCTCCGGGGCAGGCCGAGCACGCGCTCGGCGATGATGTTGCGCAGGATCTCGCTCGTGCCGGCCTCGATCGTGTTCCCGCGCGAGCGCAGCTGCTGGTGCTGCCAGTAGTTCCCGTTCTCCAGCACCTGTGCCCCGGGGCCGAGCAGCTCGAGTGCGAGCTTCGTCACGCGCTGGTTCGCCTCCGACCACCAGAGCTTGGCGCCCGAGCCCTCGGGCCCCGGGATCCCGGTCTTCATCAGCGTCGTCAGCGAGCGGTAGTTCGTGTAGCGGACGGCCTGGAGGCCGATCCACTCGCGCGCGATCGTGTCGCGCTGCACGTCGGTCGCGCCGCGCTCCTTCGCGAGCGTGATCAGCTTCCGGATCTGGCTCTCGAGCCCGGCCGTGAGCGCGAAGCCGAGCGTGCCGCGCTCGTGCAAGAGCGTCGTCATCGCCACCTGCCAGCCGCCGCCGATCTCGCCGACGACGTTGTCGACCGGCACCTCGACACCGGTGAAGAAGATCTCGTTGAACTCCGCCTCGCCGGTGATCTGGCGCAGCGGCCGCACCTCGACGCCCGGCGCGTGCATGTCGACGAGCAGGTAGCTCAGGCCCGCGTGCCGCTCGCTCTGGGGGTCGCTGCGCGTGACGAGGATGCACCAGTCGGCGATGTGCGCGAACGACGACCAGACCTTCTGGCCGTCGACGACGAAGTGGTCGCCATCCAGCCGCGCGGACGTGCGCACGGCGGAGAGGTCGGAGCCGGCGTCCGGCTCGGAGAAGCCCTGGCACCAGATCTCCTCGGTCGAGAGGATCTTCTCCAGGTGCCGCTCCTTCTGGGCGCCGGTGCCGTGCGCGATGATCGTCGGCCCGGCCATCCCGAGCCCGATCACGCCGAGGTGCGGCGGCGCCTCCGCGCGCGCCATCTCCTCGAGGAAGATCGCCTGGTGGCTGTAGGGGGCGCCCGCGCCGCCGTACTCCTTCGGCCAGGTGAGCCCCGCGTAGCCCGCCTCGAAGAGCTTGCGGCTCCAGTCGCGTCCGGCCTCCTCGAAGCGGCCGCGCCGGACCTCGTCGGTCAGGTTCGCCTCGATCCACGCGCGCAACTCCGCGCGGAACGCGGCCTCCTCGGGCGTGTCGCGCAAATCCACGTGAATGACTCTAGTGCTTCGCCGGGGGCGAGACCATGGAGGCGACCGGGTCGCGCGCGGACCGGACGCCGGCGAGCGCCATCGTCAGGTCGAGCTCCGCGGCGAGCTGCCGGATCACGGCCTCGACGCCCTTCGCCCCGCCGACGGCGAGCCCGTAGGCGTAGAGGCGGCCCAGGAGGACGGCGTCCGCTCCGAGCGCGAGCGCCTTGAGCACGTCCGAGCCGCGGCGGATGCCGCCGTCCATCAGCACCGTCGCGTCCGGCCCGACCTCCTCGCGCACCTCCACGAGCGCGTCGAGGGCGGCGACGGCGCCGTCGACCTGGCGGCCGCCGTGGTTGGAGACGACGATTCCGTCGACACCGTGCTCGAGCGCGAGCCGCGCGTCCTCGGCGGTCAGCACGCCCTTGACGAGGAGCGGCAGCTCGGTGCGGTCGCGCAGCCACTCGAGGTCGGTCCAGGTGAGCGCGAGGTTCGGGAAGGCGGCCAGCGCCATCAGCGACGCCGTCTGCACATCTTCCTCGGGCGGCGCGTCGAGCCGCGCCCGGAAGAGCGGGTCGCTGAAGAACTGCGCCAGCCCCTCGCCCTGGAGGAAGGGCAGGTAGCCGTTGCGGAGGTCGCGGTCGCGCCAGCCGAGCGTGAGTGTGTCGAGCGTGACGACGATCGCGCCGTAGCCGGCGGCGGCCGCGCGGTCGACAAGGCTGCCGGCGAGCTCCCGGTCCGCCCACCAGTAGAGCTGGAACCAGCATTGAGCGCCGCCGAGTTCGTCCGCGACGTCCTCCAGCGAGGTCGACGCGGCGCTCGAGAGGATCATCGGCACGCCGGTCGCCTTCGAGGCGCGCGCGACGCCGAGCTCCGCCTCCGCGTGGACGATCGAGAGCACGCCGATCGGAGCGAGGAGGAACGGCGCCGGCGAGCGAAGGCCTAGCACCTCGACCGAGAGGTCGCGCTCGGCCGTCCCGGCGAGCATCCGCGGGCGCAGCCGCCGCCGCTCGAACGCCTCCCGGTTGGCGCGGATCGTCGCCTCCGAGCCGGCGCCGCCGGCGACGTAGTCGAACGGTGCTTGCTCCAGCGCCGCGCGGGCCTTCGCCTCCCAGTCATCCGGCGAGACGGGCCACTCGGCGCCGCCCGCGAGGTAGATCGCGTTCTGCACCTGGCTTCCGGGCTCCAACATGTGCAGACTCTCCCACATGACCGACGTCGCGATCGAGCCCCGGCTGACTGCGCGCCGCGCCGAGGTGCGCGCGTTCATGGAGGAGCACGTCTACCCGAGCGAGCCGGCGCTGGCGCGCGAGGACGAGGCGGCCGACGCGCTGATTGACGAGCTGCGCGCGAAGGCGAAGGCGGCCGGGATCTGGGCGCCCCACCTGCCGGCCGAGGCGGGCGGCAGCGGCTCCGGCTTCATCGAGTACGCGCTCCTGAACGAGGAGATCGGCCGCAGCACGTGGGCGCAGCTTGTCTTCAACTGCCAGGCCCCGGACGCGGGCAACGGCGAGATCCTGCACCTCTTCGGCACCGAGGAGCAGAAGGAGCGGTTCCTGAAGCCGCTCGTCGAGGGCACGGCGCGCTCGTTCTTCTCGATGACCGAGCCCGAGGTCTCGGGCGCCGATCCGACGCAGCTGCGCACGACCGCCGTGCTCGACGGCGAGGAGTGGGTGATCGACGGGCACAAGTGGTTCTCCTCCTCCGCCGAGGGCGCCGCATTCGGGATCGTGATGGCCGTGACCGACCCGGACGCGCCGCCGCACCGGCGGATGAGCCAGATCCTCGTCCCCGCCGACACGCCCGGCTTCGAGGTCGTTCGCGCGGTGCCCGTGCTCGGGCACGCCGGCCGCGGCTGGTCGACGCACTGCGAGGTGCGCTACACGGGCGTCCGCGTCCCGCGCGAGAACGTGCTCGGCGAGCCGGGGGACGGCTTCCGGATCGCGCAGAAGCGGCTCGGCCCGGGGCGGATCCACCACGTGATGCGCTGGCTCGGCCAGATGCAGCGCGCGTTCGAGTTGATGTGCCGCTACTCGCTCGAGCGCGAGGCGTTCGGGGGCCCGCTCGCCGAGAAGCAGACGGTCCAGAACTGGATCGCCGACTCGGCCGCCGAGATCCAGGCCTGCCGGCTGCTCACGCTCGACGCGGCGCGCAAGCTCGACGAGGGCGGCGAGGCGCGCGTCGAGGTCTCGCTGATCAAGTTCTACGCCGCGCGCGTCCTCCACGACGTGATCGACCGCGCGATCCAGGTGCACGGCGCCCGCGGCCTCACCGACGAGACGCCGCTCGGCCAGATGTACGCGATGGCCCGCGGCGCCCGGATCTACGACGGCCCCGACGAGGTGCACCGG
>DATKBA010000006.1:0-2196 GCA_035514455.1 Gaiellaceae bacterium | reverse complement strand
CGGCATCGAGAACCAGGCGAAGTTGGGCCGCTCCTGCGACTGCGGCCCGCCGTGCACGTAGTAGACGAGCGGCCGCGGGCCCTCGTAGCCGGCCTCCGGAGAGGGCAGGTAGAGGCGCGCCGACACGCGCAGCCCGTCGTGCGAGGCGAAGGAGGCGTCCTCGCCCGGGGAGAGCGACGACGGGTCGATGCCGAGGGGCCGCTCCCTCGTCCGCGCGGCGGGCTCGGGAGCCAGGACGTAGAGCTGGGTCGGCGTCGTCGCGGTGCAGAAGGAGAGGGCGAAGCGGCCGCTCTCGGGCCCGTGGAACAGCCCGTGCAGGACGCCTCCCTCGAGCTCGCCGCGCCCGCAGAGGACGCGGCCGAGCGACAGCCGCCGCGCCGCCTCGTCGAAGGCGGCCTCGTAGGCCCAGGAGGCGCCGTCGATGTTGTAGAGGGCGAGGTAGCGATCGCCCTCGAGCCGGTCGAACCGCTCCAGCTCCCCCTCGCCCTCGTGGACGATGCCCTCGACGGCCACGGGCTCGACCTCGCCGGGGCGGGCGAGATCCAGGTACCCGGGGCCGTAGGCGTCCTCCAGGAGGCTCGTCGCGACGAGCAGCCCGCCGCCGCTTCCGGTGAAGTGGACCGAGCGGAACCCCGAGAGCTCCGGCACGTGACCCTCGGCGCGATCCTCGATGAGGACGCCCCAGAGCATCGCCGGGCCGGGCTCGTAGAGGACGACGTCGCCCGCCGTGTAGGAGTCGGCGAGGACGACGCGCGCGTGGTCGGGAGTCCAGGCCACCGGCCACGCGCCGTACGGGCTCTCGGCGAGCGTCTCGACGGCGCCCGTCGCGAGCTCGGCGCGAATCGCGTAGTCCATCGCCTGCTCCCGGGACTCGGACATGAAGTAGAGCGTTCCCGTCGAGGCGTCCACGTCGGCCAGGTGCGAGCGGAGGCCGCCGAACGCCTGCTGGTCGAGCGGCTCCGGAAAGCCGCCCTCGAGCGGGACGACGAACGGCTCGTAGTTCTCGTCGCCGTCGTGGTCGATCATGACGACGAGGCGGCCGAGGCCGGGGAGCACGTGGAAGAGATGGCCGCCGACGAGCTCGGGGTTCTGGAGCGCGAGCCCGGGCGGGAGCATGGGCTCGGGCACGCCGCCCTCCACGTCCATGGCGTAGAGGCTCAGCCGGCCCGCGAGGTCGCTGACGAAGTAGAGCCGATCGCCGGCGAGCTGCGGGTTCAGGAAGAGCCGCGCCGAGAGCAGCGACTCGATGCGGCGCGCGGTTCGGGTGGCGACGGCCGCCATGAGTCGGAGATCCTACGCGCCCGGAAGCCCCGTCGGCCCCTTCTAGCTTTCGTCGGCGAGCCGCTCGGCGAGCAGGCGCCTACACTCGTCCGCTCCATTGCGGCGGGGCGGACACCTGACACAATGTGGTGTATAGTGATGTCGTGGCCAGGACGCAGGTCTATCTGGGTGAGGGCGAGCTCGAGCTCCTCGACCGCGTCGCGCGCGCGACAGGGGCGTCGCGTTCGGAGCTGATCCGGCGCGCGGTCCGCAGCGCCTTCGGGGAGCGGACGAAGGCGGAGAAGCTCGCCGCGCTCGAGGCCAGCGCCGGCTCCTGGCGCGACCGGGCCTTCACCGGCGCCGAGTACGCCGACGCGATCCGCGGCGACCTCGGCGAGCGCCTGCGCCGGCTCGGGCTCGAGTGAAGCTGCTCGACACGACGATCGCGATCGACCATCTCCGCGGCACGGATGCCGCCGTCGCTCTCCTCAGACGCCTCGTCGACGAGGACGAGACCGTCCTCGCCAGCGAGCTCGTCCGCTTCGAGCTCCTCGCCGGCGTGCGAGACGACGAGCTCGAGGCGCTGGAGCTGTTCCTCTCGGCGCTCTCCTGGGTGCCGGTCGACGAGGAGGTCGCGCGAACCGCCGGGCTGCTCGCCCGCAGGCACCGGGGGGCTCACAGCGGGATCGACGACGTGGACTACCTGATCGCCGCGACAGCCCTGCTGCTCGAGGCGGAGCTGCTCACGACGAACGTCCGGCACTTCCCGATGCTCGCCGGCCTCACTCCTCCGTACTAGAGGCTTGATGTGAAACTCTCGCGCGCCGGCTGGTGGCTCAGGCGCGGCGCAGGATCGCCGTCCTCGCTCTTGACCAGGCCCACCGGCCTGGCCTGCGAGCGATGACGACGCCCTGCTTGGCCTGAGCCATCCCCGCC
>DATKBA010000005.1:0-5684 GCA_035514455.1 Gaiellaceae bacterium | reverse complement strand
GCTCTTCGAGCAGGCGGGGCTGCGCCCGGCGTTCGCCGCCGACCGGGCGCTCGTCGCTTCGCTCGGCGACGACTTCGAGGCGATCTTCGTGCGTTCGCAGGACGTCCCCGAGTACGTCGCCGACGGCGCCGCCGAGGTGGGCGTGACGGGCGCGGACTGCGTCGCCGAGAGCGGGCGGCAGGTCACCGAGCTGCTCGACCTCGCATTTGGGCGCTGCCGGCTCGTGGTGGCCGCGCGCGACGAGTCCGCGGTGCGCTCGGCCCACGAGCTGCCGGCCGGCACGCGCGTCGCCACGTCGTTCCCCCGGTGCGCGAGGAAGCACTTCGAGTCGCTCGGCATCCCGATCGTGATCGCCCCGGTGAGCGGTGCGACGGAGATCGCGCCACACCTCGGCGTCGCGGACGTCATCGTCGACCTCACGTCGACCGGTTCGACGCTCCGCGTGCACGGCCTCCGGGAGATCGGCACGGTGCTGGAGTCCACGGCGCGGCTGGTCGCGAACCCGGCCGCGCTCGACGACCCGACCCACCGCCCACTGATCCGCGACCTGTCGACGGCGCTCGAGTCGGTGCTCCGAGCGGAGCAGAAGCGCTACCTCATGGCGAACGTCCCGCGGAGCAAGCTCGACCAGGTTCGCGAGGTGATCCCGGGCCTGTCGGGCCCCACGATCGTCGAGGTGCTCGACGGGGGCTCCTGGGTCGCGGCGCACGCGGTGGTGGATGCCAAACTCGTCTACCAGACCATTGCGCGCCTCAAGGCGCTGGGCGCCGAGGGCATTCTGGTCACCAGGATCGAGAGGCTAATGCCGTGAGCAGTGATGCCACGGGCGGCGTCCGGCTCTTCGCGCGCGGTCGGCTCGCCGACCTCGACGCCGGGACGGAGGCGCGGCTCCTCGATCGCGCGCCGACCGACGATCCCGGCCTCGCGGGCTCCGTCGCGAAGCTGATCGCCGACGTGCGCGCGCGCGGCGACGGGGCGCTCGTGGAGATGGCCGAGCGCTTCGACGGCGTGCGGCTCGAGCGCCTCGAGGTTCCTCGCGAGGACTGGGAGCGCGCGGTCGACGCGCTCGACGCCGGCGTGCGCGTCGCGCTCGAGCGCGCCGCCGACAACATCCGTCGCTTCCACGCGGCGCAGATCCCCGCGGACGTGAGCCTCGAGGTCGAGCCGGGTGTGCGTATCACGCGCTCCTGGACCCCCCTCGGTCGGGTCGGCGTCTACGCGCCGGGCGGGCGCGCGGCCTATCCCAGCTCCGTGCTGATGGGCGTGGTGCCGGCGAAGGCCGCCGGCGTGGCGGACGTCGTCGTGTGCTCGCCGCCCGGGCCCATCGGCGCCCCGCCCGCCGAGGTGCTCGCCGCGTGCGCGATCGGCGGGGCGGACCGGCTCTTCGCCATCGGGGGCGCGGGCGCGGTCGCCGCGATGGTCTACGGCACGGAGAGCGTGCCCGCCGCCGACGCGGTCGTAGGCCCCGGCAACCGTTGGGTCACAGAGGCCAAGCGGCAGGTGGCCGGCGAGGTGATGATCGACTCGCCCGCGGGCCCGTCCGAGGTCCTCGTCCTCGCGGACGGAGACGCCTACCCCCGGTCCGTCGCCCTCGAGGTGCTCGCCCAAGCCGAGCACGATCCGGACGCGGCGTGCGTGGTCATCACGACGGACGAGGGGCTCGCCCGCGATGTCGAAGTCGCCCTCGCCGAGCTGCTCGCCGAGGCGCCGCGCGCCGACATCTGCCGGCGGGCGCTCGCGACGTCCGGAGCGGTCCTGATCGCCGATTCGCTCTCCAGCGCGCTCGACTTCGTCGAACGTTACGCGCCCGAGCACCTCAGCGTGATGACGAGGGGCGCCGCGGTGGACGCTCGGGCCATTCGCACCGCCGGCACGACCTTCGTGGGCCCCGCGGCCTCCGTCGCGTTCGGTGACTACATGACGGGTGCCAACCACGTGCTGCCGACGGCCGGACGCGCCCGGAGCTTCTCTGGGCTCTCCACCGCGCATTTCGTGCGGTCGTATACGATCCAGGACATCGACGCCTCGGGCGCGGCCTCGATGGCAGCGGATGTCGCGATTCTGGCCGAGGCCGAGGGACTCCCGGGGCACGCCGCTGCGGCGAGGGCGGCCGGCTCGCTCGCCACGGCGGGAGGTGGCGTACCTGGCGGCGCGACGGCGCGCCGGCGGGGGGACGCCTCGTGAGCCCCTTCCCGCGGGCGGACTATGCCGCCCTCCGCCCCTACGACCCCGGCCGCATTCCCGTGCCCGTCGACCTCAGCGACAACACGAACCTCTGGGGCCCGCACCCGGCCGCGCTCGCGCGCATGCGCGCCGCCGCCCCCGACGACCTGCGCTGCTACCCGGAGGTCTACGCCGATACGGTACGGCGGGCCGTCGCTGAGCGCTTCGGCGTCGGCGTCGACTGCGTCGCTACCGGCGCGGGCTCCGACGACGTGCTCGACTCCGCCTTCCGCGCGGCCTCGGGACCGGGTGGCGTCGTCTCTTATCCGGCGCCGACCTTCTCGATGATCGGCGACCTGGCCCGCATGAACGGGATGGAGCCGCGTCCGGTGGGGTGGCGGGATGCGGTCGACGACCCGCGGCGGCTCCTCGAGGGAGGTCCTGCGCTCGTCTACCTCTGCCGCCCGAACAATCCCACGGGCGCGCTGCTCCCGGCGGAGTGGGTGGAGCAGCTGCTCCGGCTGCGGCGCCCCGACGGGCCGCTGGTGGTCATCGACGAGGCCTACGCGGACTTCGGCCCCGACTCGCTGATCGAGTGGGCCACGCGGCTCCCGCGGCTGCTCGTGGCGCGCACGTGCTCCAAGGCATACGGGCTCGCGGGGCTACGCTGCGGGTTCGGCATCGGTCAGCCGGACGTGGTGCTCGAGGTCGAGAAGGCGAGGGGACCCTACAAGGTCTCGCGGCTCACCGCGGAGGTCGTCGCCCTCGCGCTGCGCGACGCCGACGGCTGGATCGCGCGCACGGTCGCGGAGTGCCTCGACAACCGGGACCGCCTGCGCGGCGAGCTCGAGAAGCGCGGACTCCGCACGCTCGAGTCGCACGCCAACTTCCTCCTCTCGGCCGCGCCCTCCGGGTCGGCCAAGGCCGACAACGACGCGCTCCGCGAGCACGGGGTAACCACGCGCCCCTTCACGGGAATTCCCGAGCTGGGCGAGGGGCTGCGCGTGACCGTCGGGCCGTGGCCGCTGCTCGAGCGATTCCTCGAAGCCTTGGACCTTCGCCTTGCCGCGCTGGAGGAGGTCGCGACCCGATGAGCCGCTCATCTCCGCAGAAGACCACGTCGCCGCTCGACGTCGCGCTCTTCGACTACGGCGCCGGCAACCTGCACTCCCTCGGCAAGGCGCTCGAGGGCGCGGGCGCGCGCGTCCACGTGACCGCCGATTGGGACGAAGCGCTCGCGCGCGACGCCCTGGTGCTCCCCGGCGTGGGCGCGTTCGGCGCCGCCGCCGCCGCGCTCCCCGACGATCGCGCACGCGTGCGGACCGCGCTGGAGGCCGGACTCCCTTGCCTCGGCATCTGCCTGGGCATGCAGCTCTTCTTCGAGACGTCGGAGGAGTCGACCGGCGACGGCATCGGCTTCGTGCCCGGACAGGTCCGCCTGCTCGAGGCGCGCATCGTCCCGCAGATGGGGTGGAACGACGTCGAGACCGGCGCGGATTTCGTCTTCGAGGGAGTGGGCCCGCTCGTCGCCTACTACGCGAACTCGTACGTCTGCGTCCCGGAAACGGAGGACGACGCGATCGCCTGGTCCGAGTACGACGGGCACCGGTTTGCGGCAGGGGTGCGGCGCGGCAACAGCTGGGGCTTCCAGTTCCACCCTGAGAAGAGCTCGGGCCCGGGACGGCGGATCATCGCGAACTTCGTCGCCCTGGCGCGGGAGGCCCGGTGATCGCCGCCCCCGCCGTCGACCTCAGGGGCGGCCGCTGCGTGCAGCTCGTCGGCGGCCGGCCCGAGGACGAGCGGATCTCGCTCCCGGATCCCGTCGCCGCCGCGAAGCGTTGGTACGACTCCGGCTTCGAGACGCTCCACGTGGTCGACCTGGATGCCGCGCTCGGCTCCGGCGACAACCTCGATCTCATTCTCGAGATCGTGGCGGCCACGCCCGCCACCACGCAGGTCGGCGGGGGCATCCGCGACGACGAACGGGCGAAGCGCCTCCTCGACGGCGGCGCCGACCGCATCGTCGTCGGTACCCGCGCGCTCGACGACCGCGCGTGGCTGGACGCGCTCGCACGCACGTACCCGGAGCGCGTGATGGTCGCGCTCGACACGAGGGAGGGGCGCATCCTGCGGAGGGGGTGGACCGAGGAGTCTCCGCTCGAGCTCGCGACCTATCTTCCGGGGTTGGGCGCCCTTCCCCTGGCCGGCATCCTCTCGACCGACGTCGGCCGCGAGGGCCGGCTCCAGGGGATCGATCGCGACGCCGCCGCCGCGGTGGTCGCGGCGAGCCCGCACCCGGTGTGGGCGTCCGGCGGCGTGACGACGACCGACGAGCTGGCGTACTTGGACAGCGTCGGTGCCGCCGGCGCCGTGCTCGGGATGGCGCTCTACACCGAGACGTTGGACCCCGCTCAGGTCGCCGCCCGCTGGGGCGGCGCCGCCGGGCCGCACACATGAGCGCGTACGCAACCACGATCACCAAGGCCGAGGCCCGATGAGCAAGCTGAAGAGGGAGACCAAGGAAACCCGCATCGTCGCGGACGTGCGGATCGGCAAGGGCGAAGCAAAGGTCGACATCGACGACCGCTTCCTCGCGCACATGGTCGAGACGCTGGCGCGCTACGCGGGCCTGGACATCGACATCGAGGCGACCGGCGACCTCCGCCACCACCTCGTGGAAGACGTCGCGATCGTGCTCGGGCTCGCGCTCGCCGACGAGGTGCCGGCGCGCGCGGCGCGCTACGGGTGGGCACAGGTGCCTATGGACGAGGCGCTCGCGGAGGCGGCGATCGACGTCGGCGGCCGGCCGTACTACGTGGGCAGGCTGCCGTCGAAGTTGTACGCGCACTTCCTGCACTCGTTCGCGACCAACCTGGGCGCGACGCTGCACGTGCGCATCCTCCGGGGTACCGACAGGCACCACAGGCTCGAGGCGGCCATCAAGGCCACTGGCCTCGCCCTCCGGCAGGCGCTCACGAAGGGGGACTCCGTGTTCAGCACCAAGGGCTCCGTGAAGCTCGAGCGGCTCGACTGATGCTCAGGCCGCGCGTGATCGTGTGCCTGGACGTGAAGGACGGGCGGGTCGTGAAAGGCACCCAGTTCAAGCACCTCCGCGACGTGGGCGACCCCGTCGAGCTCGCATCCCGGTACGAGGCAGAGGGCGCGGACGAGGTCGTCTTCCTCGACGTGTCGGCCTCGAAGGAGGCGCGCGGCACGCTGCTCGACGTCGTGCGGCGCACGGCGGAAACACTCTTCGTGCCACTCACGGTCGGGGGCGGCGTGCGCTCGGCCGACGACATCGGTCCGTTGCTGCGCGCCGGCGCCGACAAGATCAGCGTGAACTCGGCGGCCGTGCGCGACCCCGAGCTCCTTTCGATCGGGGCGGAACGCTTCGGAAGCCAGTGCATCGTCGCGAGCATCGACGCCGCGCGCGAGGGCGACCGCTGGCGCTGCTACACGCATGGCGGCAGCGAGCCCACGGAGCTCGACGCCGTCGAGTGGGCGGCCGAGTGCGAGGCCCG
>DATKBA010000004.1:0-2301 GCA_035514455.1 Gaiellaceae bacterium | reverse complement strand
CTCGTCCACGAACACGATCGCGCGCCGCTGCTCCTCCTCGAGCGGAGCCGTGTGGACGCGGACGCCGAGCTGCTCGAGCCCCGTGCGCGCCCGCTCGCCGAGCTCGTCGCCGCCGAGCGCGGTGTAGAGCGCGGCCTCGCCCGCGAGCCGCGCGAGCTCCGCCGCCACGACCGCGCCGCCGCCGGCCGGCTCCTCCCAGGTCTCGAGCGCGTGGGCGATCTCGCCCGCCTTCGGGATCCGCTCGACCCGGACGAACGTGCACCACTCGACGTGGCCGACGACCGCGACCTTCACGGGACGACCGCGTGCAGCCGCCAGCGGCCCGGGACGCCCTTGAGCTCGTGCTCGCCGCGATCGTCGAACGCGATCCCGGATCCGGCGACGAGGTCCTTGACCGTCTGCGACACGAGGATCTCGCCGGGCGCGGCGGCGGCGGCGACGCGGGCGCCCAGGTGCACGGCGATGCCGCGCACGGCGTCGCCGGCGCGTTCGACCTCGCCCGTGTGGACGCCGGCACGGACCTGGAGGCCGAGCGCGCGCACGCCCTCCACGACCGCGGCGGCGCAGCGGATCGCGCGCGCCGGCCCGTCGAGCAGGGCAAGGAACCCGTCGCCCGCCGTGTCGACCTCGCGGCCGCGCCAGCGGGCCAGCTCGGCGCGCACGACGGCGTGGTGCCGCTCGACGAGGTCGCGCCAGTCGCGGTCGCCGAGCGCGGCGGCGCGCTCGGTGGACGCGACGATGTCGGTGAACAGCAGCGTGGCGAGCATGCGGTCCGGCTCCGGCCCGCGCCGCACGCCGGTCAGGAACAGCTCGACCTCGTCGAGCACGGCGTCCTGGTCGCCCACCCACGGGAGGTGGTCCTCGCCGGGCAGCTCGACGAGGCGCGCGTCGGGGATCTGCGCCGCGATCCAGCGGCCCTCCTCCACGCTCGAGTCCCGGTCGCCCGTCCGGTGGAGGACGAGCGTCGGCACGCGGATCGCCGGCAGGACCGCGCGGATGTCGATCTCGGTGTTCATCCGCGCGAGCGCGAGCGCGGCTCCGGGGCTCGCGGCCCGGCGCAGGTAGGTCGCGAGACGCCGCATGAAGGCCTCGTCTCCGGCGGCGCTCGGCGCGATGTCGGACAGGTCCATGAAGCCGTCCCAGTCGCGCTCGATGAGGTCGAAAGACCGCTGCCGCTCCTCGGGGGTCGGCGCCCACGGGTAGTCCGGTGTCCAGACGCGCTTGGCGAAGATGCCGAAGGTGACGAGCGCCGTCACGCGCCGGGGGTCCGCCGCCGCGAACGTCGCCGCCATGTTGCCTCCCTCGGAGATGCCGAAGATCGCGGCGCGCTCCGAGCCGGCGGCGTCGAGGACGGCGCGCATGTCGTCCGTCCGCTCCTCGAGCGTCGGCAGCCGGTCCTCCGGCACGCGGTCAGACATGCCGGTTCCCCGCTTGTCGAACACGATGAGTCGCGAGAACGAGGCGAGCCGGTGGAGGAACCGGGCGAGGAGCGGCTCCTCCCAGCTCTCCTCGACGTGGCTCACCCAACCCGGCGCGAACAGCAGGTCCAGCGGCCCGTCGCCGACGACCTGGTAGGCGACGCTGAGGGAGCCGCTACGCGCGTACCGCGTCTGCGGGGGCACCGCCACAGTCTCACACCTGGACGCGCTCCGGCGTTACACCCATGATGGATCCCGTGGCCGTGCCGCCCTTCGAGCGCTTCTACGACGAGCACAGCGGCGAGGTCTTCGCGTACCTCGCGCGACGGCTCGGGCGGGCGCGGGCCGAGGACGCGTTCCAGGAGACGTTCCTGCGCGCGCTCCGAGCGTACCCCCGGCTCGAGCACGCGCGGCACCTCCGCGCCTGGGTCTACACGATCGCGGCGCGCGTCTCCGTCGACGCCGAGCGGGCGTCCGCGCGCGACGGCCGTGCGCCGGGCGCCGAGCCGGCGGCGCACGACGGCCGCCCGGCATACGCAGAGCTGTCGCACCTGGCGGACGGCCTGCCGCCGAAGGAGCGCGCGGCCGTCGTCCTGCGCTACGGCTACGACCTCGACTACGAAGACATCGGCGCCGCGCTCGGCTCGAGCGCCGAGGCGGCCCGCCAGGCGGCCTCCTCGGGCGTCCGGCGACTGCGGCGAAAGGAGACAGGATGACCGTCCCCACCACGCTCGACGCCCGCTTCCGCGACGCGGCGGCGGAGGCCGGGCTCCTCGACGTCGCCACCGCGCTGCACGACTCGCCGGTCGGCCGGCTCTTCCTCGCGGCGACGCCGTACGGGCTGTGCAAGCTCTCGTTCGACCCCGCGCCCGACGAGGAGGAG
>DATKBA010000003.1:0-24648 GCA_035514455.1 Gaiellaceae bacterium | reverse complement strand
CATGCTGATGGCGGTGCCGAAGTTCGGGCGCGTGAAGGCCGCGCGGCTGCTCAACCAGTGCCGGATCAGCCAGTCGAAGACGGTCGGCGGCCTCTCCGAGCGGCAGCGGGCCGAGCTCATTGGCCTCTTCAACCGGTAGACGCCCGCTGCCGGTCTTCGTGATCACCGGCCCGAGCGGGGCCGGCAAAGGGACGCTGATCAGACGCCTGCTCGAGCGGCTACCCGAGCTCGAGGTCGCCGTCTCCGCGACCACCCGCCCGCAGCGCCCCGTCGAGGAGGACGGCCGCGAGTACTGGTTCCTCCCCGAGGAAGAGTTCGTCGCCCGGATCGAGGCCGGCGAGTTCCTCGAGCACGTCACGTTCGCGGGTGGCCGCTACGGCACGCTCGCGTCGGAGATCGACCGGATCGGCGACGAGGGGAAGATCTGCGTCCTCGAGCTCGAGATCGAGGGGGCGCTCAAGGTGCAGGAGGAGGTCGAGCACGCCGTCACGCTCTTCATCGCCGCCGACGTCCCGGAGCTCGAGCGCCGGCTCCTCGCCCGCGCGACCGAGAGCTCCGGCGAGATCGAGGACCGGATCATGCTCGCGCGGCACCAGCTCGAGCAGGCCTACCGCTTCCGCTACATGGTCCGGAACGACGACGTCGAGCGCGCGACCGAGGCGCTCGCGGCGCTCGTCGAACGGGAGCTGCAACTTGCGGGTACCATGGCCGACTCATGATCCATCCTCGCATCGACGAACTGCTGAACACCGACGCCGGCGGCGTCGACTCGCGCTACGCGCTGGTCATCGTCGCGGCGAAGCGGGCCCGGCAGATCAACAACTACCACCACCAGCTCGGCGAGGGCATGGGCTTCGAGGAAGCCCCGCCGCCGCTCGTCGAGTCGCGCTCGAAGAACTACTTGACCATGGCCCTGGAGGAGATCGCCCAGGACAAGATCAAGTACGACTACGGCAAGCGCTGAGCCGCTGAGCTGCAGGAGCGAGCTTCGTGACGCGGCCTCCGATCAGCCACTCGGTCACGTAGAGGCTCCCGTCGCCGGCGGCGGCAATCGCGTGGGGGCTGTTCAGCACCTCCGGTGCGAGCGTTGGTCGGACGATCCTGCCGTCCGCGTCTCTTGCGTTCGGCCAGGCGTCGGGCCACTCTCTGCGACCCGGCGCCGCCGGATTCGCATAGAGGTGCCCGAGGAGCCGGTCCTCGGCGTCGAGGAAGGAGAGTCGCGCGCCGAGGAAATCGGTGAGCACGAGCTCGTCTCCGGTCCTCACGATCACGGTCGGCGCGATCAAGACATCGGCGCCGAACGCGCGCAGGAATTCGCCGGAGAGGTCGAAGACCTGGATCCGCGAGTTGCCGCGGTCGGTCACGTAGAGCTCCGGTTCGCGACCGCGGCGGTCGATCAGGAGTCCGTGCGGGCAGTCGAAGCGGCCCGCGCCGTCTTCCCCGGTGAGAGTGAGGAGATGACGTCCTTCCCGATCGAAGCGGTGAACGAGATGGGCACCGTAACCATCCGCGACCCAGATGTCGCCGGACCCGCCGTATCGATGCTCGTCGACGGCGATCGAGGTCGGGGAATAGCGCGTGCCCGCATACTCCGAGTGATCCGGCTGCGGGAGCCGGCGCAGGACGCGGCCGTCGAGATCGGCCTGGACGACGCTGCCGCCGCCGGCCGGGCGGATCGGGACGACCTCGGACCCCTCGACCCGGAACTTCGTCCCGTTGTCGGCCAGCCAGAGGCGCTCTTCGCCTTGCTCCTCGACGAGGGTGATCTCGTGCAGCTCGAGGAGTTCCGGCACGGGCGCTCGCCGGAGCAGGCGGCCTGTGGAGTCGAAGACGAGCAGCGTCGGCTCGCCTGGATGACCGACGATGACCTCGCCTGCCCGTGTGACGGCGACGCCGGTATGCATCCAACCTCCCCGCGCGCTCTGCTCGTCCGGGAGTCGTGCCCAGTCGTCGAACCAGCGAAAGCGCGTCGCCAGGCTCGCCACGTGGCGATCGTACCCCTCCAAGCGAACATCGTTCGCGCGGCACCGAGGCACGATCGGAGCCGGCTCGAGCCGGCGCGTAGGCACAATGTCGGCGATGGCGCGCATCCTGCTCGGGATCACCGGCGGCATCGCGGCCTACAAGGCGTGCGAGCTCGTGCGGCTGCTCGTCAAGGCCGGCCACGACGTGCTGCCGCTGCCGACGCGCGGCGCGGAACGGTTCGTCCGCTCCGAGACGTTCTTCGCGCTCGCCCGCAAGGCGCCGGCGACCGACCCCTATCCGCACCTCGAGCGCGCCGACCTGCTCGCGATCGCGCCGCTGACGGCGAACACGCTCGCGAAGCTCGCGCACGGGCTCGCGGACGACGTCCTCACCGAGGCGGCGCTCGCCCACCGCGGGCCGTTCCTGGTCGCGCCGGCGATGAACACGCGCATGTGGGAGCACCCGGCGACGCGGGCCAACGCGGAGACGCTGCGCGCGCGCGGCGTCGAGCTGATCGGGCCCGACTCGGGCGAGCTCGCCGAGGGCGAGGTGGGCACGGGCCGGATGGCCGAGCCGCAGGCGATCGCGGCCCGGATCGAGGAGCTGCTCGGAACCTCCGGGACCCTCGCGGGCGTACAGGTCCTCGTGAGCGCCGGTGGGACACGCGAGCCGCTCGACGCCGTCCGCTTCCTCGGCAACCGCAGCTCGGGACTGATGGGTGTCGCCCTCGCCCGGGAGGCGCGCCGCCGCGGGGCGACGGTCACGTTGCTCGCCTCGAACCTCGCCGTCGCCCCGCCCGACGGCGTCGAGGTCGTCGAGACGCCGACCGCCGCCGCGCTCGAGCGGGAGGCGACGGCACGTGCCGCGGCCGCGGACGTCGTCGTCATGGCCGCCGCGGTCGCCGACTACCGGCCGGCCGAGCCGTCGGCCGGGAAGCGCGCGAAGGGCGAGGACGCCTGGACGCTGGAGCTCGAGCCCACCGTCGACGTGCTCGCGCGGCTCGGCGAACAGGAGCGGAACGGCCAGGTGCTCGTCGGCTTCGGCGCGGAGACCGGCGCGGCCGGCCTCGACCGGAAGCGGCGGATGCTCGCCGACAAGAACCTGGATCTCGTCGTCTACAACGACGTGAGCGTGCCCGGCATCGGCTTCGACGCGGCCGACAACGAGGTCACGCTCCTGACGAGGGCGGGGGAGCGGCGGCTGCCGCGCGCCTCCAAGGACGAGATCGCCGCGGGGATCGTCGACGAGGTCGAGCGCCTGCTCGGGGACAGGCATGGAAGCGCGTAGGGACCCGGCCGCCGTCGGAACCGCCGCCGAGACAGTCGAGCGGCTGATCGACAACCTCGCCCGCGTCGTCCACGCGCCCGCCGACACGCTGCGGCTGTGCGTGCTCGCGCTCGTCGCCGAGGGGCACGTGATCATCGAGGACTTCCCCGGCGTGGGGAAGACGATGCTGGCGAAGTCGCTCGCCCGCTCGCTCGCGGTCGACTTCTCCCGGATCCAGTTCACGCCCGACCTGCTTCCCTCGGACGTCACGGGCGTCAACGTCTTCAACCAGCGCACGAACGAGTTCGAGTTCCGGGCCGGGCCCGTGTTCGCGAACGTGCTCCTCGCCGACGAGATCAACCGCGCCTCGCCGAAGACCCAGGCGGCGCTGCTCGAGGCGATGCAGGAGAACCAGGTCACGATCGACGGCGAGACCTACCCGCTCGAACGGCCCTTCATCGTGCTCGCGACCCAGAACCCGATCGAGTACGAGGGCACCTACCCGCTGCCCGAGGCCCAGCTCGACCGCTTCTCGATGCGGATCTCGCTCGGCTACCCGCCGCTCGCCGAGGAGGCGCAGATGCTGAACGAGCAGACCACCGAGCCGCCGCTCGAGACGCTCGCGCCCGTCGCCGGCGCCGGCGAGGTGCTCGCCGCGATCGACGAGGCCCGCGCGCTCTTCGTCGAGGAGAGCCTGAACCGCTACGTCGTCGCGCTGCTCCGGCACACGCGCTCGAGCTCGAGGCTCGCGCTCGGGGCGAGCCCCAGGTCGGGGATCGCGCTGCTGCGCGTCGCGAAGGCCCGCGCGCTCGCGGACGGGCGCGACTACGTGCTCCCGGACGACGTCAAGGCGGTCGCGGCGCCCGTGCTCGCCCACCGGCTGATCCTCGCCCCCGAGGCCCGCTCGGCCGGCCTCACTGCCGAGGAGGTCGTCGGCGAGGCCGTCGAGCAGACGCCCGTCCCGGTCTAGATGACGCGCCGCGGCTGGCTCACGCTGCTGCTCGGCGCGGCCACCTACGTCGTCGCGTGGCTCTTCGGCGCGAAGGCCCTCTATCCGGTGGCGACGGGGCTCGTGCTCGCTCCGCTCGCCGCGCGCGTGTGGGTCGGGCTCGCCGCCGCCCCGATCCGGCTCCGCCGCCGCGCCGGCAAGGGCGCCCTGCTCGAGGGTGAGGACGTCTGGGTGACGCTCGACGCGCTGCCCGAGTCGCGCGTCCCGGCACCATCGGTCGTGGTCGCGGAGCGGATCGCCCGGCTCGGCCTGCAGGAGACGCAGCTGCGCCGCTCGGGGCGCTCCTACCGCGGTACCTACGTCCTCGAGCGCGTGCCGCGCGGGCGCTACGTCGTCGAGGACGCGCGCGCCACGATCGAGGACCCGTTCGGGCTCGTGCGGGCCGAGGTCGACCTCGACGCGCGCGGCTCGCTGCTCGTCTACCCGCGTCTCGTCGCGATCGAGCGGCTCTTCTCCGAGAGCGGCGCGCACGCGCAGGACGGCCGCCGGCTGCTGCTGCGGCGGCCGACCGGGTACGACCTCCACTCGGTGCGCGAGTACGAGCAGGGCGAGTCGCTGCGGAAGGTGCACTGGCCGACGACCGCCCGTCGGGGCCAGCTGATGGTGAAGGAGCTGGAGGACGCACCGCGCGACGAGATCGCGGTCATCCTCGACGCCGACGCGAGCGCCGTCGCCGCCGGCAGCTTCGACGTCCAGGTGCGCGCGGCCGGCTCGATCCTCCGCACCCACGCAGCGCACGGCCGGCGGGCGATCCTGGCCGTCAACTCGCTGCAGCGGCCGCATGCACGCGTCGCCTCGCTCGAGGGCGACTGGCTCGCCGCGATGGTCCTGCTCGCCGCGGCCGAGCCGGACGGCACACGCCCGGTCGTCGAGCTGCTGACCCGCGAGAGCGGCCCGGCGTCGCGCGCGCTCGAGACCGTCGTCGTCACTGCGCGCGTCTCCGGCGCTCTCGCCACGAGGCTCGTCGAGCGCTCGCTCGCCGGCCAGGGCGTCAGCGTCGTGTGGATCGACACGGCGAGCTTCGCCGGGCGGCCGACCAAGGTGGAGCCCGAGCTGCTGCGACTGCAGGCCGCCGGGGTCGCCGTGGCCGTCGTCAGGGAGGGAGACTCGCTCGCCCACGTGCTCGGTGCGCCCGCGACCGCCAGGGCCGCCCATGGCTAGGACGCTCGCCGTCTACCCGTTTCCGGCGGCGCTGCTGGCGCTCGGCTGGCTACGGCTGGAGGAGCCGCGCGCGCCCGGCGCGGACTGGCTCTGGGTCGTCCTGCTCGCGCTCGTGCCCGCGCTCGCGCCGCAGCTGTGGCAGCGGCTTGCTCTGACCGCGCCGGCCGCCCTCGTCGCGGGCTGGATCGCCCTCGACATGCCCGCGACCGACGAGCGGCCCGGGTTCTTCGTGCCCGTCGCGGACCGCTTCGCGGACGGTGTCGTCGACTTCTACGAGGTCACCGTCCCGTTCACCGGGGCGGCACAGCCGCACATGCACGGCGTCGTCGTGCTTGCCACATTCGGCTTCTGCCTCGTGCTCGCCCACGCGGTCGCCGCGCGCCGGCCGCTGCCCGCCCTCCTGGCCGTGATCGCCGGAGCGGGCTGGCCGGCGGCGCTCTACCCGGCCCGCAGCGTCCTCTACGGCGCGGTCATCCTCGCGGCCGCCCTCTGGGTGCTGGCGGGCCTTCGCGTCACGCGGCCCGTTCCGGCGCTCGTGGCCGGCGCGGTGCTCGTGCTCGCGGCGGCCGGAGCCTCGACCTCGGCCGCGCTCGCGAAAGAAGGCGTCGTCGCCTGGGAGCAGTGGGACGCCCGCGGCCCCGCCCGCGAGCCGGTCTCGGTCAGCTACGTCTGGGAAGCGAACTACGGCGGGATCGAGTTCGCCAAGAACCCGACGACGCTGCTCCGGATCGCGGGACCGGAGCGCGGGCTCTACTGGCGCGCGACGACGCTCGACCAGTTCGACTCCGACCGCTGGCTCGAGAGCCCGACGCCGCTCTCGACCGGGATCGCGAGGGGCCTGCTGCCGGAGGATCCGCTCCTGCCCGCGCGCTCGCGCGACCCGAGCACGTGGGTCGAGCAGCGCGTCGAGGTGGTCGCGCTCCGTGACAGCCACGTCGTCGCGGCCGCCCAGCCGGTGGCGCTCGACGGCCCCGGCCTCGGCGAGGTCTTCCGGCTCTCGGACGGGCTGGTACGCGTACGGAACGGCCTGCAGCGGAAGCAGACGTACACCGTCCAGAGCTTCGCACCCGACCCCGAGCCGGCCCAGCTCGCCGATCTCGCCGCCGACTACCCGCCCGAGCTCGAGCGCTTCCTCGACATCGGCCGCACGCGCGTCGACCCGTTCGGGACGCCGAACCGCGACCTGCTCGTCGACCGGCTCTTCTCGGACGAGCGGTACGTCTCCCTCTGGCCGTACGAGGAGCTGTGGAACCAGGCACAGCGGCTGCGCGTGGGCGCGCGAACCCCCTACGGCGCGGTCGTCGCGATCGAGACCTGGCTGCGCTCGACGGGCGGCTTCACCTACGACGAGCAGCCGGACCGCGCGGCCGGTATCCCGCCGCTGGCGCACTTCGTCGCCGAGGGCAAGCGCGGTTACTGCCAGCACTTTGCGGGCGCGATGGCGCTGATGCTGCGCATGCTCGGCGTCCCCGCGCGCGTCGCCGCCGGCTTCACGAGCGGCAAGCGCGAGGACGGTGGCTGGACCGTGACCGACCACGACGCGCACGCCTGGGTGGAGGTCTGGTTCCCGGGGTACGGCTGGCTCGCCTTCGATCCCACGCCCGGGCGCGGCGAGCTCGCGGGGACGTACAGCGCCTCGTCGACGGGGTTCAACGCCGGCGACGCGGCGGACGCGTTCGAACGCCCGACGGGCGCGGAGGCGCTGGGCGGCGCGAGCGAGCTCGGCGCCCTGCTCGCGCTGAAGGAGCGGCTGGCCGACCGCTCCGCCGGGGTTGCCGACGCGGATGGCGGTCCGAGCGCGTTCTGGCTCCTGGTCCTGCTGGTGCTCGGCGCCGGCGCCGCGACCGGCGCCGCGAAGGTCCTGCGCCGGCGGCTCCGCTACCTGGCGCGCGACCCGCGGCGCGTGGCCGGCGCGGCACGCCGCGAGCTCGTCGAGTTCCTCGCCGACCAGGGCATCGCGGTCGGCGCGAGCGCGACTCCGGAGGAGCTGCGCGCGCTCGTGCACCGCGAGCTCGGCGCCGACGCGAGGCCGTTTGCCCGCGCGCTCGCCCAGGCCCGGTTCGGCCCGCCCGCCGCCAGCGCGGCCGCGGCCGTCCGCGCGCGGCTGGAGCTACGTTCGCTGCTCCGGGTGCTGCGCCGCTCGTTCGGCCGGCCCGCCCGGCTGCGCGGCCTCGTCTCGCTCCGGTCGCTGCGGGCGTGATCCCCGCGGTCGTGATCGCGGCCGGCCTGGGGACGAGGCTGCTGCCGCTGACCGAGCGCTGGGCGAAGCCGGTCCTCCCGATCGACGGGACGCCCGTCGTCGCGCGGCTCCTCCGGGAGCTCGCCGCGGCCGGGTGCCCGCGGGTCACCGTCGTCACGGGCCACCTGGCGGAGCAGGTCGAGGCGCTGCTCGGCGACGGGAGCGGCTTCGGCGTCGAGCTCCGCTACGTGCGCCAGCCGCAGCCCGACGGCTCCGCCGACGCCGTTCGGCGTGCGGCCGCGGAGCCGCCGTACGTGGTCACCGCCGCGGACACCCTCTTCCCGGAGGGAAGCGTCCGCACCGTCGTCGACGCAGCCGCACCGGCCGGGGCGATCGCGGTGCGGCGCCTGCCCGACCGGGTTCCGGTGCTGGTGCGCGACGGGCTCGTCGAGCGCGTCCGCGACCCGGACGGGCCGGGAGAGCTGTCGGGGGCGCCGCTCTGGGTCGTCGGCGCGCCCGTCCACGAGCGGCTCTGCCTCGACCGGAAGCCCTGGGAGCTCGGAAACGCGTTTCAGGGCGCGATCGACGCAGGAGAGCAGATCGCGGGGGTCGAGATCGGCGCGACGCGCGACCTGACGACGCCGGCCGACCTCCTGGAGCAGAACTTCGACTACCTTCGAGGCCTGTGAGCGACGCGTACGACCACTTCCAGCAAGGCCGCGCCCACCTCGCAGACGGGATGGCCGCGCAGGCGACGGTCGCGCTCGAGAAGGCGAAGAAGCTCGAGCCGCACAAGGCGTCGATCCGCGAGGCGCTCGGGATCGCGTACTTCCGGATCCAGCGCTGGCAGGAGGCCGAGGCGGAGTTCCGCGCCGTCCTCGAGCTCTCGCCGACCGACGACTACGCGCACTACGCGCTTGGCCGCGCGCTCGAGAAGCAGGGCCGCGACGCCGAGGCGAACGGCCACTACAAGCTGGCGAGCTCACTCTCGCCGAAGAGCGAGCACTACGCCCAGCGGATCATGGAGCTGGACGACGAGGCTTAGGTCACGCGCTCGCCGGTGACGCGGCGCACCTCGGCGAGCGAGGTCACGCCCGCGAGCGCGAGGCGGATCCCGTCCTGGCGCATCGTCGTCATGCCGGCGGCCACGGCCGCGGCGAAGATCTCGTCGGTCGAGCGCTCGACGAGGGCGCGGATCTCGCCGCGGATCGGCATCACCTCGAACAGGCCGACGCGGCCCGTGTAGCCGGTGAGCGAGCACGCCTCGCAACCGGGGGCGCGGTAGAGGGACGTGCGGCCCGGCTCGAAGCCGGGGATCCCGAGCTCGGCGAGCTCGGCGTCGTCGGGGAGGTAGGCCTCGCGGCAATGCAGGCAGAGCTTCCGGGCGAGCCGCTGCGCGACGATGCAGTTGAGCGCGGTCGCGATCAGACCCGAGTCGACGCCCATGTCCTTCAGCCGCGCGATCGCGCTGGCCGCGTTCTGCGCGTGCAGCGAGGTCAGCAGCACGTGCCCGGTCATCGCGGCCTGGAAGGCGATCTCGGCAGTCTCCTCGTCGCGGATCTCGCCGACGAGGATCACGTCCGGGTCGGAGCGGAGGATCGTGCGGAGGCCTGCGGCGAACGTCAGTCCGGCGCGCGGGTTGACCTCGATCTGGTCGGCGTTCGGCACCTGGTACTCGACCGGGTCCTCGATCGTCGTGATCTGACGCTCCGAGCTGTCGAGGTGGCCGAGCGCCGCGTGGAGCGTGGTCGACTTGCCGCTGCCCGTCGGGCCGACGACGATCACGGCGCCGAACGGCTGCGAGACGGCGCGGGCGAGCTCCGCGGCGGCGTGCTCGCTCATCCCGAGCTCCTCGAGCGAGGAGATCGGCGCGCCGGACGACATGATCCGCAGCGTCACCTTCTCGCCGAAGCTGGTGGGAAGGACCGCGACGCGCAGGTCGACCGTGCGGTCGCCGGTCCGGAGCGAGAGGCGGCCGTCCTGCGGGGCGCGCTTCTCCGCGATGTCGAGCTCGGCCATCACCTTCAGGCGGCTCGTGACCGCGGGCTGGAGGTTCTTCGCGACGGTGGAGAGCTCGCGCATGACGCCGTCCACACGCGCCCGCACGAGCAGGTGCTGCCGCTGCGGGGTGAAGTGGACGTCCGAGGCGCCGAGCTCGATCGCCCGGCGCAGGAGGGCGTTGACTCTCTTGATCGCAGGCGCGTTCGCGGAAGCCTCGCGCAGGTCGACGATCTCCGCCTCCGGCGCCTCGATCTCGAGCTCCTCCTCGTCGGCGGCGTCGAGCTCGCCGCCGTAGATGCGGGCGATCGCCTTCTCGATCGCGACGGGAGACGCGACGGCGACGCGGACCGGCGCGCCGAGCGCGATGCGCAGGTCGTCGGAGGCGACGACATTCGTCGGGTCGGCGACGGCGACGAGGATCGCGCCGTCGTCGAGGAAGCGGATCGGGATCGCGCTGTAGCGCCGGGCGAGCGACTCCGGCAGGAGGCCGGCGGCGCCCAGGTCGACCGGTTCGTGCACGAGGTCGACAAAGGGGAGCTCGTGCTGCTCGGCGAGGACGCGTGAGACCTGCGTCGCGGTGACGAGGCCGGAGTCGACGAGGATCTCGCCGAGCCGCTTCCCCGACGAGCGGTTCTCGAGGAGCGCCTGTTCGAGCTGCACGACCGAGAGGGCGCCGTCGCGGAGCAGGAGCGCGCCGAGTGCGGGCCAGGGATGGGGAGCGGCTTCCATTTCCCGCCGGTAATCGGCAGGAGCGCGGGTTACTGAAGCCGGTCGCCGGTGACCCGGCGGATCTCTTCGAGCGAGGAGATCCCGGCGCGGCAGAGGCGGATCCCGTCCTCGCGCAGCGTCGTCATCCCGGCCTCGACGGCGGCCGCGAAGATCTCTTCGGTCGATGCCTCGATCAGCCGGCGGATCTTGCCGACGACGGGCATCACCTCGTAGAGGGCCACGCGGCCCGCGTAGCCTGTCGACGCGCACTCGCCGCAGCCACGCGGCCGGTAGAGCGTCTCCGTCTCGAGCACGATTCCCTCCGCGCTCTCGGCCTGCAGCTCCTCGGCGGTCGGGTTGTACGGCTCGCGGCAGTGGCGGCAGAGGCGGCGGGCGAGGCGCTGGGCGACGATGCAGTTGATCGACGTCGCGAGCAGCGACTGCTCGACGCCCATGTCCCGCAGCCGCGCGATCGAGCTGGCGGCGTTGTGGGTGTGCAGGGTCGTCAGGACGAGGTGGCCGGTCATCGCGGCCTGGATCGCGATCCGGGCCGTCTCCTCGTCGCGGATCTCGCCCACGAGGAGCACGTCCGGGTCGGAGCGGAGCATCGTGCGCAGGCCGCGCGAGAACGTGAGGCCGGCGCGGGCGTTCACCTCGACCTGGTTGACGCCCGGGATCTGGTACTCGACCGGATCCTCGATCGTGGCGAGCGCGCGCGCCTCGTCGTTCAGGTACTCGAGCGCGGCGTACAGGGTGGTCGTCTTCCCGGAGCCTGTCGGGCCGACGGCGAGCACGGCGCCGTACGGCTGCTTGACGGCGCGCGTGAAGGTCGCCTCGGCCTCCTCGCTCATGCCGAGGTCGGGGAGGCTGAGCCGGCCGGAGGCGCGGTGGAGGATCCGCAGGACGACCTGCTCGCCGTAGGTGGTCGGGAGGACCGCGACGCGGAGATCCATCGGGGCGCCGCCGTAGCGGATCGACATGCGGCCGTCCTGGGGGATCCGGCGATCGGCGATGTCGAGCTCGCCCATGATCTTGAGACGGCTCGTGATCGCGGGCTGGAGCGCCTTCGGCACGTCGGCGACCCGGCGCATGACGCCGTCGATGCGCGCGCGGACGACCATCGCGTTGAGCTGCGGCTCGAAGTGGATGTCGGAGGCGCCGTCCTCGATCGCCTTGGCGATGATCTGGTTCGCGAGCCTGATCGCGGGCGCGCTCGTTGCGCTGCCGTCGCGGACGTCCTCGATCGGCGCGAGCTCCTCCTCCGGAAGCGCCTCCATCTCGACGGTGACGCTCGTGCGGTAGGTGCGCTCGAGCGCGCGGTTGAGGTCGTCGCCGGCGACGACGGCGAGGCGGATCTGGAGCCCGAGCGCCAGGCGCAGGTCGTCCGAGGCGATCACGTCGGTGGGGTCGGCGACGGCGATCAGGACGGCGTCGTCGTCGGTGAAGGCGATCGGCAGGGCGCCGAGGCGGCGGGCCACCTTCTCGGGCAGCAGCCCGGAGGCGGCGGGGTCGACCTCGAAGCGGCCGAGCTCGAGGTACTCGAGCCCGTGCTGCTCGGCGAGCACGCGGGCGACCTGGGAGCCGGAGACGATTCCGTGCCGGACGAGGATCTCGCCCAGGCGACCGCCGTTCGCCTCCTTCTCCGCCAGGCAGGCCTCGAGCTGCTCGACAGTGACGACGCCGTCGCGGAGGAGCAGGGAACCGAGCTGCGGGCGTCTCCGGTCCGGGTACGCGAGGGAGAGCTCGGCAGGCAGAGGCGGTGGGAACGACGCGGCTTCCACGGAGCCTCTATCGGTCATAGTCGCAAATGACATGAGGGCCGTCGTGCAACGCGTCTCCCGCGCCTCAGTGCGGGTCGGGGAGGAGGTCGTGGGCGAGATCGGCCCCGGCCTGCTCGTCCTGCTCGGCGTCGCGGCGGAGGACGGCGCGGGCGAGGCGGAGCGGCTGGCGGGCAAGGTGGCGCGGCTGCGGGTGTTCGAGAACGAGGCCGGCCGCTTCGACCGCTCCCTGCTCGACACCGGCGGCGCGGCCCTCGTCGTCAGCCAGTTCACGCTGATCGCGGACACGGCGAAGGGCAACCGGCCGAGCTTCGCGGGCGCCGCGGCGCCCGAGTCGGCGGAGCCGCTCTACGAGGCGTTCTGCACCGCGCTGCGCGAGGTCGGCGTGCCGGTCGAGACCGGCGCCTTCGGTGCGCGGATGGCGGTCGAGCTCGTCAACGACGGGCCGGTGACGGTCGTCCTCGAATAGGCCGAACGGCCTACTGCTTGCTACACTTCGGGCACCACATTTCACCTGCTGGACGAAATGGGCGCGCTGCGCCCATTTTTGTTGAAGGAGCCACGTTCTGAGCACGACGCACGAGAAGGAGCGCACGCTGACGAAGCAGATCGGACGCGAGGTCGGGACAGCCCTGCCGGGCGTCGAGGTGCTCGCGGTCGAGCTCTCGAGCCCCGATCGCTTCACCGTCTACGTCGACCACGCCGAGGGCGTGGACCATGCCCTCTGCGCGCGCGTCACCGACGTGCTGCGGGAGTACCGGCGCGAGTACGCGATCGACGTCTCCTCACCCGGGATCGAGCGCCCCGTGCGCACGCCCGAGCACTTCCGCAACGCCGTCGGCCGCACGGTCACGCTCCGCACGCCGGAGCGCAAGCGCCTCAAGGGCGAGATCGTCAGCGCCGGCGAGCGCTCCGTCGTCGTCCAGACGGGCGACACCACCATCGAGATCCCGTACGACCAGGTCGTCCGGGGCAACCTGGCTCACGAAGGGTAGGAGAGAGATGTCCCAGGAGATCATCGAGCACATCCGCGGCTTGGAGCGCGAGAAGGGGATCGAGGAGAACACCGTCGTCGAGGCGCTCGAGGACGCGCTGCTCGCCGCCTACAAGAAGACGCCCGGCGCGTCCCGCCACGCCGTCGTCGAGCTCGACGACGAGGGCGAGTTCCGCGTCTACTCGATCGAGATCCCCGAGGACCTCGAGACGCGCCTGCTCGACGAGGCGATGGAGGCCAAGATCGACGAGCTCGAGCGCCTGGAGGAGGAGACCGGCGAGAAGCAGCACACGCTGATCAACCAGGACGAGCTCGAGCTCGACTGGGACCAGGTCCCCGAGGAGCTGATCGTCCGCGCCGACGTGACCCCGCGCGACTTCGGCCGCATCGCCGCGATGACCGCGAAGCAGGTGATCCAGCAGCGGATCCGCGAGGCGGAGCGCGCGATGATGTACGAGGAGTACATCGACAAGCAGGGCCAGGTCGTGACCGGGATCGTCCAGCAGGCGGGCGACCGCAACAACGTCCTCGTCGACCTCGGCAAGGTCGAGGCGCTGCTGCCGCGCTCCGAGCAGGTCGACGGCGAGCGCTACGAGCAGGGCTCGCGGATCAAGGCCGTGATCACGGAGGTCCGCTCCGGCACGAAGGGCCCGCAGGTGATCCTCTCCCGGCGCGACCCCGAGCTGATCAAGACGCTCTTCGAGCTCGAGGTCCCCGAGATCGCGGACGGCCTCGTCGAGATCCGCGGCGTCGCCCGCGAGCCCGGCTACCGCGCCAAGATCGCGGTCGAGTCGCACGCCCAGGGTGTCGACCCGGTCGGCGCGTGCGTCGGCCCCCGCGGCTCGCGCGTGCGCATGGTCGTCTCGGAGCTGCGCGGCGAGAAGATCGACATCATCCCGTGGAACACCGAGCCGGCCCGCTTCGTCGCCAAGGCGCTCTCGCCCGCGCGCGTGCGCGAGGTCTACATCGACGACGAGACCAAGGAGGCGACGGTCGTCGTCCCGAACGACCAGCTGGCGCTCGCGATCGGCAAGGACGGCCTCAACGCCCGCCTCGCCGCCCGCCTGACCGGCTGGAAGGTCGACATCCAGTCCGACGAGGAGTTCGCGCAGGCCGAGGCCGAGGCGGCGTTCGCCGGCGAGGGCGACGGCGAGGGCGGCGACTACTCCGGCCGCTGCGCCGCGATCCTCTCCAACGGCAAGCGCTGCCCGAACGCGTCCCTCCCCGGCACCCGCTACTGCGGCGTTCCGGCCCACCAGGCGCTGATCGGCACCGAGCCCGTCGAGGTCCCGGCCGCGGAGGTCGAGGAGACCGCCACGCCCGCCGAGGCGGAGACGCTCGAGCCGGTCGCCGAGGTCGCTGAGGCCCCCGGCGAGACCGTCGAGGAGCAGCCTGCGGCTGAGGAGCCGCTCGAGCCCGAGGCCGAGGAGCCCGTGGTCGAGGAGCTCGCCGCCGAGCGCCAGGAGGACGAGACTCCTGCGTGAATCCACCGGAGCGGACCTGCGCGGGCTGCGGGCGCAAGGCGCCCCAGGCGGAGCTCGTCCGCTTCGCGGCGCCGGACGGTGTGCTCGTGGCGGGCCGGACGGCTCGCGGCCGCGGCGTCTACACGTGCCGGCGGCTCGCCTGCTTCGAGCGGGCGCTGGCCTCCCGGGCCTTCAGCCGCGTGCTCAGGCGGAACGTCGCCGTCGACCCGGCGCTCGCCCGGTTCACCGAGCTGCCTCTAGAATTGGACGCTGATGGCTGACGGACCCAACAAACCCAACCGCCCGATCCGCCCCCGCCAGGGGGCCCCCGGCCGCAAGCGCCGGGTCGTGATCGAGGGCGGCACGAACCGCCCGAACCCGCGCCAGGCGCGCGGGCGCGCGGACGCCGCGCCGAAGCGCGAGAAGCAGGAGGTCGCGCCGCCGACCGGTCCCGCGACCGTCCCGTCGGGCGTCTCCGTCCGCGACCTCTCGCAGGCGCTCGGTGTCCCCGCGGCGCAGCTGATCAAGATCATGATGGGCCTCGGCCAGATGGTCCAGATCACGCAGTCGCTCTCCGACGAGGAGGTCGAGCTGATCGGCACCGAGCTCGACCGGGAGATCACGATCAAGCACGCCGCCGACGAGGAGGAGCTGCCGGAGGTCTTCGAGGACGCGGCTGAGGATCTCGCGCCGCGCCCGCCGGTGGTCACGATCATGGGCCACGTCGACCACGGCAAGACGACGCTGCTGGACGCGATCCGCGAGGCGGCCGTCGTCGAGACGGAGGCCGGCGGGATCACGCAGCACATCGGCGCCTACCAGGCCGACGTGGACGGCCGGAAGATCACGTTCCTCGACACGCCGGGCCACGAGGCCTTCACGGCGATGCGCGCCCGCGGTGCGAAGGTGACGGACATCGCCGTCCTCGTCGTCGCGGCCGATGACAGCGTGATGCCGCAGACGAAGGAGTCGATCTCGCACGCGCGCGCCGCGGACGTTCCGATCGTCGTCGCCGTGAACAAGATGGACGTGCCGGACGCGAACCCGGACCGCGTCAAGGCCGATCTCGCCGCCGAGGGCCTCCAGCCCGAGGACTGGGGCGGGACCGTTCAGTTCGCGAACGTCTCGGCGAAGCAGAAGACCGGCCTCGACGACCTGCTCGAGAAGGTGCTGCTCGTCGCGGACGCCGAGCTCGAGCTGACGGCGAACCCGAACGCGGAGGCATCCGGCCCGATCATCGAGTCGCGGCTCGATGTCGGCCGCGGCCCGGTCGCGACGATGCTCGTGCACCGCGGCACGCTCCGCGTGGGCGACGCGATCGTGGCCGGCGACGCGCACGGCAAGGTGCGCGCCCTCCACGACTACCGCGGCGAGAAGGTCAAGGAGGCGAGGCCCGGCACTCCGGTCGAGATCCTCGGCTTCGACGTGCCCCCGCCGGCCGGCGAGCTCGCCCGCGTGGTCGAGAACGAGCGCGAGGCACGGCAGCTCGCGCAGCGTCGCGGCCAGCGGCTGCGCACCGAGCAGCTCGCGCAGCGCTCGAAGGGCGGCGTCTCGCTCGAGGCGCTCTTCTCGCAGCTGCAGGAAGGCGCCGTCCAGGACCTGAACCTGATCCTCAAGGGCGACGTCGGCGGCTCCGTCGAGGCGGCCGTCTCCGAGTTGGCGAAGATCGAGCACCCCGAGGTGCGCGTGAACGTGATCCACCAGGGCGTCGGCCCGATCACCGAGGGCGACATCATGCTCGCGTCGACGTCGAACGCGCTCGTCGTCGGCTTCAACGTCCGCCCGAACGCCGAGGCGCGCACGCTCGCCGAGCGCGAGGGCGTCGACATCCGCACCTACCGCGTCATCTACCAGCTGACCGAGGACATCGAGCAGGCGCTCGTCGGCATGCTCTCCGCCGTCCAGACCGAGGAGATCACCGGCGAGGCCGAGGTTCGCGCCCTCTTCAAGGTCTCCCGGCTCGGCACGATCGCCGGCTGCATGGTCACCTCCGGGGTCGTGAAGCGGAACTCGCAGGTGCGCGTCGTCCGCGACGGCACCGTCATCTACGACACCACGATCTCGCAGCTGAAGCGCTTCAAGGAGGACGCGCGCGAGGTGGCGGAGGGCTTCGAGTGCGGGATCCTGCTCGACGGCTTCAACGACGTCAAGGAAGGCGACGTGCTCGAGGCGTACGAGACCCGGCAGGTCGAGCGCACCTCGCTCGACGAGGCGCCGACGGCGCCGGCTCCCACGGCCACGACCTAGGTCCGCCCGATGGCGAGCGGCTGGGTCGGGATCCTCTCCGCCGAGCTGCACTTCCCCGAGGCGCACTCGCTGAAAGAGAAGCGCATGTACGTGCGCTCGGCGAAGGAGCAGCTGCGCAACCGCTTCGGCGCCGCCGTCGCCGAGGTCGACCACCACGAGGTCTGGCAGCGCGCCCGCCTGACGGTGTCGGTCGTCACCCGCGACGCCGGCGAGGCCGAGCGGCTGCTCGCGGACGCCGAGCGCTACCTCGCCTCGCGCGAGTGGGAGCTCGGCCCGGTCGCGCGCGAGCTCGTCACGCTCGACGACTGAGCCGCGCCGCTCGCTACGGTAGGCGCCATGGCCCAGCGGATGCGCAGAGTGAACGAGGCGCTCCGTCAGGTGCTCTCCGAGGCGCTGCTCGAGCTGAAGGACCCCCGGATCGGGTTCGTCACCGTCACCGGCGTCCAGGCGTCCTCCGACCTGCGCCACGCGACGGTCTACGTGAGCGTGCTGGGGAGCGAGAAGAAGCAGCGCTCGAGCATGTCCGGGCTCGACGCGGCTCACGGCGTGCTCCAGGCCCGGATCTCGCGCGAGCTCCGCATGAAGCGGACTCCGCAGCTGGCATTCGAATACGATCGCACCGTCGAGCACGGCGTGCGCATGTCCAAACTCATCGATGAGCTCGCCCCCGAACCAGACGACGACGGCAGCTGACCTCGGGGCGGTCGTCGAGGCGATCCGCGAGCGCGACCGGTTCCTCGTCACCACGCACGAGAACCCGGACGGCGACGCGCTCGGCTCGCTGCTCGCCGCGCACGTCGCGCTGCGCTCGCTGGGCAAGGACAGCGTCATCTTCCTGGCCGGGCCGGCGCCGCTCCCGGGCGAGTACCGCTTCCTGGAGCTCGACGCGCTCCAGCGCGAGCTGCCCGCGGACGCCGGCGAGCGCACGCTGCTCGCCGTCGACTGCGCGAACGAGAGCAGGATCGGCGCGGACGCCGCCGTCCTGCACGTGACGCCGTTCACGATCAACGTCGATCATCACCACGACAACTCGCTCTTCGGCGACCTGAACCTCGTCGACGCCTCGGCCTCCTCGACCGGGGAGGTGCTCCGCGACGTCTTCCGCGAGCTCGGCGTCGAGCTGACGCCGGAGCTCGCCGAGCCGCTCTACGTGGCCCTCGTCACCGACACGGGGCGCTTCCAGTACACGAACACGACGCCGAAGGCGCTCCGCCTCGCCGCGGAGCTCGTCGAGGCGGGCGCCGACGTCCACAAAGTCTTCCAGGGCGTCTACGAGACCGTCCAGTTCGCGAAGCTGAAGCTGCTCGCGCGGGCGCTCGAGCGCGCGCAGGTCTACGAGGGCGGCGGCCTCGTCGTCTCCTACCTGCTCCGCGACGACTTCGGCGAGGTGGGGGCGGTGGAGCCCTACTCGGAGGGGATCATCGACTTCCTCCGCGCGGTCGAGGGCGCCGACATGGCCGCGCTGATCCGCGAGCCCCCGCGCGGCGGCAGCCCCGCGCGCCGGATCTCGCTGCGGGCCTCCCACGACGAGCTCGACGTCTCCGCGATCGCCCGGGCGTCGGGCGGCGGCGGCCACCGGCAGGCGGCGGGGTTCTCGAGCGACGCGTCGATCGACGAGATCACGGCATTCCTGCGGCGCGAGTTCGTCGCGGCGCGGTCGCGCTGATGCCGCCGAAGGGGCTCGAGCCGAGCGGGATCATCCTCGTCGACAAGCCGGCGGGGCCGTCCTCGTTCGCGACGATGGCGCGCGTCCGCTCTCGCCTCGGCACGAAGATGGGACATGCGGGAACTCTTGACCCTTTCGCGACGGGATTGTTGCTTCTGCTCTCCGGGCGGTCGACAAAGTTGGCGGGATCGTTCGTCGGTCTCGACAAGCGCTATCTCACGGACGTCGACCTGACGTCCCGGACCTCCACGGGCGATCCCGAGGGCGAGGTCGTCGCGCGAAGCGACGCCCCGGAGCCGGCCGAGCTCGAGCGCAGGCTCGCGGGCCTCCGGGGCGAGATCGAGCTGCCGATCCCGGCCGCCTCCGCGGTCAAGATCGGTGGCGAGCGCGCCTACAAGCTGCACCGCCGCGGCGTCGTGGTCGAGATGCCGCTGCGGCGCTCGCGCGTCGACGCGCTCGACGTCATCGCGTATACGGACGGCGTCGTCACGCTCGACCTCCGCGTCAGCTCGGGCACCTACGTCCGGGCGATCGCCGAGGCGCTCGGAGGGCACTGCGTGACTCTGCGCCGGCTCGAGATCGGCCCCTTCAGCGTCGAGGACGCCGACGAGGAGCGGGTGATCCCCGCCGAGCAGGCGCTCGCGTTGCTGCCGTGAGCCCGGCGGGAGCCGACGCCGGCCGGGGAGCCGCGGTCGCGATCGGGACGTTCGACGGCGTGCACCTCGGGCACAGGCAGGTGATCGAGGCCGCGCAGGCGACCGGCCTGCCCGTGCGGGTGCTGACCTTCCACCCGCACCCGCGCAGCGTCGTCAGCGGCAACCTCGTCGAGTCGATCGCGACCGTGGAGCGGCGGCTGGAGCTGCTCGCCGAGCTCGGCGTCGCCGGGACGACCGTGCTCGACTTCACGCTCGAGGTCGCGGCGCAGGAGCCCGAGGAGTTCGCGGCCGAGCATCTCGCCGGCGCGGCGGTCGTCGTCGCGGGTGAGGACTTCCGCTTCGGCAGGCGCCGGCGCGGCGACCTCGAGCTGCTCGCGGAGCTGGGCTACGACACGCGCTCCGTGCCGCTGCTCGAGGGCGTCTCCTCGACCGAGATCCGGCGGCGACTGCACGGGGGCGAGGTGGAGGAGGCGGCGCGGCTGCTCGGGCGCCCGCCGGAGCTCGACGGCGTCGTCGTCAGCGGCGACCAGCGCGGCGGCACGCTCGGCTACCCGACCGCGAACCTCGCCGTCGAGCCGGGGCTGCTCGTGCCGGCGTACGGGATCTACGCGGGAGCGGCGCTCGGCCATCGCGCCGCGATCTCGATCGGCCTCAACCCGCACTACGGCGGCGAGGAGCGCCGGATCGAGCCCCACCTGCTCGACTTCGAAGGAGACCTCTACGGCCGCCGGCTCGTCGTCGAGCTGTGGCAGCGGCTGCGCGACGAGCAGGTCTTCGCGAGCGAGCAGGAGCTGGTCGAGCAGATCGCCCGCGACGTCGAGGCGACGAGGAGAGCCGTACGCCCGACGTAGGTAGGTTGCGCCGGTGAGTGGCAACGGCTCGATGATCCACGCCCGCGGGCTGGTCAAGCGCTTCGGCGAGCTCGTCGCGGTCGACGGGATCGACCTCGACGTGCGGCCCGGCGAGGCCTTCGGCTTCCTCGGCCCGAACGGCGCCGGCAAGAGCTCGACGATGCGGATGATCGGTTGCGTCTCGCCCGCGAGCGCCGGCACGCTCCGCATCCTCGGCCGCGATCCCGAGACGGACGGCCCGCAGATCCGCGCGCGGCTCGGCGTCGTACCGCAGCAGGACACGCTCGACACGGAGCTGACCGTGCGCGAGAACGTGCTCATCTACGGCCGCTACTTCGGGCTCTCGCGCCGCGAGCTGAAGCCGAAGATCGAGGAGCTGCTCGACTTCGTCCAGCTCTCGGAGCGGGCCGGCGACAAGGTCGAGCCGCTCTCGGGCGGGATGAAGCGCCGCCTCACGATCGCGCGCTCGCTCGTGAACGACCCCGAGTTGCTGCTGCTCGACGAGCCGACCACCGGGCTCGACCCGCAGGCGCGCCACGTCGTCTGGGACCGGCTCTTCCGGCTCAAGCAGCGAGGGGTCACGCTCGTCCTGACGACGCACTACATGGACGAGGCCGAGCAGCTCTGCGACCGGCTCGTCGTCATGGATCACGGCCGGATCGTCGCGGAGGGCTCGCCGCGGCAGCTGATCGACCGCTTCTCGACCCGCGAGGTCGTCGAGGTGCGCTTCGAGGACGCGCGGCCCGAGCTGCCGGCGCTCGACGGCCTCGGCGACCGCATCGAGGAGCTCCCGGACCGGCTGCTGATCTACACCGCCGACGGCGACGCGACCGCCGCGGCGCTCGCGGAGCGCGACCTGCCGCCGCACTCGACGCTGATCCGCCGGAGCACGCTCGAGGACGTCTTCCTGCACCTGACCGGCCGCACGCTCGTCGACTAGTGCCCCTTCCAGCAATACATGCCGACTTCTGGCCCGCGATCACGCTGCGCGAGAGACCACCCTCGCCCTTGCCAAGGCACCCAGCCTTGGCTGCGGACGAGTGCGGCCTCTCGCTTGGTGCTCGCCGCCCAGAAGCTCGTCGGCATTACTGGAAGGGGCACTGATGCAGAGCGTCGTCCAGCCGCTCCGCGCGTACGAGCACTGGCTCGCGCAGTACAAGCGGGTCTGGCGGGGGACGGTCGGCACGAGCCTCGTCAACCCGCTGCTCTACCTGACGGCGCTCGGCGTCGGCCTCGGCACGATCGTCGACCGCTCACCGAACGCCCCCGCCGGCGTGCCGTACCTCGACTTCATCGCGCCCGGCCTGCTGGCCGCGGCGGCGATGCAGACCGCGGCGACCGAGTCCAGCTGGCCCGTGATGGGCGCGATCAAGTGGACGCGCACCTACTACGCGATGACGGCGACGCCCCTCACCGGGCGCGACGTCCTCGTCGGCCACCAGCTCTTCGTCGTCACGCGCGTGCTCGTCTCCGCGAGCGCCTACCTGCTCGTGGTCACGCTCTTCGGCGCTGTCGGCTCCTGGCTCGCGCTGCTCGCGGTCCCCGTCGCCGTCCTGATCGGAACGGCGTTCTCGATGCCGATGGCGGCGTACGCCGCCTGGGTCGAGCACGACCACAGCTTCCCGCCGATCTTCCGCTTCCTGATCGTGCCGATGTTCCTCTTCTCCGGCGCGTTCTTCCCCGTCTCGCAGATGCCGCTCCTGTTCGAGCTGGCGGCCTACGTGACGCCGATCTGGCACGGCGTCGAGCTCTGCCGCGGCCTCATGCTCGGTACGGTCGAGTGGCTGCCGGCGGCCGGGCACGTCGCCTACCTGCTCGCCTGGTCGGGTGGTGGGCTCCTGCTCGCGCGCCGCTCCTATCGGCGGAGGCTGTTCAGATGATCGCCGCGCTCCTCGACCGGCCCGGCGGCCGCGGCACGCTGCTCTTCGAGCGCAACCTGATGAGCTTCCGCCGGATGTGGACGATCCTCGTCTCCGGCTTCTTCGAGCCGCTCTTCTACCTCCTCGCGCTCGGCTACGGGCTCGGCAGCTACGTCGGCGACGTCGAGATCGACGGGGTCGCGATGGAGTACGCGGTCTTCGTCGCGCCGGGGCTCCTCGCCGCCTCGGCGATGAACGGCGCCTTCTACGACGCGACGAACGTCTTCTGGAAGCTGCGCTACCAGAAGCTGTACGACTCGGTGCTGTCGACGCCGCTCGGCCCGAAGGACATCGCGGCCGGCGAGACCGCGTGGGCGCTCTTCCGCGGCCTCATCTACGCGGTCGGCTTCTTCGCGGTCATCCTGGCGCTCGGGCTGGTCGAGTCCTGGTGGGCGATCCTGGCGCTGCCGGCGACCGTCTTCATCGGCTTCGCATTCGCGGGCGCCGGGATCGCCGCGGTGACGTGGATGCGGAGCTGGCAGGACTTCGACATCATCAACCTCGCGATCCTGCCGATGTTCCTCTTCTCGGCGACCTTCTTCCCGCTCTCCACCTACCCCGACTGGCTCGAGATCGTGATCCAGGCGACGCCCCTGTATCACGGCGTCGAGCTGCTCCGGTCGCTCACGACCGGCGCGGTCGGCTGGTACCAGCTCTTCGACGTCGCGTACCTGGCGGCGCTCGGGCTCGTCGGCATGCTGATCGTCGGCCGCCGGGTCGAGAAGCTCCTGCTCACCTGAAACCGGCTGCGCGCGCGGAACGAAGTCCCTGCAGATGGCGCAAGATTCGGCCCCGTCGAGTGTCTCAGAAGGTATGACGGCTTCCCCCAGGCTGACGGGCATCGTGTCCGTGTGCTGCCTCGACTGCGGGACGGTGTACGGCAAGCCGAGCGACGGCGGCACGCTCTCGATGAATCCCGGCTGCCCGCACTGCGGCTACGTCGGCTGGCTGCCGCACGCGGAGTGGCTCAGGGGAGCGTGGCCGCGTGACCGCTCCGGCGCGGATCGCCGGCCGCGCCTGTTCGCGCGATCAGGCTGACGCCGCCGAAGTAGTGGTGGCGCGCCGGCCACCGGCGCACCGCCGCGCCGGCGGACTCGAGGTCGGCGAGTGCGGCCTCGTCCACGCCCGGCTCGGCGTTGACGACGGCGCCCGCCCGGTGGAAGCGGGGCCGTAGCACGGCGTCCGCCGGGTCGAGCCCTTCGTCGAGCACCCCGGCCGCGACGCCGACGAGCGCCGTGCGCAGGCGCGTCCCGCCGGCCGCGCCGATCGCGAGCTCCGGGCCGTCGGGGCCGAGCGCGAGGCTCGGCGCCATCATGCTCTGCATCCGCTCGCCCAGCCGGAGCGGCTCGAGCACGAGGTCGGCCTCGCCGAGCATGCTGTTCAGGTGCAGGTCGAGGCCGGGGAGGAAGTCGCCCGTGCCGAGGCCGAGGCTCGTCGTGAGCACGCAGGCGCGCCCCTCCGCGTCGGCCGTGACGATGTTCGTCGTATGCCCCGCCCGGACGGGGCCCTCGAACGCCGCCAGCAGCGTGTGCACGCGCTCGCGCTCGCCGAGACCCGCGAGGCGCGGCAGTCGGCCGAGTGTCTCAGGGACGCCTGTGAGGCCGTCTCGCGTTACGAACCGCCGCCCGGCGTAGGCGGCCTCCACGGGCTCGTTCCAGCGGGCCTGGTACCGCTCGAGATCGGCACGCGTGACGGCGACGCCCTCGAAGGCGAGCAGGGCGTGCGCGACCGAGCCGCGATAGAACGTGTCCGCGCCCTCCTCCGCGAGGAGCTCGAGCGCCGCCGCGAGCCCGGGCTGGGCGAGCGTTTCCCCCGTCTCGAGCGGCCGGCCGCCCGGCGCGTAGATGCGCTCTCCGTCCGGCCGCATCGTGAAGACGGGCGCGAGCATTGCGAGGCAGGCCGCGTGCGCGGGCGGCATCGGCACGCCGCTCCGGGCGAGGAGGAGCGCCGGCTCGACGAGCCTCGCCCAGGGCAGCCGTCCGAAGCGGGCGTGGAGCGTCGCGAGCCCGGCGGTCAGGCCCGGCACGCCGCACGTGCCCGGGCCGACGGCGTAGTGGACGAGCTCCTCGCCGAACGGCACCCGCAGCTCGATGGGCGCCGCGCCCTCGCCGCTCGGCACGTCGACGAAGCAGTCGAGGCAGAGCGCCTCGCGGCCGTCCCAGTGGAGGGCGTGGCCGCCCCCGAGCAGGCCGGTCATCACCGTCTCGGCGACGCAGGACGCGAGGCACGCCGCCACGGCCGCGTCGGCCGCCGTGCCGCCCTCTTCGAGCACCTCGATCCCCGCAGCCACGGTGGCCGGATGTCCGGCTGCGACGCCCCTCGGCAGCATGGTTGCTACCCTACGCGCGACCGAGATCTCGGCCGGCCGTGCCTTCCTCACGCCGTGCGGGGACTCCGGAGAATCCGACAGAAGGAGGCCGCATGGCCCTCACCAAGGAAGTGAAGCAGGAGCTGATCGGGAAGCACGGCCGCAACGAGGCCGATACGGGCTCCCCCGAGGTGCAGATCGCGATGCTGACGCAGCGGATCAACGATCTCACCGAGCACCTGCGGACGCACGCGAAGGACCACTACTCCCGGCGCGGGCTCTTGAAGCTCGTCGGCCGGCGGCGGCGGTTCCTCAACTACATGCAGAAGCACGACCTCGAGGGCTATCGCGCCCTCATCAAGGAGTTGGGTCTGAGGCGCTAGCGCCTCAGGAGCCAGCCAAGCGGGAGAGTGGAAGCTTGGACGAGCCCCGTCGCGGACGAGGCTGATCCAAACTTCCACTCTCCACCAAGCAGAG
>DATKBA010000002.1:0-6174 GCA_035514455.1 Gaiellaceae bacterium | reverse complement strand
CTGCGTCGTCTTTTGGCATCTGCGCGTCCTGAGGGCGGCCGCCCGCTCGGCATCTACTTCGGGCTGCTCTTCGTGCTCGTCGCGCTCGGAGGGGCCGCCGCCACCCTGCTCGTCAACCGGGACGCGCGGCGGGACGCGCGGCTGGACGCCGCGGCGGACGCGGGCTACTCGGCGCGAACCGCGGCCAGGCAGCTCGCCGGCCACGTCGCGCTGCTGAAAGCGACCGCCGCCCAGCTCGCCGCGAACCCGGGCCTGACGAGCGCCTCCGCGAGCCCCGACTCCTGCACGCTCACCTTCCAGGGCATCGCCGGCCCCGACCGGAGCCACCTCGACGTGCTCCGGCCCGACGGCGCCGTCGCGTGCTCGTCCCGCCCGCGCAGCGTCTCCGCGACGTACGCGGGCAGCGACTGGCTGCCGCGCGCGCTGCGCGAGCCGCAGTTCGTCGCGCCGGTCGACGACTCCGTCGCGGACGGCAGGGCCGCCGTCGCGACCGCCCCGATCCCGGGCGGCGCCGGCGTCGTCGCCGCCTTCGCCGACCTCGAGATGCTGGGGGCGTACCTGGCCGACCAGTACGGCGGCGGGCGGGAGAACGTCTTCCTCGTCACGGACGCCGACGGAATCGTGATCGCACGGTCGCTGGATCCGGAGCGCTGGATCGGCCGCCGCGTCCCGTCCGGCTGGCTCGAGCACGAGCCGGGCGAGTGGGTCGGCCTCGACGGCACCAAGCGCATCTACGTCGGCGCAGCGGTCACCGGAGCCGGCTGGACCGTCTACGTCGGCGAGCGGAAGTCGGCCGCGTTCGCTCCCGTCGGCCGCCTGCGCGAGCGCCAGCTCGAGACGGTCGGCGCCGGCCTGCTCCTCTTCCTCCTCGGCGCCGGCTTCGTCTACCGGACGGTGGCCGCCCCGATCCGACGGCTGGGCTCGGCCGTGCACGCATCGAGCCTCCTCGAGTCGACCGTGGCGGTCGAGGTCTCCGGGCCGGCCGAGGTCCAGGCCCTCGCGCGCGAGGTGAACGCACTCACGGCGGCCGCCCGCAGGGAGCTGGCGGAGCGCCGCCGGGCCGAAGCCGCCGCACAGGCCTCGGAGGTGAGCTACCGGCTCCTCTTCGAGAGCAATCCGAGCCCGATGTGGGTGTTCGACGACGAGACGCTGCGCTTCCTCGCCGTCAACGATGCCGCGGTCGACGCGTACGGCTGGTCGCGCGACGAGTTCCTGGAGCTGACGATCGAGCAGATCCGCGCCCCGGAGGAGGCCGAGCGCCTGCACTCCCACCTCGACGGCGAGACCGGGGAGCGAGGCCTCCGCCACGCCGGTGTCTGGCGGCACCGGCGCAAGGACGGCAGCGAGCTCGACGTCGAGATCCACTCGCACGACCATGTCTTCGAAGGCCGGAGGGCCCGCGTCGTGACGGCCCTCGACGTGACCGAGCGCCTCGCCGCCGAGGAGGCGCTCCGCCGGAGCGAGGCGCGCTACCGCGAGCTGTTCGAGAACGCGCGCGACCTGATCGCGTCCGTCGACCTCGACGGCCGGCTGACGGACGTGAACGAGGCGTTCGTCCGCGCGCTCGGCTACAGCAGGGAGGAGCTGATCGGCAAGCAGCTCGCGGAACTCGTCCCGCCGGAGTCGCACGAGGTGCTGCTGAAGGCACGCGAGCGCAAGCTCGAAGGCGCGGAGGCGACGATCTACGAGCACGAGCTGCTCACCCGGGAGGGCGAGCGGATCCAGGTGGAGGTCGCGAGCCGGCTGATCGAACGGGACGGCATACCCGTCGGCACCGAGGCGATCTGCCGCAACATCAGCGAGCGCCGACGGCTCGAGGAGGAGCTGCGCCAGGCGCAGCGCCTCGAGGCGATCGGCCGGCTCGCGGGCGGCGTGGCGCACGACTTCAACAACCTGCTGACCGTGATCAGCGGCTACACGGAGACGCTGCTCGTGGGCCGCGACCGCGCGGACGAGCCCGAGCTGGAGCAGATCGCGATCGCGGCCGAGCGCGCCGCGACGCTGACCCGCCAGCTGCTCGCGTTCAGCCGCAGGCAGGTGCTCCAGCCGCGCGTGATCGACCTGAACGAGGTCGTGCGCGGCGTCACCCCGATGCTGAACCGCCTGATCGGCGAGGACGTCGAGCTGCGCACGAGCCTCACCGACGCGCTCGACCCGGTCCTCGCCGACCCGAGCCAGCTCGAGCAGGTGCTCGTTAACCTGACCGTGAACGCGCGCGACGCGATGCCGCACGGCGGCCGCCTCATGATCGAGACCGCGAACGTCGAGCTGGACGAGGGGTACGTCGACCACCACGGCGAGTCGCGCCTCGGGCCGCACGTGCTGCTCTCCGTCCGCGACACCGGCACCGGGATGGACGCCGACACGCTCGCCCACGTCTTCGAGCCGTTCTACACGACGAAGGAGATCGGCACGGGCACCGGGCTCGGCCTGGCGACCGTGTACGGGATCGTCAAGCAGAGCGGCGGCAGCGTCTGGATCTACAGCGAGCACGGCCAGGGAGCGACGGTGAACGTCTACCTGCCGCGGTCGGAGTCGCGGATCCTCGAGGAGGCCGTCCGCCCGTCCGTTCCGAAGGAGACGCGCGGCTCGGAGACGATCCTGCTCGCCGAGGACGAGGAGTCGCTCCGCCGGCTGACGGCGCGGATGCTCGAGACGCGCGGCTACGACGTGATCGCGGCGGAGACCGCGACCGAGGCGGTGCGGATCGCGGCGGAGCCGGGCCGCGAGATCGACCTCCTCCTCACCGACCTGATCATGCCGGAGCTCTCCGGCGGCGAGCTCGCGAAGCAGGTGCGGGCCGCCGTGCCGAGCGTGCGCGTGCTCTTCATGTCGGGCTACGCCGACGACGTGATGACGAGCAAGGGCGCGCTCGAGCCGGGCGCGCCGTTCCTCGCGAAGCCGTTCAGCGCGAACGACCTCGCCACGAAGGTGCGCGAGGCGCTCGACGCCGCAGCCTAGGAACTAGCGATCCTCCGGCTGTAGATTCACGCCGGTGATCGTCTACTACGCCGCGCTCGGCCTCGACGGCCTCGAGCGATGACGACGCCACGGGGCGTCCAGCGGATCTACCTGACGCTGATCCTCGGGAACACGCTCGCGGCGTCATTCATCTGGGGGATCAACACGATCTTCCTGCTCGACGCGGGCCTCTCGAACCTGGAGGCGTTCGCGGCGAACGCGTTCTTCACCGCCGGAATGGTGATCTTCGAGGTGCCGACCGGGATCGTCGCCGACACGATCGGTCGCCGCGCCTCGTACCTGTTCGGGACGCTGACGCTCGCCGCGACGACGCTGCTCTACGTCCTGCTTTGGCAGGTCGAGGCGCCGTTCTGGCAGTGGGCGATCGTCTCGATCGGGCTCGGGCTCGGCTTCACCTTCTTCTCGGGCGCGGTCGAGGCGTGGCTCGTCGACGCGCTCCACGCGACCGGCTTCGAGGGCACGCTCGAGTCGGTCTTCGGCAAGGGGCAGGTGGTCGGCGGGATCGCGATGCTGAGCGGCTCGGTCGCCGGCGGCTACATCGCCCAGCTGACGAACCTCGGCGTCCCGTTCGTGCTGCGGGCGATCGTGCTCGTGCTCATGTTCGCGCTCGCGTTCGCGGTGATGCGCGACGTCGGGTTCACGCCGACCGGCCGGAGCGGGTTGAAGGGCGGCATGCGGCGGATCTCGGGCGAGTCGATCCGCTACGGCTGGCGGGTGCCCGCGGTGAAGTGGATGATGCTCGCCTCGCCGTTCACGGCCGGGGTCGGCTTCTACGCGTTCTACGCGCTCCAGCCCTACCTGCTCGAGCTGTACGGCGACCCGGGCGCGTACGGTATCGCGGGCCTCGTCGCTGCGATCGTCGCGGGCGCGCAGATCGTCGGCGGGCTCCTGGCGCCGTGGATCCGGCGGATCTTCGTGCGGCGGACGAGCGCGCTGCTGTCGGCCTTCGGCGCGAGCTCGGCGACCCTGTTCCTGATCGGCGTCTTCGAGAACCTCTACGCGGTGGTCGGCCTGATCGTCGTCTGGGGGCTCCTGTTCGCCGCCTCGACGCCGATCCGGCAGGCGTACCTGAACGGCCTGATCCCCTCGCAGCAGCGGGCGACGATCCTCTCCTTCGACTCGATGCTCGGCTCGACCGGCGGCGTCGTCGTCCAGCCGGTGCTCGGCCGCTCGGCGGACGTGTGGGGCTATCCGGGCTCGTACCTGCTCGGCGCGGCGATCTCGGCGCTGGCGCTGCCGTTCGTGCTGCTCTCGCGGCGGCAGGACGCGCCGGCCGACACGGCGTCAAGCGCCGCCTCGCCCGTCTCCCCCTAGGTACCGCTCGACCGGCGCGGGCGGCTTCGCTCAGGTGCGCTGCGGCGTCTCGTCCTCCCGAACGTCGGGGTCGATCTCGTCCGCCTGCTGCCGGAGCTCGTTCGCGGCCTCTTGCCCGCGCCGGGCGCGCTCGGCCTGCTCCTCTGCCTCGAGCCGGGCCTGCTCCGCGCGGCGCGCCTTCGCGTCAGCCTCCTCACGGTGGGCGCGCGCCTCCTCGCGCCGCTCCCTGGACTGCTGCTGCCGCCGCCTCTGCGCCGCGAGGACGAGCGCGACGACGACGGCGAGCGCGACGACGACGATGACGACGATCCAGACGGTGTCCATGTGAGTCCTCTCGTTTCGCGTTACCGGGAGGACGAGCCCTCTTCGAGAGAGATTTCCCCGGGCCTGCGGAACCGAAAACTCGCGGACGGGCTACGCCAGGCCGCGCGCGGCCCAGGCGGTGACGGTCAGAGTGAACGGAGCGTCCGGCAGCAGCGCCTCGCAGCGGTCGCGCAGCACGGCGCGGTCGGCCTCGCCGAGGCTCTGGGCATACGCGCCCGCCGGCCCGACGCCGAGCGTGAACGGCCGCCACCAGTCCTCGAAGCTCTCGTGCTCGACGGAGGCGGAGAGCTCGGTCTCCTCGATCTCGCGCAGGCCCGCGGCGGAGAACAGCTCGGAGAGGTGGCCGGCCCGCGTGCCCGGGAGGCTGGACTCGTCCTTCGCGTCGGGGTCGAGCTCGAGCGCGGCCTCCCAGAACGGCGAGATCGGCGCCCGCCCGCCGGCGAGGTCCCAGACGCTCGCGACGACGGCGCCGTCCGCGCGGGTGACGCGCGCCATCTCCGCGAGCCCGGCTACCGGGTCGGCCATGAAGTGGACGACGAGCTGCGCGAGCGACGCGTCGAACTCGCCGTCCTCGTAGGGCAGGTCCTCGGCGGACGCCTGGCGCACGTCCACGCCCGGATGCCGCGCGCGGGCGGCGGCCACGAACGGCTCCGAGGGATCGACGGCGGCCACCGCGTCGGCCCCGAGCCGCGCGACGAGCTCCGCAGTCAGGGCGCCCGGGCCGCAGCCGACGTCGATCGCCCTCTGCCCGGCCGCGACGCCCGCGAGGTCGGCGAGCCCTGCGGAGAGCTGGGTCGAGTACCGCCCCATGAAGCGGTCGTAGGCCTCTGCGGCGACCTCGAAGCTCACGTGCGCACCTTACGCGAGTAGAGTCGCCGCGCAATGCGACTCCACTACGCCCCGGGCACGGCCGCGATGGCGCCGCACGCGACCCTCGCGGAGATCGGCGTCCCGTACGAGCTCGTGCTCGTCGAGCGCGACGCGGACGGCCGGCCCTCCGACGCCTATCGCGCGCTCAACCCGTGGGGGAAGATCCCGACGCTCGAGGACGGCGACCTCGTCCTGACCGAGTCGGCGGCGATCTGCCTCCACCTCGCGGACACCTTCCCCGGGACCGGGCTCGCGCCGCCGCTCGGCACGCGCGAGCGGTCGGAGCTCTACCGCTGGCTGCTCTGGCTCTCGAACACGGTCCAGACCGCCCAGCTCCGCTGGTTCTACCCGCACCGCTACGGCACGGATGGCGTGAAGGAGGTCGCGGACGCGGAGCTGGCCGCGCACTACGACCTGATCGACGGGCATCTGGCGGGCCGCGAGTGGCTCGTCGGGAACGAGCGCACGGTCGCCGACTTCTTCCTCTTCATGCTGACCCGCTGGGGCCGCAACCTCGAGCCGGCCGCGTGGGACCGCCCGAATCTCCGCGCGCACTGGCTGCGGGCGCTGGAGCTGCGCGGGCCGCGGACGGTGATCGCGGAGCAGGAGCTCCCGCTGCCCGAGTTCGCCCAGTCGCCGGCGTGAGCGGACCGCCGGCGCGCGCGGAGGAGCAGCTGGCGGCGA
>DATKBA010000001.1:0-16482 GCA_035514455.1 Gaiellaceae bacterium | reverse complement strand
ACGTGCCGATCTGCTCGGCGTGGTAGGCCTGCGCCTCCTCGGCCGTCAGCATCGTCGCCGGGCTGTAGCCGTCGTCGTGCGGGCCCACGCAACCGCTGATCACGACCGGCGCGCCGGCGGCGTACTCCTCGCGGAGCTCGGTCATCAGCTCGATCGCCTTCCGGTTCAGCCGGTCGAGCTCTTCCCGCCCGTAGCCGATCTTCTCCGCCCACGCGGGGTTCGCGCGCCACGTCGGCGCCTCGAGCACGAGCCCGAGGCCGCGCTCGCGCGCGAGCAGCGCGTACGGGGCGTAGTAGAGGCGCAACTGCTCCGTCCCCTCGTCGTCCTTGAGCAGGTCGAAGGCCGCAAACTCCGGCAGGTCGAGCCCGTGGTGGTAGATCAGCGTCGTCTCGATGCCGCCGTCGGTGAGAAAAACGCCGCCGTCCAGCTGCGGAAGCCGGTCGCGATACACGGCTACGACGCTACCACCTCGGCGAGCCGCCGCTCGAGAAACGCCCTGTCGGCGGCGTTCATCTCCAGCGCGAGCGCGTCGCGGTACGCGGCCGCGGCTTCGTCCCGCCGCTCGAGCCGGCGCAGGAAGTCGGCCCGCGCGGCGTGGAGCAGGTGGTAGCCGGACAGGTCGATCCGCTCGACGAGCTCGAGCCCGCGCTCCGGGCCCTCCGCCATTGCGACCGCGACGGCGCGATTCAGCTCGACGACGGGCGAGGGCTCGATGCGGGCGAGCTCGGCGTAGAGCGCGGCGATCTGCGGCCAGTCGGTCTCGTCCTCGAGATGGAGCGCGGCGATCGCGGCCTGAAGCTGGTACGGGCCGGGCCGGCGGTGCGCGAGCGCCCGCTCGAGCACGCGCGACCCCTCGGCGATCCGCTCCGGGCTCCAGCGCGAGCGGTCCTGGTCGGCGAGCAGCACGAGCGAGCCGTCCGCGTCCGTCCGCGCCTCGCGCCGGGCGTCGTGGAGGAGCATCAGCGCGAGCAACCCGAGCGCCTCCGGCTCGTCGGGCATCAGCACCGCCAGCAGCTTCGCCAGCCGGATCGCCTCGTCGCAGAGCTCGTCGCGCACGGCAGCACTCCCTCCGCTCGCTGAGTAGCCCTCGTTGAAGACGAGGTAGAGAACGGCCAGCACCGAGCGCAGCCGCTCGGGCAGGAGGTGGTCCGGCGGGACGCGGAAGGGGATTCCCGCGTCGCGGATCTTCCGCTTCGCGCGCACGAGCCGCTGCGCCATCGCCGGCTCGGCGACGAGGAAGGCGTGCGCGATCTCGGACGTGGTCAGGCCGGCGACCTCGCGCAAGGTCAGCGCGACGCGCGACTCGGACGCGAGGGCCGGGTGGCAGCAGGTGAAGACGAGCGCCAGGCGGTCGTCGGGGATCGAGCTCACGTCGTCCTCCTCCGCGGGGAGTGCCTCCAGGCGGGCGAGCAGCTCCGCCTTGCGCGCGAAGGTCCGCTCACGCCGGATCCGGTCGATCGCCCGGTTGCGCGCGGTAGTGACGATCCACGCCCCGGGCGCCGTTGGCGTCCCATCGCGGGGCCAGCGCTCGAGCGCCGTCGCGAAGGCGTCCTGCACCGCGTCCTCGGCGAGCTGCATGTCGCCGAGGACGCGGGTGAGCGTGGCGACGGCACGGCTCCACTCCTCCCGGAAGATCCGGCCGGCCGCCTCGGTCAATGCTCGATGACCGGCCTCAGCTCGACGGATGCCTTGGAGGCGACGGGGATGCGGGCGGCGATCGCGATCGCGGCGTCGAGGTCCTCCGCCTCGAGCTCGATCACGCCGCCGAGCTGCTCCTTCGTCTCCGCGAACGGCCCGTCGGTGACGATCGTCTCACCGTCGCGGACGCGGACGGTCTTCGCCGCCGAGGGTGTGTCGAGCTCGGCGCTGAAGCCGAGCGCGCCGGTCGGGCCCAGCTCGCCGAAGAGAGCCTCCCACTTCGGGATCTCCTCGGCCCGGGCCGCCTGCGCCTCCTTCGGGCTCATCCTCTCCCAGGCGTCGATGTCCTCGGCCAGGTTGGTGAGCAGCGCGACGTACTTCACGACCGCTCACCGCCGTCGACGTAGACGGGCCGGACCTCGACTGCGCCGTGGCGGGCGGCCGGGATTCTCGCCGCGAGCGCACACGCCTCATCGATCGTGCCGCACTCGAAGACGTAGTAGCCGCCGAGCGCCTCCTTCAGCTCGACGAACGGCCCGTCGGTGACGAGCGTCTCGTCCCTGCGCACGCGCACGGTCGTCGCGGTCGCGACCGAGTCGAGCTCGTTGCCGCCGACCGTGACGCTCTCCTGCGACAGCGCCATGTACTCCCCCATCTCGCTGTCGCGGTCCTCCTGCGAGAGCTCGGCCCACCGGCCCTCCTCGCCGTAGATCAGTGCCAGGTACTGCATCCGCTGCTCCTCTCGAGCTTCGACTTCACCATGGAGACGAACGAGCTGTCGAGGAATCGACAGCGGCGGCTCTAGACACAGACGTCACAAGAGTTTACGTTTGTCGCGCGATGGTCGAGATGCTCTGGCCGCAGGTCGAGGTCAAGCAGCGCGCCGAAGATCCGGCCGCGCAGCCGTACGTCCGCTCCTACGTCTTCATGCGCTTCGCGATCGGCGTCCTCGGGCTCGCGCTGCCGCCGCTCCTGGTCTTCCTCGAGCCGATCGTCTTCGACGGGCAGCCGTTGCCGCGCGGCTCGCTCAGCGCTTACTACTACTCGGGCGTGCGGGAGCTCTTCGTCGGGCTCCTCTGCGCGATCGGCGTCTTCCTCGTCATCTACAAGATCGCGGACCGGACCCGCGAGGGCCGGGTGAGCACCTATGCCGGCCTGGCGGTCATCATCGTCGCGTTGTTCCCGACCGGAAGGCCTGGCGCGAGGGTGCCGGCGACGCCGCTGCAGGACCTCGTCGGCGCGAACATCGTCGAGACGATCCACTTTGTCGCCGCAGGGGCCTTCATCCTCCTGCTCGCGCTGAGCAGCTACTACTTCGGCAAGTACCACGCGGAGCGGCGAGCCCTCCACTACGGATGCGCGGTAGTGATCGTGCTCGCCTTCGCGCTCGCCGCGTTCGCGGGGTTCACGGGCGACCCCGACAAGGGCATCCTGGTCGCGGAGTGGGCGGCGGTCTGGGCGTTCGGGACGTCCTGGCTGGCGACGGTCGAGCGCCACCTGATCTTCGGTCGCTAGGAGGCCTCGGCGAGCAGGTGGCGCAGGAGCGTGAGGGCGCCGTCCTTGTCCAGGTAGTCGTTCAGGTTGCCGCACTTCGGGCTCTGCACGCAGCTGGGGCAGCCCGCGGTGCACGGACAGCCGGCGAGCATCCTGGCCGTGTCCTCGACCCAGCCCTCGAAGCGCTCGAAGCCGCGCTCGGTGATCCCGACGCCGCCGGCGTGGCCGTCGTAGACGAAGATCGTCGGCAGCCCCGTCTGCGGGTGGACGTTCGTCGAGAGGCCGCCGATGTCCCAGCGGTCGCACATCGCCCAGAGCGGCAGCAGCGCGATCAGCGAGTGCTCGGCGGCGTGGAGCGACGAGAGGAGCTTCGGCATCTCCTCCAGGCCCTCCAGCTGCTGGGACGTCGGCGAGAACCAGACGGCCTCGGTCTCGAAGCTCGTCTCGGGCAGGTCGAGCGGGACCGTCTCGAGGGTGTCGCCGCCGCTGATCGTCTTGCGCTGGAAGGCGATCACCCGCTCTGTCACGGAGACGCGGCCGAACGTGAGCGCGAGCCCGAGCCGGGCCTCGACGCGGACGGGCGCGACGATGTCGGTCGAGGTCTCCTTCTGCGCCTGCGTGTACCAGTCGACGTTCGCGCGGCGGACGAGCGCCGCCCGCGCGTCCACGTCGAGGCGCGTGACCAGGTGCTGCTCCCCGAGGTGGAGGTAGACGGCCCCGTCGTGGACCGTCGAGTAGGCGCGTGAGCGCTCGACGGTGCCGAGCACGGTGCCCGTCTCCTCGTCGACGACGGTGAACGAGTCGAGCTCGCCCGAGCGGAGCAGGACGCGGGCGGCCGGGTAGTCCTTGCCGTTCCAGACGAAGCCTGCCTCGGTCGGCTTCAGCTCCGGCAGCACCGCGGCGCGCTCGAGCGCCTCGGGGCCGAGCGTCTCCGCGTCGCGATCGTCGATCGGCCCCTCGAAGGCGGCGGCGAGAACGTGGCCGTCGAGCACGCGCGGGTTCGCGTGGTCGAGGATCGCTGCCTCGACGGTGCGGGCGAGCAGCGTCTCGGGCTCGCGCATGAAGTACTGGTCGAGCGCGTCCTCGCTCGCGACGAGGACGGCGAGGCCGGGGCTGCGGCGGCCGGCGCGGCCCCACTGCTGCCGGAGCGAGGAGACGGTGCCCGGGAAGCCGACCGAGATCGCGCAGTCGAGCGAGCCGATGTCGATCCCGAGCTCGAGCGCGTCGGTCGCGGTGACGCCGAGAAGCTCGCCCTCCGTCAGCCGCCGCTCGATCTCGCGCCGCTGCCCGGGCGTGTATCCCGCCCGGTACGGGGTGAGCCGCGCCGCCGTCGGCGGGTCGACGCGGTCGCTCGCGAAGCGGTGGATCAGCTCGACCGCCTTGCGGCTCTTCGCGAAGCAGATCGTGCGCAGGCCGCGCTCGACGAAGGTCGCGAGCAGCCGCGACGCATCGCCGAGCGAGCTCGCGCGCACCCCGAGGTCGGCGTCGAGCAGCTCCGGGTTCCAGAGCGCGATCGTCCGCTCCGGCGCCGGCGCGGCGTCGCTGTCGATCACCGCCGCAGGCTCGCCGAGCAGCATCTCCGCGAGGCTCCCGGGATTGGCGATCGTGGCGGAGGCGAGCACGAACTGCGGCTCCGAGCCGTACGCCCGGGCGAGCCGCCGCAGGCGGCGAAGTACGTTCCCCACGTGGGAGCCGAAGACGCCGCGGTAGACGTGCGCCTCGTCGACGACGACGTAGCGGAGGTTGGCGAGCACATCCCCCCAGCGGTCGTGGTGGGGGAGGACGCCGACGTGGAGCATGTCCGGGTTGGAGAGGACGACGTTCGCCCACTTGCGGATCTGCCAGCGCCGCTCGCTCTCCGTGTCGCCGTCGTAGATCGCGGGCTTGACGCCCTTGAGCCCGAACGCCTGCAACGCCCGCGCCTGGTCCTGGGCGAGCGCCTTGGTCGGGTAGAGGTAGAGGGCGCGGCTCTTGGGCTCGCGCGCGAGCAGGTCGAGCACCGGCAGGTTGAAGGCGAGGCTCTTGCCGCTCGCGGTGCTCGTCGTCACGATCGCGTGCCCGCCGGCGCGCAGCGCCTCCCAGGTCTCGGCCTGGTGCCGGTAGAGCGCGGTGATCCCCTGAGCGACGAGCGCCGAGGCGACGCGGGGGTCGAGGTCGTCCGGGAACGGCTCGCTCTTTCCCGCCCGCGGCGGCTCGACGGACAGGTGCGCGAGCTCGGCCTGGCCCTCCAGCAGCTCGAGCCAGGCGGGTGCGGCGACGCTCACGGCTCCTACGCTAGCCTTCGACCTACCGGGGTGCCCCGCGGGGCTGAGATCACACCCGTCGAACCTGATCCGGTTAGGACCGGCGAAGGGAGCTGAGTGGTTCCACGTTGTCTGACGATCGCGACGTCCGACTCCGGCGGCGGAGCGGGCATCCAGGCCGACCTGAAGGCGTTCGCCGCCGTGGGCGCGCACGGCATGAGCGCGCTCGTCGCCCTGACCGCCCAGAGCACGACTGCGGTGACGGCCGTGCACGAGCTGCCGCCCGAGTTCATCCGCGCCCAGCTCGACGCCGTCTTCGACGACATCGGCGTGGACGCCGCCAAGACGGGGATGCTCTTCTCGCGGACGATCATCGAGTCGGTCGCCGGGTTCCTCGAAGCCCATCCCGTGCCGCTCGTCGTCGACCCTGTGCTGATCGCGAGCTCCGGCGCGCAGCTGCTCCAGGACGACGCCGTCGAGACGCTGGTCGGGCGGCTCTTCCCGCTCGCGACCGTGGTGACGCCGAACCTCCCGGAGGCGGAGGCGCTGACCGGGATGCCGGGCGCGTCGCGCCGGCAACTGGCCGTCCGGCTGGTCGAGCTCGGGGCGGCCGCCGCGCTCGTCACCGGCGGCCACGGCGAGCCCGCGGTCGACCATCTCTTCGACGGGCACGACCACTTCGAGCTGCCCGTCGAGTGGCACGAGGTCCCGGCGACGCACGGCGCCGGCTGCACCCACTCCGCCACGCTCGCCGCGCTGCTGGGACGCGGCGCCTCGCTCGCGGAGGCAGCGCGGGGAGCTTCGGCAGCGGCGTCCACCGCGGTCCGCAACGGCCTCGTCGAGCTCGGGTCCGGGGAGGGCCCGGTCGACGTCCTCGACGTGAAAGGAAGGGCATGATCGATCCAGGAGCCACCCTCGGCACGATCCGCGAGCGCAGGCCGCTCGTCCACAACCTGACCAACTACGTGGTCATGAACGAGACGGCGAACGCGATCCTCGCGCTCGGTGCGCTGCCGGTGATGGCGCACGCGCGCGAGGAGGTCGAGGAGATGGTCGGTCTCGCCGGGGCGCTGGTGCTCAACATCGGCACGCTCTCGGAGGACTGGGTCGAGGCGATGCTGCTCGCCGGCGCTGCGGCGAACGAGCGCGGCGTACCCGTCGTTTTCGACCCCGTCGGGGTGGGTGCCACGGGGTACCGGACGCGGACGGCGAAGCGGATCCTGGACGAGGTCGACGTCGCAGTGCTCCGCGGCAACCCGGGCGAGGTCGCGACGCTCGTCGGCGTCGAGGCCGAGGTGCGCGGGGTCGAGTCGGTCGGCGGCGGAGGCGACCCGGCAGCGCTCGCGCGGGACGCGGCCCGAACGCTCGGCGTCGTCGCCTCGGTCACGGGCCCGGTCGACCACGTCTCCGACGGCGAGCGCTCGGCTGCGATCGCGAACGGGCACGAGCTGCTGGCTGCGATCACGGGCACCGGCTGCATGTCGACGGCGCTGACCGGCTGCTTCCTGGCCGGGAAGGAGGACGCCTTCGAGGCGGCGGCGGAGGCGCTCGTCGCCTTCGGCGTCGCGGGCGAGGACGCCGCGGCGGACGCGAAGGGCCCGGGCAGCTTCCACGTCGCGCTCTACGACGCCCTGGCGGCGCTCGACCCGGCGACCCTGAGCGCGCGGGCGAGGGTGACTCTCTCCTCGTGAAGCTCCACGCCCTCGTCTCGGACGCGGAGACCGCGCGCCGCGCAGCGGCGGGCGGGGCGACCGTGGTGCAGCTGCGGGTCAAGGGCGCGCCGACGCGCGAGCTCGTCGCGCTCGGGCGGGCGCTCGCCGGCCTCGGCGCGGAGCTCGTCGTCAACGACGACGTCGAGGCGGCGATCGAGCTGGGCTGCGGCGTCCACCTCGGCCAGGGTGACCCGGGGCTGGAGCGGGCGCTTGCCGCGGGGATCCCCGCCGGCGTCTCGGTGACGAAGCGTCGCGAGGCCGCGGTCGCGGAGCACCTCGGCGCCGCCTACCTCGGAGCGGGCCCGGTCTGGGCGACGCCCTCGAAGGCCGAGGCGGCGCCGCCGATCGGGCTGGACGGCCTTCGCGACGTCTGCCTCTCCACCTCGCTCCCCGTGGTCGCGATCGGCGGTATCGACGCGGCCAACGCGGCCGACTGCATCGCGGCGGGGGCCGCGGGAGTCGCCGTGATCCGGGCGGTCGAGGAGATCGAAGCGCTGCGAGTGGCCGTCGATGCGGCTCTCTGAGGCGGGCGAGCTCGGCCTCCTGCGCGAGCTCGAGTCGCGCGGGCTGATCAGCGGCACGGAGCACGATGCGGCAGAGCTGGCCGGAGGCGTCGTCGTCACGCAGGACGCGCTCGTCGAAGGAGTGCACTTCCGGCTCGACCGGCTCACCTGGCGCGAGCTCGGCTTTCGCGCCGCCGCGGTCAACGTCAGCGACCTCGCCGCGTCGGCGGCGCGCCCCGAGGCGCTGATCGTCACGCTCGGCGCTCCGGGCGGCGTCGAGGTGGAGCAGGTGGTGGAGCTGTACGAGGGCCTCGCGGAGGCGGGCGTCCCCGTTCGGGGCGGCGACACCACGAGCGCGGACCGGGTCTTCCTCAGCGTCACCGCGATCGGCCGCTCCGAGCGCGTGCCGGGGCGGGCCGGCGCGCGCCCCGGTGACCTGGTCGTCGTCACCGGCCCGCTCGGCGCTGCGGGCAGAGCCTTCCGCGAAGGCCGCTACGTGCGCCCACCCGTGCGTGTCGAGGAGGGCCTGCGGCTCGGCGGGATCGCGACGGCGATGCTCGACGTGTCGGACGGGATCGCCGTCGACGCGGGCCACCTCGCCCGCCGCTCCGGCTGCCGTGTCGTGGTCGACCTCGACGCCGTCCCGCGCGACGGCGAGCTTGACGATCTCGGCTTCGGCGAGGACTTCGAGCTGCTCGCAGCGACGCCCGACCCGCTCGGCTTCCCGGTGATCGGCCGGTGCGAGAAGGGCCAGGGCGTGCTCCTGCTGCACGAGGGCGAGCCGTACGAGCTCGCCGGCTACGAGCACTTCACGTAGCGAGCCACTCCGCGAAGGCGCGCTCGAAGTGGTGCCGCGGCCGGGCGCCGACGACCGTCGCCCTCGGCTCGCCGCCGGCGAACAGGATCACGGTCGGGAGCGAGAGGATGCCGTAGCGCGAGGGCGCGCCGAGGTGCTGGTCGACGTTCAGCCGCAGGAGCGTGACGCCGGTGTCCGCGGCGATCCCCTCGAGGGCGGGCTCGATCGCCTCGCACGGCTTGCACCAGGGCGCCCAGAAGTCGACGAGCACGGGTCCATCCGCCTCGAGCACCTCGGCTGCGAAGGTCCCGTCCGTGACCTCCCTCACAGCCGCCCCCGCAGCGCCGCGAGCCGCAGCGCGGGTACCTTCCAGACCGCCTCGAGCACGATCGTCCGCGACATCTTCGAGCCGCCGGCGACGCGGTCGGTGAAGCGGATCGGGATCTCGCGGACGCGGAAGCCCAGGCGCAGCGCGCGGTAGGTGAGCTCGATCTGGAACGCGTAGCCGCGGGCGTGCACGTCGTCCAGGGGGATCGCCTCGAGCACGGCCCGGCGGAAGCACTTGAACCCGCCCGTCAGGTCGCGGACGCCGACGCCGAGCAGGAAGCGGGCGTAGAGGGAGCCGCCCGCGGAGACCGCACGGCGCACGAGGCCCCAGTTCTCGACGCCGCCGCCCGGCACGTAGCGCGAGCCGAGCACGAGGTCGGCGTCTCGGACGGCCTCGAGCAGCCGCGGCACGTCGTTCGGGTCGTGCGAGAAATCGCAGTCGATCTCGACGACGAGCTCGGCGCCCTGCTCCAGCGCGCGTGCGAAGCCGGCCAGGTACGCAGGGCCGAGGCCCTCCTTTCGCTTGCGGTGGAGGACGTCGACGTAGCCGAGCTCGGCGGAGAGCCGGTCGGCGAGCTCGCCGGTGCCGTCCGGCGAGTTGTCGTCGATCACGAGCACGCGGTCGTCCTCGCCGAGCACGGCGCCGAGCGCCCGCAGCATCGGCTCGAGATTCTCGCGCTCGTTGTAGGTGGGCAGGCAGACGAGTGCGCGCACGGCCGTATCATCGCTGTCGGTGGCCGGGACCCTGCCGAGGAACGACGAGCTCGCCGACCAGCTCGAGCTGCTCGCCGACCTGAGCGAGCTCGAGGGGGAGGACTCGTTTCGCGTCCTCGCCTACCGCCGCGCCGCCACGCGCATTCGCGAGACGGGCGGCCCGGTCGCGCAGCTCGCGCTCGACGGGGAGGCGAAGTCGCTCCAGGGGATCGGCAAGACGATCGAGGAGAAGATCGTCGAGGTGGTCGAGCTGGGCGAGATGAAGGCGCTGACGAAGCGCAAGGCGCTCGTCCCCGAGGAGGTCGTCAAGTTCATGCGGCTGCCGGGGCTCGGCCCGAAGACGGCGCGGCGGATCTGGAAGGAGCTGGACGTGACGACGCTCGCCGCGCTGAAGGAGGCGGCCGAGCAGGAGCGCCTGCGCGGCCTCGCCGGGCTGGGCGCCAGGAGCGAGGAGAAGATCCTGAAGGCGCTCGCGCAGGAGCCGCAGGACCCGCGCGAGTCGCGGCGGCTGCTCGGCGACGGCCTCCCCGTCCTGCTCGCCCTCGTCGAGGAGCTGCGCGCGCACCCGGCCGCCGTGAAGGTCTCCGAGGCCGGCTCGGCGCGCCGCCGCCGCGAGACCTTCCGCGACCTCGACGTGATCGCGACATCGGCCGAGCCCGCCGCCCTGATCGACCACTTCACGAGCCGCGAGAACGTGGCGAGCGTCGTCGCGAAGGGCGACACGAAGGCGACGGTGATCACGAACGAGGGCTTCCGGCTCGACTTGCGCGTCGTGCCGCCCGAGAGCTACGGGAACCTGCTCCAGCACTTCACCGGCTCGAAGGAGCACAACGTCGCGCTCCGCGAGGACGCGGTCCGGCGCGGCTTCTCCGTCTCGGAGTACTCGGTCACGACCGTCGAGACCGGCGAGGAATTCCGCGCGGCCGACGAGGAGGAGCTGTACGCCCACCTCGGCTACGCCTACATCCCGCCCGAGCTGCGCGAGAACGGCGGCGAGCTCGAGGCGGCGCGCAGGGGCGAGCTGCCGGTGCTGGTCGAGCGGGCCGACCTCCGCGGCGATCTCCACGCCCACTCGACGTGGTCGGACGGGAAGGCGTCGATCGAGGAGATGGCCGCCGCCGCCCGTGCGCGCGGCCACGACTACCTGGCGATCTGCGACCACGCGCAGCGGCTCCGCGACGGGCGGCTCGAGCGCCAGTGGGAGGAGATCGACGCGCTCAACGAGCGGCTGGCGCCGTTCCGGATCCTGAAGGGGATCGAGGTCAACATCCGCGCGAACGGGGAGCTCGACGTCGCCGACGAGCTGCTCGCGCCGCTCGACTGGGTGATGGCATCGGTGCACTCGAGCTTCGACAACGACCCGACGGGCCGCGTGCGGGCGGCGATGGAGAGCCCGCACGTCGACTGCATCGGCCACCTGACGAGCCGCCGGATCGGCGTCCGCAGCCCCTCGGCGGTCGAGGTCGAGAAGGTCGTCGAGGCGGCGCTCGCGACGGGGACGTTCCTCGAGATCAACTCGCAGCCGGACCGGCTCGACCTCCGCGACGCGAACGCCCGGCTGGCCGGCGAGGCGGGACTGACCCTCGTGATCTCCAGCGACGGCCACTCGACCAAGGCGCTCGACTACGTCGACCTCGGCGTCGCGCAGGCCCGCCGCGCGTGGCTGACGAAGGAGCAGGTCCTGAACACGCGCACGTGGAAGCAGATCGAGAGGCTGCGCAAGTGAGCTTCCGCGAGGACGGAGCGGCGGCGGTCGAGTGGGTGGCCTCGTACCTGGAGCGGCTGCGCGACTTCCCGGTGTTGGCGCAGGTCGAGCCGGGCGAGCTGCGCTCGCGGCTTCCCGCCTCGCCGCCCGAGGCCCCGGAGCCCTTCGCGGCCGTCCTCCGCGACCTCGACGAGCTGCTGCTCCCCGGGATCACGCACTGGCAGAGCCCGCGCTTCTTCGCCTACTTCGCGAATACGGGCTCCGAGCCCGGCGTCCTCGCCGAGCTGCTCGCGGCGGGGCTGAACCAGGTCGGCATCCTCTGGCGAACCTCGCCCGCGCTGCAGGAGCTCGAGGAGCTCGCGCTCGACTGGCTCGCGCAGCTGCTCGGGCTCCCGGACGGCCTGCACGGCCACATCGAGGACACGGCCTCGACCTGCACGATGGCGGCGCTCGCCGCGGCCCGGCACGCGAAGCCGGGCGCGCGCGCCGTCGTCGTCTCCGAGCACGCGCACTCGTCGGTGGCGAAGGCCTGCAGGCTGCTCGAGCTGGAGCTGCGGACGGTCCCGGTCGACGAGGCGTTCGGTCTCCGTCCCGACGCGCTCGACCTGACCGGCGCATGCGCGGTGGTGGCGACCGTCGGCACGACCTCGACGAGCTCGGTCGACCCGGTCGCGGCGATCGCCGCCCGTGCCGAGGCGGCGGGAGCCTGGCTGCACGTCGACGCCGCCTACGCCGGCTCCGCGGCCGTGTGCCCGGAGCTCCGGCACCACTTCGCCGGCTGGGAGCGCGCCGACTCGGTCGTCGTCAACCCGCACAAGTGGCTCCTGACGCCGATGGACTGCTCGACGATGTGGACGCGCCGGCCCGACGACCTGCGCGCGGCCTTCAGCCTCGTGCCCGAGTACCTCCGCGTCAGCGAGGAGGTGGCGAGCCTGTCGGAGTACAGCCCCGTGCTCGGGCGCCGCTTCCGCGCGCTCAAGCTCTGGGCAGTCCTCCGCTGCTACGGCCGCACCGGTCTGCAGGAGCGGATCCGCGAAGCGGTCCGGCTCGCTGCGCTCTTCGAGGAGTGGGTGCGCGAGGAGGCCGGCTGGGAGGTCACGGCGCCGCGGCCGTTCTCGCTCGTCTGCTTCCGGCACGAGGGCTCCGACGCCGAGAACGAGGCGTTGCTCGAGCGCGTCAACGCCTCCGGCGAGGTGTTCCTCTCGCACACGAAGCTCGACGGCCGCTACTCGCTGCGCCTCGCGGTCGGAAACGCGCGCACGACGGAGGACGACGTGCGGCTCGCGTGGGACGTGCTCAGGCGGGAAGCGGCACGCCGCTAGGGCGAAACGCGGCGACCAGGTGCTCGACGGCACGGACGTCGCCGTCGATCTGGACGGCATCGAGGGCGCCGTCGACGAAGAGGTGGTAGAAGCCGGCCGGGTCGCCCTCGACGACGGCATCGGCCACCGCCGCCAGACCCGGCACGGCGCGCCCGTCCACGAGCGACGCCTCCTCGCCGCCGATCTTGAAGGCGACCGTCATGCCGCCGGCCAGTGGCGAAACGGCGAGGTCGAGGGCGCCCAGCAGCCATCCCTCCTCGAGCGCATCGGGCGGCGGCGGGCCGAGGTACTTCGCCCCGAAGCGGGCGAGCTCGTGCAGGACCGGGCGCAGCGCGCGGCCCGTCTCGGTCAGCTCGTAGACGCTCGACGCCGCGGGCGGCGGCAGCTTCCGCCTCTCGACGAGGCCGGCCGTCTCGAGCTCCTTCAGGCGGGCGGCGAGGATGTTCGTGCCAATCCCGGGCAGGTGCTCGGCGAGGTCGGTGTACCGCTTGGGCCCGGCGAAGAGCTCACGCACGACGAGCAGCGTCCACCGCTCGCCGACGAGCCCGAGCGAGCTGGCGATCGGGCAGTACTGGTGGTCGTAGCGCTTCATCGAAAGATCATCCTCGGGGGACGACTTGCGTTTTGCAAGTATACGCTTCACTGTCGCAAGCATACTCTGCTGAAAGGATAGCTCGGATGGTCGCATCCCCTCGCTTGAAATGGTTCGGACTGGCCCTGCTCGGCGCCGTCCAGTTCATGGTCGTGCTCGACATCGCGATCGTGAACGTCGCTCTCCCCTCGATTCAGACCGATCTCGGCGTCTCGCAGGCGAACCTGCAGTGGGTGATCTCCGCCTACGCCCTCGTCTTCGGCGGCTTCCTCCTGCTCGGGGGCCGTACGGCCGACCTGCTCGGACGACGGCGCATCTTCATGCTCGGCCTCGTCGCGTTCACGATCGGCTCGCTGCTCTGCGGGCTCGCCTGGTCGGAGACCTCGCTGATCGGCGCACGCGCTATCCAGGGCCTTGGCGCGGCGACGATCTCGCCCGCGGCGCTCGCGATCCTGATGACGACGTTCGCCGAGGGCCGCGAGCGCAACATCGCGCTGGGCGTCTGGGGCGCGGTCGGCGGCTTCGGCGCGGCCGCAGGCGTCCTCCTCGGCGGCGTGCTCACGGACGCGCTCTCGTGGGAGTGGATCTTCTTCGTCAACATCCCGGTCGGCATCGTGGCGCTCGTCCTGGCGCCTGTGCTGCTCGGCGAGAGCCGCGACACGCGCGTCAAGAGCTTCGACGCGCTCGGGGCGGTGCTCGTCACGGGTGGCCTCTCGGCTCTCGTCCTCGGGATCACGCAGGGGAACGAGTGGGGCTGGAGCTCGGGCCGCGCGCTCGGCGTCTTCGCCCTGGCCGCCGTCCTGCTCGCCGGCTTCGTCGGTTGGGAGCGGCGGGCCGCCGAGCCGCTGATGCGGTTCGGGATCCTGCGCACGAAGACGGTGCTCGGCGCGAACGTCGCGGGCTTCATCCTCGGCACCGCGCTCTTCTCGATGTTCCTGATGCTGACGCTCTACATGCAGCAGGTGCTCGGCTACTCGGCGATGAAGACCGGCGTGGCGTACCTCGCGGTCGCGGGCACCTCGATCGTCTGGGCCAACGTCGCCGCCGCGCTCGTGAACCGGGTGGGCGTCCGGCCGCTGATCGCCGGCGGGATGGCGATCCTCACGGTCGGCCTGCTCCTCTTCACGCAGGTCTCGGTCGGGGGCTCGTACGCCGCCAACCTGCTGCCGGGGTTCCTGCTCGTCGCGCTCGGGATGGCGCTCTGCTTCGTGCCGATCTCGATCGCGGCGCTCGCCGGCGTGCGGCAGGCGGAGGCCGGACTCGCCTCGGGGCTGATCAACACCTCGCAGCAGATCGGCGGCGCGGTCGGGATCGCCCTCCTCTCGACGATTGCGATCTCGCGCACCGAGAGCGAGGTCGCGGCGGGCGCGGCGGTGCCGCAGGCGCTCACCTCGGGCTTCCAGCTCGCCTTCTGGGTCGGCGCCGGGATCGCGCTCGCGGGTGTCGTCGCCGCCCTCGCGCTGATCCGCCAGGAGGAGATCGCGACCGCGCCCGAGGCGCGGCCCGCGTTCGAGCCGGCCTAGAGCCGCCGCAGCAGGTCCAGGAACTCCGCGGGGCCGCCGACGACGATGTCGGCGGTCTCGCGCAGCTCCGCCGGCCCCTCCGGGGAGGCCACGGCCACGCGGACGCCGAGCTCGAGCCCCTGGACCGCGTGGAAGGCGTCGAGGTCGGTCGTGTCGTCGCCCGCATAGAGCGCCCGCCTGAGGTCGCGCTCGCCCAGCAGGTGGGCGACGGCCGTGCCCTTGTGGGCGCCGATCGGCGGCCGCAGCTCCAGCACCTTGCGACCGAAGCGGGCGACGAGTCCCTCGTGCCGGGCCTGCGCCGCCACCGCCTCGAGCAGCACGAGCGCCTCCGCCTCGCTCGCGGCGCGGCGGTAGTGGAAGGTCACCGTCAGCGGCTTGCGCTCGACGTCCTCCCAGTCGACGGTGGCGGCGAAGCCGAGGAGGCGCTCGCTCCAGGCGGACGCCTCGGGCTCGAGCTCGAGCCCGTGCTCGCCGACGTAGACGAGCTCGTCGACGCCGACGACGCGGCGCGCGTCCGCGCCGGAGCGGCCGCTGATGCAGGCGACGAGCGCGTAGCGGCCGTGCAGCCGGCGCAGCTCGGCTCTTGTCTCCTCCGGCACGCTCGCCTCGTGCGGGACGGGCACGATCGGCGCGAGCACGCCGTCCACGTCCAGCAGCAGCGCGGTCCGCCGCGGCTCCCCGGCGAGGCGCGCGAGCAGGGTGCCGTCGCCGTCCACGCGCCTAGGATACGAAGGTGACGCCGAAGCTCGTCCTCATCGGCCTCGTCGCCGGCCTCTTCAGCACGATCTTCGGCGTCGGGGGCGGGATCGTGCTCGTGCCGCTGCTGATCCTGCTCGCCGGGTTCGACACCAGGCCCGCCACCGCGACGTCTTTGGCGGCGATCGGGATCACGGCGCTCGCGGGAACGATCCTGTACGCGTTCGAGGGGCACGTCGACGTCGCCTATGCGGCGCTCGTCGGCCTGCCCGCGGCGGCGGGGGCGGTCGCGGGCACGTCGCTGCAGCAGCGCGTCTCCAGCCGCGCGCTGACGCTAGCGTTCGCGTTCCTGCTGCTCGTGGTGGCGGTCTGGATGCTCGCCGGGTGAGCGTCGGCCTGGTCGCGTTCGCGCTCGTGCTCGGCTTCGCCGCGGGCGTCCTCGCAGGCTCCTTTGGCGTCGGCGGCGGCATCCTCTTCGTCCCCACGCTCGTCGTGCTGGGGCTCTCGCAGCTCGACGCCGAGGCGACGTCGCTGCTGGCGATCCTCCCGACCGTCCTCGCGGGCACCTGGCGCCAGCGCAGCTATGGCAACGTCGACTGGCCGGCCGCCGCCCTGCTCGGCGTGGCGTCGATCGCGGGCGCGGTCGCCGGCGTCCAGGTCGCCACGTCGCTCTCCGAGGACGTGCTGCGCCGCCTCTTCGCGCTGCTCCTGCTCGCGGTCGCCGCGCAACTCGCGTGGCGGTGCCGCCGTCCCTCCCCGTATCCTTCGGGACCATGACGGAGCACGAGGAGGTCTGGCTTCCGCTCGTCGACGAGCCGATCGGCAGCATCGTCGCGCAGATCCAGGCGGACGACCCCGAGATCGAGCGGCTCGTCGGCTCGCCGAGGCGGATCCTGGCGTTTCGGACCTTCGCCTACATCCGGGTCGGCGTGAAGCTGGGCGAGCTGCTCGTCGACCACGACGTTCCGCCCTACGACGGCAGCGACTCATGGGTGGAGCTGCTTCTGCGCGACCCCGCGAACCGGAGCGCGATCGCCGCCGAGGTGCGCGCCGTCGCCGAGGAGATCGCCGCCGACCCGCGCTACGGCGCGGACGAGCAGCTCGGGCCGGACGAGGACGCCCGCGCGCGCTTCCGCGAGTTCGCGCGCAAGCTCGAGCCGTCGCAGGATTAGCGCACCCGCACGGGCGCCGACGCGGCCAGCCACAGCCCGGCGAAC